>NZ_DAHVNP010000031.1 GCF_027319265.1 Ferrimicrobium sp. | reverse complement strand
AGCGCGAAGCTCTTTTCAAGATGAGGTTTCCCACAGGGTTAACCTGGTAAGGCCCGTGAGAGACGATCACGTTGATAGGCCGGAGGTGTAAGCACAGCAATGTGTTCAGCCGACCGGTACTAATCGGCCGAGGGCTTGGAGATACCCGTGCTCGCTCTTTCCTTCTTAAAGAAGTGACGACATACGCAGCGAACGACATATACGCAGAGAGATGTATCGTTGAGATGCGTCTCATTGATAGAGATTGACAATTTCGAGCGGTGGCAATAGCGGTGGGGAGACACCCGTTCCCATTCCGAACACGACCAGTTAAGCCCGCCCGCGCCGATGGTACTTGGGGGGAGGCCCCCTGGGAGAGTAGGGCACTGCCGCTCGTTTCAACAACCCCCCTCATTGCGAGGGGGGTTGTTTTGTTTTGCCCCCACGCCAAGGGTTGGACCGGCCGGGGCTGGGGACTCGTCCTGCTGGGTTAGGGTGAGCTGAGGAAATTCGGGGGAAATCTGCGGAATCGGTTGCTAGGTACGATGGAAAGTAATAAAGTAGTACAAATTCAGTGATACAACAGAAGATTGTATTGCTGGGGGAGATCGTGTGGGGGATCTTGTGGTCCCGCTGCAACGCGGTCTTGGCAATCTGCCCTAGGGGTAGCGGATATCGGGGAGGGTTTCGACAGATGTCGGGTATGAAGAGTTGGATGAAGCTTGGTTTGTTGGCTGGTGGCATGTCCTTGGTGGCTGCTGCCTGCGGTAGCACGAGCTCTGGTGCCGCGGCGTCTGGGTCGTCGGCATCCCAGGTTGCGGCGAATTATGCCAGCTATGCGTTGCACACCGGTGATACCTACTCTTGGGTCTTGCCGATCCCGAATGAAGCCAACTATGAACCTTGGGACCAGAACGCTGAGTATGGCATGTACCGGCCCTTGTATGTGGCGGGTAACGGTGCATCACCAGTGATCAACTACGCCGATAGTATTGGGCAACAGCCGGTGTATTCGAATGGCGATAAGACGGTTACGGTCACACTCAACGCGTGGAAGTGGTCTGATGGGAGCGCGGTCACGGCGAGGGATGTCCAGTTCTTCTACAATTTGTATGTGGCGAATAAGTCCCAGATTGCCACTTATGTACCAGGTAACTTCCCCGATAATGTTTCGAGTTTTCATGTAGATTCGCCGACACAGTTCACCTTGACGCTCAAGAATGCGGTCAATCCTTTGTGGTTTACAGATAATGAGTTGACCGATGTTGTCCCGCTCCCGCAGCAGGTGTGGGATCGCGAGTCTTCCGGAGGTAAGGTTGGCAACTATGACCTTACCTCAGCTGGGGCGAAAGCTGTTTTTAAATTTCTATACGCGCAGTCTTCGAAGCTCTCCACCTATGCCACCAATCCTTTGTGGCAGGTGGTCGATGGTCCATGGAAGTTGCAATCCTATGATCCGACGACGGCGCGTACCGTCTTCGAACGCAATAAGGCCTTTACTGGTCCGGATAAACCGAAGCTCTCCGGGTACGTTTTAGAGAGTTTCTCTTCGCAGACGGCGGAGGTCGATGCCTTGCGTAATGGCAGCCTTGACTATGGGTACCTGCCGTTGAGTGATGTCAAGCTTTCCTCGACCTTCAAGGCGGATGGCTATACGATTGCACCGTGGGCGACGGACTATGTACAGTGGGCAGAGTTGGGTTACACAAGCAAGACCTGGGGCCCGTTGGTAAAGCAGCTCTACATTCGGCAGGCACTCCAACATGTGATCAACGAGCCTCTGTATCTGAGCGCGACACTCCATGGTGATGGGCAGTTGACGTACGGTCCAGTCCCGAATTTGCCAGGTTCTCCTTACGTTTCGCCGCAAGAGAAGACGGATCCAGATCCGTACTCGGTGAGCGCGGCGAAGGCGTTGTTGACAGCGCACGGTTGGACAACGGGTTCCAATGGAGTGATGGTGTGTGCGAGCCCTGGTACCGCTGCGACGCAATGCGGAGCGGGCATCGCCAAGAATGAGCCGCTGAGTTTGAAGTTTATGTATCAGACGGGGACACCGACCCTTCAAGCACAGGTTGAGGCCTTTGCTACGGCGGCGAAGTCGGCAGGGATGGACCTGGTCTTGGATCCACAGTCGCAGTCGACCATGTTCTCTATCGGCGGGGTGTGTCCATCGTCCGGTCCTTGCAACTGGGGCATTATCCTCTATCGTACGTTCCTGTGGAACTATGGCCAAGGTGATGTGTTGCCGACCGGTGGCCAGATGTTTGGTGCTGGAAATTACTGGGGCGGCGGCTATAGCTCTTCGACCGCGCAGACCCTTATCAACGACACCCATACACAAGCTGGCCTCCAGCCGCTCTTCAACTACGAGAACTATATCTCTACGCATGTAGCGGCGCTCTGGTTCCCCACCTGGGATTGGCAGGTATCAGTGGTCTCGAATCATCTCCATGGATGGGACCCACAGCAGGTCTTTGGCGATCCGGTCCCCTCTCGGTGGTACTTCTAGGGTAGGGAACCGGGGGCCAATGAAGGGGTTCTCGAGATCCACACATGTTGCCTAACTGCAGGAGGGCGTTGATCGCGTATCGCGACCATGGTGTCTGCGCGGGCTGTGGAAGGCCCAACGGGTGCATGATGACAATGGCAACGTCCTGACGGGGGAGTTTTGGCTGCGCGTTCTAGAACGATTGCTGAACGGGATACATCTCGCCGATACTTCGTTACGCCAGCGCCGTGGAGGCTAACATCGCATGGGACAATTGATGCCACTCCTCTTGTCTCAATGCAGGAGGAGATGGTCGCCATAGCGATACAGTCGGAGATCCCCCAAGGTCAGTCCTCTCAACTGCGGCCAGGTGCATCTTGGCCGTTGGTGAGCCAGGTAGCAACCTCACTCGCTGCTCTTATAGGGCTTGGCTGAGCAGGTGGGTCGATACAAAGGATTGTCTCGCGAGCACGAAAGCGAAGCTTGTCATACTTGGCGCGGGATTCGCTGGATTGCGCGTTCTTTATCGTTTGCACGACACGTTTGGCGTTACCCTGATCGATCCGCGTTCGGATAGTTTGGCCAAACCCACACTTCCCGAGCTGGCGTTGAGCGGCAAACCGGTCGCGCACGCTCGGTTCCCCCTGGCTCCCATCGCCAGACGGACGCAGGCACAGTTGACCCAGGCGAGTGCAACGAGCATCGATCCGGTGGCTCAGCGGATCCAATTGGATAGTCACGAGGCGATCAGCTATGACTTCTTGGTGATCGCAGTCGGTGCGGTAAAAGACTATTCGGCCATCGAGGGTCTCGAGGAGTTTGGCTACTCAGTCTGTGACGATGATCATGCAACGCGACGATGGGATGCGCTCTCCGCCTTCAAGGGTGGTCCGATTGTTGTGGGGGCAGCGTTGAGCACTTGGGGAACCAAGGTGGCAGCACCCGACCTGAAGGCACCGTGCGAAGGTCCAATTGGTGAGGGGATCTTCATGGCCGGCTATGAGCTGCGATCGCGAAGGATCGCGCATACGATCTCGGCCTTCACCCCTGGTGATGTCTTTTTCGACGATGTTGGTGACAACGTTCATGCTAGCATTGCCCCTTTGCTTGGGGCAACAGGGGTTGAGGTCCTGACGGCAAAGAGTGTCCGTCGAGTTGCCAAGGGTTCGGTAATGTTTACGGATGGCACGGAGTTGGAGTCCGAGTTGACGGTGGTGATCCCCCCGTACCGAGACCCGAAAATGATCGTCGACTCAGGACTGGGGGATGAGGTCGGGTTTGTTCCAGTCAATGAACAGATGCAGGCCTTTGACTACTCGAATATCTTTGTGGCTGGTGATGTGAGTGCGCTCGCCATGCCTAAACTGGGACATATCGCGGTGCACCAGGCGGATGTCGCCGTCGCGTGTTTGCTGAGAATGGTGGGCGACACGGTGGAGATACCTCCATATCGACCAGAGGTCATTTGTGTCATGAACCGCGGTGGAAGCGAGGCGATCTTGCTTCTCTCTGATATCATCTACGGCGGCGAGCGCGATATCGCCAAAAGTGGACCTCTGGTGCACTTCATGAAGTGGAGTTTTGATGCGTGGGGTTACCATACGCACGGACATCTTCCGCCCGATCTACTACAAGAGGCGTTGGAGAAATTCCTGTCGTTCATACGCCGTCCGAGGCTTGGACAATGGAACCGGATCGGTGCCGAGCAGTGGGGTACGATCCGTCAAGGTCCAGGGATCGAAGTTTACCGGTCTCGGGCTTAGCCGAGCGCTGTTAGCGAGGTAGTGGAGATCAGTCACCGCGTTGCGGCAGGGAAGCAGTGCAGAGTCGGCAATCGAGTGTCGACCTCGCTGCACGATGGTGATGCGTTCGACGATCTTGCCTTCTCGTTGGAGACTACCACAGCTACACATCGCTATTGATGTGCATTGGATGAAACGATCGGTTGATATGGTTAGTCGGAGGGGGTTTGCAGTGGCTCCTTGGTCCCCTTGAGGCGGAAGAAGAGAATGGCGGCGACCAACAGAGAGAGCGCCCCAGCGATAAAGGCCCAGCGTGGAGAGAAGTCTTGAGAGAGAAAACCTATCGTGGGTGCTCCAATTGGCGTGCTGCCGAGGAAGCCGAGAGTGTACAGTGCCATCACGCGTCCACGCATCTCGAAGCGAGAGTTCATCTGGAGGGTGGCGTTGGTGAGTGCGTTGAAACTGATGGAGAGGGCGCCTAAGCCCATGAGGGCAAGGCCGGCCAGCCAGATGCTAGGGGCTAGTGCCACAAGTACCATCAACAAGGCGAATCCCACCGAGATGGCGGTCATGAGACGTGGGCCAGCTGGACGACGGAGTGAGGCTGCCACAATGCTACCAAAGATTGCCCCAACCCCAAAAAGCGACATGAAGTCGCCGAGTAGTTGGGCATGTCCATGGAAGGTGGACTCAGCTAGCAGTGGGATGGTTACCGGAAAGTTGTAGGCGAAGATGCCGGCGATCATGATCGCTATCAAGGTGCTGAGAAGGATCGGACGCTTGCGCACGTAGCGCAAGCCTGCACGGATCTGACCCGGTTCACGTAGTACAGTCCCTTGCACGAAGAACTGGCTCGATTTCATCATGACAAGCGCGAGTAGTATGGCCAGGAATGAAATCGCATTCAAAAGAAAGCCCCAGCTGAGGCCCAGACTCGCAATCGCAATGCCGACCACGGCGGGCCCTATGGCGCGAGCGAGATTAAAGCTCGCAGCGTTGAGCGTGACCGCATTCTGTAGGTTATCGTGCCCCACCAACTCTTGGACAAAGCTCTGCCGAGCGGGGGTATCGATGGCGTTGATGAGACCCAGGATAATGGAGAAGATAAAGACGAGAGGGATGTTGATCTGGTGTTGAGCGACGAGATAGAAGAGGATGAAGGCCACAAGCATGAACAGTGTTTGGGTGACCATGATGAGGTGTTGACGGTTGCGCCGATCGACGATGATACCAGCTTGAGCACCGAAGAGCAGAATGGGGAGGAATTGCGCGGCAGTAACCAATCCGAGCAGTGATCCGCTCTTGCTCAAAGTGAGCACAAGGTAGGCGATCGAGATCGACTGCATCCAACTGCCGGTGTTGGAGATGAATTGCCCGATGGTGAAGAGGCGAAAATTCCGCACTCCGAGGGAACGAAAAGTATCTCGGCGCCACCGTGCCAGTGCGTTGAACTTCATGACAAGTAGCTCGTTTTCGGTCCAATCTTCCGCTTCAGGTGCTTCTTAAGTATACCAGCGAGTTGGGGTAGCGGATTGTTTAGCCAGGTGCGCTTTGGGTTTAGACACGAGCGCTTCGACGTATGGCCAGGCGCTTGGGACTCGTTGACGTGGCGAGTGAGGAAATCTTCGGGGCCGGATATGGGCGGAACCGTTCTCGGAGAAAGGATGGTAGGGACGCCAACGGTGCATACCTGACAAGGTTGTCCAAGCGAGATGGATCAGTTGGCCTTGGTTGCCACCAGTACTTACTGCACCCTGACCCGCGGATCGACGACACCGTAGAGGATGTCGACGATGAGGTTGCCCAAGACCGTCATCACGGCGATGACGAGTACGATCCCCAGAAGGACCGGGAAGTCGCGAGTCTGGGCTGAATTCCAAAACAGGAGACCGGCACCGGGGTAGTTGAAGAGCGCCTCCACGATGAGGGATCCAGAGATGGTGTAGGGCAATGAGAGGCCGAGGAGGGTCAAGGTTGAGTTTAAGGAGTTGCGCAAGACATGCCGTAGGAGGATCGTTCGATTGCGCGCACCCTTCGACCTGGCTGTTCTGACGTAATCTTCCAGCAGGTTGTCGATGACTGAAGAGCGCATGTAACGACTGAAATAACTCACGTTGGCCAAGCAGAGGGTAATGATTGGAAGGGCGAGATCGGTCGCATCGATGGTGAGGCTCCCCCCAAAATTTGAGGCGGTCGATGGGAAAACCGGTAGCCAGATATTGAGGATGACGATGAGTACCACGCCTAGGAGGAAAGTGGGCATCGAGTACATGATGAGCATGGTGCCGCTTAAGGCATGGTCGTCGGCTCGATTGCGCCGGTAACCCTGCCAAAGTCCCATGGGTATCGCGATGGCGACCGCGAAGAGGAGTGAAATCGCGACAAGGAAGAAGGTGCGGGGAACGTACTCAGCGAGCAATGTGGAGACGTTTTCACTGAGTTTATAGGAGTAACCAAAGTTCCCTCGGAGCGCATTCCAAGCCCAGGTGAGGTATTGGACTGGGAGCGGTCGGAGGAGCCCTTCTTGCACCTCCAGTGCATGGACCTGGATAGGGCTGGCCTTCTGGCCAAGTTGGGCCCGGACGAGGCCTCCGGGCAGCAGATGCAAAATGATGAAGACGATAATGGAGACTGCGATGATGGTGATGATGGCCTGGCCGCAGCGTCGGAGGATATATCGGATCATGCGAGCGCCTCCCGTCGCTTCGTGGAGCAACCGTTTGTTTGCCTGGTGAGTGTTCGTCGTCTCGTTGGTGAGGGGTGGGAAGACAGCATCAGGGTCCTTAGTGTTGCGCCAGTCGTGATTCCACGACATCTCGTAATGCGTCACCGAGAACATTCACGGCCAGAACCGTCAAGACGATGAGGACCGCCGCGGGCCAGAGCTGCCACCAATAGCCGTCGAAAATGTTGTTTACGCCACCGGCAAGGATCTCTCCCCAGTTCGTAGCGGGTGGTGGGATGCTGAGTCCGAGATAACCCAATGCGGCGAAGGTGAGAATGGCATCAGCCACCTTCAGAGTTCCGTTCACGACAAGCACGCCGAGAACGTTCGGCATGATATGCCGCGCGATGAGCCGCCATCGGGGTGCTCCGAAACCTGCTGCTGCCACCACGTAGTCGCGCGTCTTGAGGCTCAACGTCTCTCCGCGTACGAGTCGGGCGGTCGAGAGCCAGCTCACTCCTGAGATGACAAGGATGATCAACCACAGCGTGGGTCGCACAATCGAGGCGAGCAGGATCACAAAGAAGAGGAAGGGGATTGATAGCAGAGCGTCAACGATCCGCATCATCACGGAGTCAACCATGCCGCCAACAAAACCACTGATGGTGCCCCATACAAGGCCGAAGGCGGAGGCAAGGAGTCCAACGGCGAGCCCTAGCTCGATGGTGCTCTGTCCGCCGAGCATAAGTCTCCCGAGTTCATCTCGACCTGCGGGACTCGTTCCAAGGATGTGTGCAGCCGAAGGTGGCTGGTTTTCGAGGAGCAGCTGAGCGGAGACTTGATCTGTATGGTACACAAGTGGGCCGACAAAGCAGAACAGGATGATGAGCAGCAAGATGACAAGGCTCCCGACCGCGAGCTTGTTCGCCACGAAGGTGGTGACGGCGGCACGTAGCGCACCCACTCGTTGGTCGACCTCAGCAGGCTCTGCGCCCGGTTCCTTGGCCGTGATAGCCGTCATTGCCCCTCCTTCAACCCGGCCCTGACGGTCTTGGCATTTGGTGGCATTGGTGTGCCACGGTTCCGCCTGCCGTCGAGTTGTTAGTTATGATACAGCAACATGGCAACACAGGAGGCAGCAGAATTCACATTTTTACCAAGCCTTCATTCCGCATGCCTTCTCGGGTTATCACGAGGGACGCCTCTACCGTTTGCGGGCGGGCATAACCGGTAGGCACTTCCTTGCCTTGGGGTATTCCTGTGCGGAATTAGTTGTGAAGTCGGATGTAGAGTAATAATGTATTGGTTTAGCTAGCTGGTAACGCAAGATTACGAAGGCGGTTCTGCGGGATAGTGGTTGGTTTGATCGGAGTGCAGTGAGGTCGTTGTTCAGGTGTTGCGCTCTCAGTCGTACAGCTTTGGCGGAGATACTACACGACGTATACGCGGAAAGAATCTGACAACGGGTGCGGAAGTGTAGGGAATGTGTGGTGGCAGGTGATGGCAATGTTGGTGCAAGCTTGACGGCGTTGTTGTCGATAGGAATCCATTCAAGAGAGCTTTCGCGTCACCGATACGCGATGAGAACGGTACGAGTTGAAGCGATCGACGGGGCGGCGTGTAGAAAACGGATTCCTGGCTGCTGGAGCAGGTGTGCCAACACGAGAGGAAGGTGGAGCAAAAAGATGAACGCGCAGAGTTTGTGTGGTACTTTGAAGGAGCGGGCGACGTTGCAACCCTTGATGTCGCGTCTTGCTGTGGTGTTGTTGGCATTTGAGATTCGTATCTCGAATGCTCTCGCTGGTGGCTTGGGTAGTCTGCAGGTCAATGGGACTAATGGGGTTCAGTAGTGGACAAGCGGGGATGGTGATCAATGGATAGCGAACGAGAGGCTATTCGAGCTCTGGGCGGTGTACACGATGGGGTGTTCTGGCTTGAGGAGGAGGCGCCCAGTTTTGGACCTCCCCTTGGACACCATGAAGAGGTCGATCTCGTCATCGTGGGGGCTGGTTTTCTTGGACTGTGGAGCGCGATCCTTGCCAAGGAGCGCTTTCCGGAATGGGAGGTGGTGGTCGTTGAGGGTGGCCGTGTGGGCTTCGGTGCCAGCGGTCGCAATGGTGGTTTTGTCGATGCGAGTCTCACTCATGGTCTTGAGAATGGTTTAGGACGATGGCCGGATGAGATGGTCGAGCTGGAACGTCTCGGTGGAGAAAACCTGGCCGCCATCGCCGACTTTGTCGAGCGGCACCACATCGACTGTGATCTTACCTTGGCTGGAGGTATTGATGTCGCCACCGAGGGGTGGCAGCTCGATGGGTTGGAGGAGTACGCGCAGAAGGCACGTACCTTTGGCCATGAAACGAAGGTACTGGATCGCCAAGGGGTGCAGGCGCTGGTGCACTCGCCACGGTATGAGGGCGGGCTATTGACAACCAACCGTACCGCATTGGTAAATCCAGCAAAGTTGGCCTGGGGACTCGCCGAGGTCGCATCGTCCCTTGGTGTCCGTATTTACGAAGGAACGACTGTCACTGGGGTGAGTGCGGCTGGTGGGATGATCGATGTGACCACGGCGCAGAGTGGGTCGCTGCGTTCTGCAAAGGTGATCCTTGCGACGAATGCCTTCCCCTCATTATTGCCGGGAGTAGGAAGTTTTGTCATTCCTGTCTACGACTATGTCCTCATGACCGAGCCTTTGACGCCCTCGCAGTTAGAGTCAGTGGGCTGGGATGGCCGGCAAGGTCTGTCGGATCTTGGCAACCTCTTTCATTACTATCGTCTGACTGACGACAACCGTATTCTGTGGGGCGGTTATGATGCGATCTATCATTATGGATCTCGGATGAGTAGCGCATACCGACTCCGTTCGAGCACGCACCTGCTGCTCGCCCGTCATTTCTTTGAGACTTTCCCAATGTTAGAGGGGGTACGGTTCACTCACGCATGGGGTGGTGCCATCGATACCTCCACCCGATTTTCGATGTTCTTTGGTTCTCGTCACCAAGGCAAGATTCAGTATGCTCTCGGCTTTACCGGGTTAGGGGTAGGCGCTACTCGCTTTGCCGCCCAGGTACTCTGTGCACGACTGGAGCCAAAGGAGTCGGCGTTTGATCATCTAAGTTTGGTGCGTACTAAGCCAGTACCGTTTCCACCAGAACCATTGCGTTCCGTCGCGGTGGCGGTGACGAGGCGATCGTTGATGCAGGCTGATGCACATGGTGGACGTCGTAATTTCTGGCTCCGTACACTCGATCGTTTCGGTGTCGGGTTTGATTCATGAGGGGGCAATGATGGCGGAGTTACTGGAGATCAAAGACCTGGCGACAGAGATTCGACAGCGTCGCAACACGATACGCGCAGTCGATGGAGTGACGCTCTCGGTCAAACGAGGTGAGACCCTTGGGGTGGTAGGCGAGTCAGGTTGCGGCAAGACGATGACGGCGCTCTCGATTGTCCGGCTCCTTCCAGCCGGAGGAGTGATCGCTGGGGGAAGTATCAAGCTCGACGGTGAGGAACTTGTTGGCGCCTCCGAAGCTCGGATGCGAGCGGTGCGCGGCAGCAAGATCGGGGTGGTTTTCCAGGACCCAATGACCAGCCTGAATCCGTCGAAAACCATAGGCTGGCAGATCGCCGAGTCACTCGTCATCCACAAAGCAGCGACCAAGGCCGCTGCGCGCAAGCGAGCGCTCGAGGTCCTCGATTTAGTGAGGATTCCGGCGGCCGCGGAACGTTTGAATGACTTTCCCCATCAACTATCGGGTGGCATGCGCCAGCGCGTCATGATCGCCATCGCGTTGGCCAACTCGCCTGAACTGTTAATCGCTGACGAACCTACGACGGCTCTTGACGTCACGATTCAGGCGCAGATCCTTGGTCTCCTCGATGAGTTGAAGGCAACCCTGAATATGGGTCTTATATTGGTTACGCACGATTTGGGAGTCGTCGCCGGCCGTGCTGATCGTGTGATGGTGATGTACGCTGGTCGAGTCGTTGAGAGTACTGGTACTTCACAGCTTTTTCAACAGATGCGCCATCCCTATACCTATTCGCTGTTCTCCTCCATCCCCCGGATTGGGGATGATCGTGAACGGGTCCTCGCGACCATTCCTGGCCTGCCACCGGATCTTGCCCACCCACCGAAGGGATGCCGCTTTGCGGATCGTTGCCGTTTCGCTCAGGATCGTTGCCGTGAAGAGGATCCGGTGTTAGAGGGTGATCAACATCGGTTCGCGTGTTGGTTCCCGGTCGATCATGAAGTGCGCTCGGCGGTACTCGGTGTTCAGGAGCGACATGCTCCTCGATCGTTACCCCATGAGCCTCTCCTCGAACTCAAAGGATTGGTGAAAGAGTACGATATCTTCGCAGGTGCACTGCGGCGCAAAATGGGTAGTATTCATGCGGTTTCTGGTATCGATCTGACACTCTACGAGGGGGAGACCGTCGGTATTGTGGGTGAGTCCGGTTGTGGAAAATCTACGCTCGGGCGGATGATGGTTGGTCTCGAGCGCCCCACTGCTGGTCAAATCCTCTATCGTGGTGAGGATATTGCTGCGTGCTCGCTGAGCGAGATGCGAAAGTTGCGTCGCAATTTTCAACTCATGTTCCAGGACCCATATGCATCCCTGGATCCTCGAATGAGGATTGGCCCGGCGCTGCTCGAGCCCGTAAAGGTGCAACATATTGGCGATGCAGCGCTACAGGAAGCACGAATGTATACCTTGTTAGACGAGGTAGGGCTGCGGCGCAACGCCGTTGAACGTTATCCACACGAGTTCTCCGGTGGTCAGCGTCAGCGAGTGGGTTTTGCACGGGCGCTGATGCTCGAGCCTGGGTTGGTCGTCGCCGATGAGCCGGTCTCGGCACTCGATGTCTCCATCCGGAGCCAGGTGCTGAATATGATGCGGCGTCTACAGGCGCGGTATGGACTGACCTATGCACTGATATCCCATGACCTCTCGGTGGTCAGTTACTTGGCGGATAGGATTGGCGTGATGTACCTTGGGGAGGTCGTTGAGCTCGCCGCTGCATCGGATATCTTTGCGAGTCCGGCACACCCCTACACACGCGGGCTCCTGCGTTCGGTTCCCATTCCCGATCCAGCGATTGAGCGAGAAAAAGCGAGAGTGGGCCAGATTGTGGGTGAGCTGCCTTCTCCACTCTCTCCACCCAGTGGCTGCCGTTTCCATCCGCGGTGTCCCTATGCAACGCAAGAGTGTTCCATCGATCATCCACAGTTGCGCGTCATAGCTTCAGGCCACACCGTCGCCTGCCACCACGCAGAACGGGTTTTGGAGGATGCTTGGGAACTCGAAGAGCTTGTCAATGCGGTGGATCGGTAGTAGCTCTTTACGGTGACCGAGCGGAGCTGCTACGCGTGAGGTGTTCCTCGCCAACGCGATCCACGTTGCCCATCGGTTGAGCAACAGCTGACGATCCTCGGTCAAAGGGCTCGGCCGAGTGCGCTGATTACGGTCTACGAAGCGGGCTTCTTGAGCGATAGCGATACGATTGCACGGCCCAATGACCATGTCAGTCTCGCGCGGTAGTACCGGCCTCGTAGTACCGCTGGAATCCGAGGTGGATCAATAATACGCGTCAAAAGACGCATGCAGGCCATCAAGAAGACGACGTAGGTCCAGTACTGTTGCCGCGGTGAGCGTTTACGTAGAACTAGACCAACTTTAGGTAGGCCTTGCCATCACGCTGAGCCCGAATGAGCTCTCCTATGGCACTTGGCACTATGGTCACAAACGGGAAGAGTTCATCTTCTCGGATCGACCGTTGGCGTAGAGAGTTGTTGCAGGCAACAAACGAAATACCCCGAGCCGCAAGGTTGTTGAGCTCGATTGAGAGGTGGGTGGTGTCACGTCGAATAAGGTCGGTTCCCCTGCCAGAGCAGACCACCTCGACGGAGGCAGAATCATCTTCAGCTAGCAGGTTCTCTATCTGACGGAGTACCTGTTGCCAGCCTTCCTGATCTGGGGTGTCGAGCTGTATTACTACTTCGAGTTTGGTGTCGCTTGATTGGTTCGTGTTCATGTGTGTGAGCCTACTGGCTGAACCTTGGAAGACTTTGAGAGCCTGATTAAGCCAACGTCACAAGTTCCAAGAGTTCTTCGTTCCAGTAATCCTCAACACCGTCGGGCAACATCAGGACGCGCTCGGGCTGGAGAGCCTCGACGGCTCCAGGGTCGTGGGTCACCAGTATGATAGCGCCTGTGTAGCTACGGAGCGCTGCAAGGACACGATCACGGCTGGCCGGGTCAAGGTTGTTGGTCGGTTCGTCGAGCAGCAGTAGGTTAGCACGTTGCGACACAAGCGTTGCAAGGGCAAGACGAGTTTTCTCGCCACCCGATAGGGTCCCGCTCGGCTGGTTGAACATTTCAGATGTAAACATGAATGAGCCGAGGATCTGCCGTAAGTCGGTGTCGGTCACATCAGCTGGCGCGCTCTTACGGAGGTTTTCAAGCGGAGTAAGGTTAGGGCTGAGCATCTCATGCTCTTGGGCATAGTAACCGATGACGAGACCCTTTCCGGGATGGATTTCACCAGCATCGGGAGTCTCCACGTTTGCCAGCAACCTAAGGAGTGTTGTCTTGCCCGCTCCATTAAGGCCGAGAATGACGACCCGTGACTGCCGATCGATAGCGAGGTCGATACCGCTGATGACCTCCAATGAACCATAGGACTTGGCAAGTCCATTGGCTTGAATTGGGGTCTTGGTGCAGGGCAGAGGTTGGGGAAAGCGGATATTGGCGACCTTGTCGGAGGCGCGAACATCGTCGACGTTATCGAGTATGCGTGTTGCCCGTCGGTCAAGAACTTTGGCTTTGCGAGCACGCTTTGCTGTGGAGCCACGCATCTTATCGGCCTGGCGTTTGAGTTGGGTCGCCTTGGTTGTCTCCACCTCGTAGAGGTGCCGTCGGCGGGCCTCGTCCTCGGCGCGAGCGACGAGATAGGCGCGATAGTGGAGGGTATACAGATCAAGCGTCGAACGTTGCGGGTCAAGGAAGGCAACTCGATTGACGACGGATTCGAGTAACCTCGCGTCGTGGGAGATGACGATCAGCCCGCCACTAAAGTTCTTCAAAAAGTCCGTCAACCAGTTGATGGAGTCAGCATCCAGGTGATTGGTAGGCTCATCCAACAACAAGAGGTCTGCTTCGGAGAAGAGGATACGCGCAAGCTCTATCCGTCGTCGTTGTCCACCGCTGAGTACCCCAATTGGCTGCGATAGAACGTGAGCTTCGATACCGAGGGAGTTCGCGAGCACGGTGGCATCGGATTCAGCGCGGTATCCGTCTCGACTGGCAAAGAGCGTCTCCACGTGACCATACTCCTTGGTAGCGCTTTCTCGGACGGAGGCATCTGTCTCCGTCATAAGCTGCTGGAGCTCGGTGAGTCTGGCGAAAAGATCATCAAGTTGACGTCCCGACAGAATCCGCGAGAGTGCAGTGAGCTTTGGATCGGCGGCGAGAGGGTCCTGTGGTAAATAGCCGACGCTGCCCACTCGCTCAAGGACCCCTTTGGCTTCGAGCTCGCCGGCGAGAATCTTCATCAAGGTGGTCTTGCCAGCGCCGTTGCGACCGACGAGACCGACACGATCTCCCTTGTCGACCAGCAAGTTGAGGTCATCAAAGAGAACTCGGGCACCGTATTCGAACTGTAGTGACTTGGCATGAACAAGCATGGGGCTCATTTCCGAGAGATGGTGACCTCGTTAGAGTCTACTAGGGATGCCTGATAGAGGCTTCTTCCTTCTGGCGTCATGAAATAGTAGAAGGGGAGAAGTGCTGTGGTGACCGTGCCTGTTCAGGCTTGGGAAAGACGGAAACATCAGCATCCTGGGTCGGTACCGGTTAGGATGGTCTGGCGCAAAATTTTCCTCTTTATTCTTCCCACATCATCGGAGTACAACAATATGTCAGATAGATCAGACGGCCCTCAGCAGTTTGGCGAGTCGGGTTCGTCGGATCGACCCGATCGCCCCCGCAGCCAAGACGGTGATCGTCCACGATACTCCCGACCACGAGATAGCGATCGTGACCGCGGAGGTTTCCGTTCTGGTCCACGACCTGATCGCCAGGATCGACCCGATCGTGACCGCGGAGTCGATCAACGGGCAGAGCCTGGTTTGGATTGGGTAGAGGCCGAGGCGGTGGCCTCCGAGTCTGTGCCAAGTGAGCCATCAAGTCTTCCATCGCTTCGTTTTCATGCATCGCGCTGGTTGCAAAAAGAGTCAGGCGATGCGCCCTCGAGGGCGCGGATCCGTGATGCGAGTCAAGAGACTTCCAAGGTACGTTCCCAACGTCCATCAATGCGAGGCAAGAGTCGCTCAGCTATGCAACAGTTGCTTGCACGAGCCACAGAAGCCTATGAGCGTGACCGCTTCGAGGAGACGCTGCGCATTACGCGCCGAATCGATTCGATGGACCCGGATGAACCGGAAGTGTTGGAGCTCATGGGTCTGAGCCTCTATCGCCTCGCTCGCTACGATGCAGCGCTTCGTGTGTTGCGTAAGGTTCATAAGGCGACAGACAATTTCGATCAACTGCCTGTGCTGATGGACTGCGCACGGGCCCTTGGTCGGACGAGCGAGTTGGAGCGATGGTGGTTGCGTCTGCGTGAAGCGTCTCCAGCCAAGGAAGTTGTTGTTGAGGGACGCATTGTCTATGCTGGTGCCTTGGCGGACCAGGGGAAGCTTGCTGAGGCTATCGCGTTGATGGAACAAGGTCTAGCTAAAGAGCGCCGTGGGACCGCATTGACAAATATTCGGCAACGATATCTCCTGGCTCAACTTTTCGAGCGTGCTGGTGATGCCTCTGGAGCTCGAGAGATTTACCTACAGTTGTTTAAAGAAGACAAGAATCTCTATGACGTTGCCGAACGTCTTGCCGTCTTGAGTTAGTGTCAGTTACGGTGAAGGCAGTGGTCTCCGCCGAACTGACAACACTCATGGCTTGTGGTGATTGGCACTTCTGTGAGAGCAAGAGGGTAAGCCGCCGTTAGGCCTGATGGAACAGATGTTCCTGAGCTTGTGTACGCTTCACTGCGCCTTCATGTCATGACTTTTCTGCCAAGCCCCAGCCAAGATCGTTGTCGATGGCGTTAGTGCAACATTGGCAGGAAAGCACAGCGCCCGGTCCCTTGAGGCAGCGATTTCGCGCAGAGCTGCAAAGTTGGGATACCATGTGATCTTTCCCTCTGTTTGAGTCCACGCCATCGAGGGATGCGCTAGAACCGGCTTGTCCATGTCCCGGGGAGACCGGTTTGTCATGCCAAATGTGATCTCTTGTTCTTGGGTGTGGTAGCAGGCAACCCTGTCAGTGATCGCTTGTGCATCCTGACTTGTGGATAGCGAGAGAAGCCAGTTTTTGGCTCTTGCGGTCGCATCTTGACTTGGTTCAACTGTCACTGCTGGTCGCAAGCATGTGGCGGCGACCTCGAGCGATGTGATGAAAACGGGGGCGAGATCGACCGGCGCCCCTCCAGGGCGCTCAAGTATTGTGAGCGCCGGTTGATCAATGAGGATCGCGGCGATCACTCTGTCAAGGGCCGGTCCGTCGTAGTGTTCGAGACGGTGAATGATGCCGTTGTTGTCGGCTACATTGCCAAGGTAGCCACCTTGGTTAGCCAAGATAGCGTCGAGATCGTGCGTATCAATGGCGATCCATAGTGGCGGGTTTGTTCCAAGATGTGGCAAGCCGACGACGAGACCTCGAATACGCAGCCGTTCCTCAGTCCTCGTGGTGGCAATGGTGTAGCGATAGTACGAGGGCACATCTTCATGGATCAGGTTTGGCGATAACCGAGTACCTGGTATCGCATCGTCGAATCCTTCCACACCTGCGGCCTCGGCGTCTAGGTGGATGAGCGAGATTGGCTCCACCCTAGGTACGTTCGTTGGGCATAGCATGGTGGCCGGGTAGCCTGGGGTGGTGTTGAGATTTCTCATTTGAGACGTAAGGTTAATGCGTAGGACGGAGTGAAGTATGCAGTGGTTGCTCGATCTAGACGGGGTGGTGTGGACACTCGATACCCCGATTGGAGGTTCAGTCCAGGCGATCACGCGGCTGAAAGAACTTGGTCACCAAGTTCGCTTTGTGACGAATAATTCCTCCCTCTCACGGACCCAGTACATCGACAAATTAGCGCGGTTCGGGGTGACGGCCAGTCATCAGGAAATTCTCACCTCGGCGATGGCGGCTGCGACGCTGGTGAAGGAAGGGGAACGCGTGCTCGCGATTGGCGAGCTGGGATTGATTGAGGAGCTTGAGAACGTTGGAGCCGATCTTGTAGTGCCAAAGCGACTGGAGGATGCCGAAGGGCTTGACACAGTTGTCTTGGGTTGGTACCGCCAGTTTGGTTATGCTGACATGTCGAATGCTTGTGTGGCGATCCGATCAGGTGCCCGATTCCTTGCGACAAATGCCGATCCGTCGTACCCGCTTGAGCGGCTTGTCGTTCCCGGAACGGGAGCGTTGGTCGCTGCGGTAGTAACCGCCACGGGTGCCCAACCAATTTTTGCTGGCAAACCTGAGGATCCTATGGTGCAGTTGGTCCGACCGCTATTGGCGGATGAGACCATTATGGTTGGGGATCGCTTAAGTACTGACGGTCGTTTCGCAGCGCGCCTTGGTGTTGAGTTTGGGCTAGTGCATTCCGGGGTACGCGAAGAGCATGACCCCGACATCCCGGTGAGTTTGCAAGCTGGCAGTTTGGCGGCAATAGTAGCAATGAAGGTAGGTTGACATGGTGCGGATGTTGGTATTGGCACGGCGACCGGTTGGTGTCCCGACGATGGACGACTTCGATGAAGTGGTGCAAGAAGAACCTCTTCTCGGCGACAACGATGTGCGTATCGAGCCGATGGTGTTCTCCGTCGATCCGTACCTTCGAGGTCGCATGTCGGACGCTCGTTCCTACGTTGCCCCTTTCGAACTAGGAGGAGCGATTCGTTCAGCGGCGATTGGTAAAATCGTGGAGTCCAATGTCGAGGGCTATCGCGTGGGTGAACTAGTCCGGGGAGAGTTTCCCTGGGCCACTTCCGTTGTCGCCAATGCGGCAACGTTATGGAAACTTCCGGCAGAAGAAGGCGTCGCACCGTCGGCATATCTTGGTGTCCTTGGCATGACTGGGTTGACGGCCTATGTGGGTTTGGTCGTATTGGGCAAGGTAACTTCTGAGGATGAAGTTTTGGTGACAGGCGCAGCAGGAGCGGTCGGTTCGGTCGTTGGCCAACTCGGAAAGATACATGGTGCTCGTGTCGTCGGTTCCGCTGGCGGAACGACGAAGGTGGAAGAGCTGGCCAAGCTTGGTTTTAGTGCGGGAATTGATTATCGCGCCAGCGAGGACTTTGGGCAAATGTTGCGTGCCGCGTTGCCTGATGGTATCAGTCTGTTCTTTGACAACGTGGGCGGCTCCCAGTTTGAAGCGGGACTATACCGTATGAAAGATTTTGGACGTATTCTGCTGTGTGGGGCGATATCTCAGTACAATGACACCGAGCCTCCATCTGGCCCGCGAGGTTTCGAGGGGCTGGTGGTGCGTCGACGCCTGCAAGTGCAAGGTTTCATCGTTTCAGATCATTTGCAACTCTATCGCGAGTACCTGTCACTGGCTACCCAATGGGTGCGCTCGGGGCAGTTGCGGTCTCTTGAGACGGTCGTTGATGGCTTTGAAAGTCTTCCAAATGCCTTCTTGTCCCTGTTCACTGGGGTGAATATCGGCAAAATGCTCGTACGGGTCTCGACCGAGTAACCGCTCGCGTACCCACGTTTGCTCAGCAAGATTGAGGATCGCTTCGCGCGACCACAGCGGGGTAGTCCGTCGGGTACGGAGTCTTCCGCGAGGGTTGTCCGAGGCGTATTCTGAAGATTTGAGAAGCTCCCGTAACGAAATGTTCGCAAACTGTTCATATGGCTGTTGCTCCTTGATATAGTTAAGCGGTACACAAGATGGTGCGTTGCAAGACAAGGGGGGTGTCGAGATTGGGGGATCGTCCAACGATCTATGCGGTTGCTGCACGCTGTGGTGTCTCTACAACGACCGTGTCTCGCGTCATGCAGGATGAGACTTTTGGCTCGGAACGCACTCGTCAGCGCGTTCTCGCTACCGCCTTGGAGCTAGGTTGGGTGCCAAACGGCGCCGCACGAGGTCTTGCATCTCGTCGGGCGGGCATTGTCGGGCTCCTGTTCCCCGATCTCGGAGAACCGGACGTGGGCCAGGAGGAATCACCTCTCTATGTCGATCAGGTCATCCGTGGAGCAGAGCGTGTAGCTACGCATGCTGGTCAAGCTGTGCTGATCGCTGCGCTGAAAGCATCTGGCGGGAAGAATCTTGCGTATTCTGTTGCGAGTAAGGTCGATGGGCTTGTCATCATGTCACGAAGCCTTGCTGATAAGGATGTTGCGGCGATCGCCAGAATGGTGCCGGTCGTATTGCTAGCGCATCGACCTGGGCGACGTTCGCTGGACCATGTTGCAGTAGACAACCGTACTGGTGCGCGCGACATCACAGCCCACCTTCTTGCGGCGCACGGATATGAGAATATCGTCTTTGTCGGGGGCCCTGAAGGTTCGCCGGACTCGAGTGAGCGGTTTGCGGGGTTTTGTGAAGCGCTTGCGCAAGCTGGACGAACCTTACCGCTGCATCCAGCCGCCGAGGGTGGATTCACTGAGCTTGGGGGACGTACGGCCATGGAGCGACTACTTGCTGGGGGTCGGCCGCCGAGAGCGATTGTTTTTGGAAACGATGAGATGGCTATTGGGGCCATGAGTGTCTTGCGAACGGCGGGTATCAACGTGCCCGGTGATATAGCGATTACGGGGTTCGATAATATCTCTGTTTCGCGACATGTCACCCCGCCGTTGACCACCGTACGGCAGCCGATGCGTGAGTTGGGTGAGGCAGCGATCGAGCTGTTGCTCGCTCGGATACGCCAGCCGGACGCGACTAGGAAGACACTCTATCTCTCCACTGAGTTGATACTGCGTGAGAGCTGCGGTTGTGTAAGCAGCTTGTCGGCGACTAGTGAACGAGAGGAACTGCGAGATGACCGATAGCATCGACGCCCGTAAGGATTGGGAGGAGCGCATCTATGATCGTTCGGATTCCCAGCGGGCAGACTCCTACCTACCGCCGCCGATGGGCGTGGTGGCGACCTCCGACGTTGGTTGCATTGGACTGAGCTGGGACAAGGTGGATGGAGCAGTCGGTTATGTGATCGAGTGTACCGGAAAGGACGGGGAACCATCTCTGTTGCGGCATGGCGGTAGCGATGTGGCAGCCGTCGCGGGGCCATCTTTTGTGGTGACGGGACTCGATGATGGGATCGATTATCTGTTCAGGATCGCTGCCGTGAGCACTGCGGAAGCGAGGTCAGGCAATTGGTCCCAAGAGGTAAGTGCCGCCACGCTTCCAGGTGCTGCGGTGCCGTTGCGGGTTGCGGTCGGCGCCTCAACGGTGGTAGGTCCACTCCATCCGGTGTGGAACATGGTCGGTTCCGAAAGGCTATCGCAACTGCTTATGGGTCAAGACGCCTACGGGAATGATATCGGGCGTGAGTTTCACGAGGCATTGCGGATCGCCCATGACGAATTGGGAGTGCGATGGGTGAGGGCTCATGCAATCTTTCATGATGATCTACGGGTAGTTCGACGTGGAGCCACTGGGACGCTTGACTTTGATTTTGGGGTTATCGATACTCTTTACGATCAAATCCTTGAGATTGGGCTACGACCGGTTGTCGAACTCTCCTTTATGCCAGAGGCATTGGCAAGTGATCCGTCGAAGACGGTCTTTACCTACCGCGGCATCGTGTCTCCGCCGACTGACTGGTCCGAGTGGAGATTGCTGGTGAGGTCGTTCGCGGAGCATCTGGTAGAACGTTACGGTCTTGAAGAGGTCGCACAGTGGCCGTTTGAAGTGTGGAATGAGCCCAACCTGGAGGTCTTCTGGTCTGGGAGTCGAGAGGATTATTTCCGACTCTATGACGAGTCAGCATTCGCACTCAAGGAGGTCGATCCAAGTTTGCAGGTCGGTGGTCCTTCGAGTGCAGCAAGCGAATGGGTTGAAGCGTTGGCGCGACATACTCGTGAGGTGGATGGACCTCTGGATTTTGTGAGTACGCATACCTACGGTAATCTGCCACTAGATTTTCGCCCAGTTCTCGACAGCATTGGCTATCAAGACCTCCCTATCTATTGGACGGAGTGGGGGGTTGGGAGCACCCATTTCGGCCCAGTACATGATGCGGTGGCAGGTGCACCCTTTATCCTTGCTGGCTATCGAGCGACGGCGGGCCGACTTGACGCCTTGGCCTACTGGGTGGTGAGTGATCACTTTGAAGAGTTGGGTCGGCCGCCGAGGCTCTTCCATGATGGCTTTGGCCTATTGAGCGTTGGTAACCTACGTAAACCTCGGTACTGGGCTGTCTATTTGGCGGCGAATCAAGGACCGCAAGAGGTAGAGAGCAGAATATCTGCCTCACGGGCGACGGTTGATGTGCAGGCATCTCGGCATTCAGATGGGACAATTGACATTCTCTTGTGGAATGGAACCATCAACACTGAGGTAATGCGTGGCGATCCACGACTGGATCGGGAAGTGGATTTGATTGTCGATCAGCTCCCTGCCTCCCAGTACAGCATCGCGATCGCTAGGGTCGATGAGCTTCACTCCAACATCGTGGCGCACCTGTCGGACGACATCGACTGGCCTGATGGGCGCCAGTGGGATGAGCTACGCCGGTGCGACCAGCTTTATCACGAAGATCCCCAGATGATCTCTGCGATCGAGGGGCGGGCCAACCTGCATCTAACGCTGCCACATCCGGGGGTCGCTCGGCTACGCCTTCGACCGATTGAGGAGGCGTTGTGAGGCTTATGTCAGTGACGATGGATCGCGCACATGGCGCAATGTCGTGAGCGGACTGGTACGGCGCGCTGCAAGTAGTGAGATCCGTTTGGGTATGTTGTGAGGAGAAGGGGGTCAACAAGGGAGTGGTAATTGGGGATCAAGAGAGCTAGCGATGTTCTGCGTTGAGGCAGATATACGCAAGGCGAGTTGTGGACGACAAGCCGGACAATGTGCTGGCAGGCATTCGGTTGGTGATGCCCAGAAGCGATCGGGTTCGTAGATGGGCGATTGCAATATGTTGGGAGAAGAATTTATGAATGGGAAGATGAATATGTATCGAAAGAGTTGGTCGAAGAGTGGTCACCAAGGTTCGCGGCTAGCGTTGATGGCCAAATTAGGAGTAATGACCGGAGTTCTGTCACTGACGCTTGCCGCATGTGGTGCTTCGAATTCATCGAGTGCCAGTTCGGCCACGACATCCCCTGCGGGTTCGACGACCAGCCAACTCACAATTGAGGGGACCACTGCACCAGTTACCGTGAACAATTTGAATCCATACAACGGCAACTTTGGTGTTGATTTGATGTACAACTCGCTGATGTTGGTAGACCCTATCAATGGTACGTTGTCTCCAGAGTTGGCGACATCCTTTAAAGCGGTGAATGCAACGACTTTGGAGTTCACGTTACGCAAGGGTGTGAAGTGGAGCAATGGCACGAACTTCACTCCTGCAGACGTGGTTTTCACCTTTGATATGTTAAAGAAGTATCCAGCACTCGACGGTGGCGGCGTCTGGGATCAGCTATCCTCGGTCACCGCTTCTGGCGACACGATTATCTTTAAACTCAGTGTCCCTGATGTGCCATTGAATCTCTCGTTAGCATCGGTACCGATCGTCTCACAAGCCGTGTGGTCGAAGGTCGCCAACCCTGTCACCTACACAGCTACCTCACCGGTGGTCACTGGCCCGTATACCTTCGATAGTTACGCACCAACAAAGTCGGTCTTCAAGAAAAATCCCCTCTCCTTCGAGGCAAGCGACGTGAAGCCGGAGACCGTCGCGTTCCTCGTTGGTTCCTCTAGCCAATCTACGAACGAGCTGTTGGTTGCCAATGATACGTATGACTTCTCGTACAACTATTTCCCCGACGTGCAGACGACGTATGTGGCACGGAATCCGAAATACAACAAGTATTGGTTTCCGGCCGGAGGTGTGGTGGCGCTGTTCATGAACCTGACCGAGGCGCCGTTTAATAACCCTGATTTCCGTCGCGGCATCTCCTACGCTATTAACCGGCAAGCGGTCGAGAACAAAGCGGTCTTTGGTGTGGAGGCGGTCGCTCCGCAAACGGGTCTGATTCTCCCTGGTGAGCAAGCCTGGACGGATCCATCCATTCCTAACGATGGACTTATTACACAAAATGATGCCACCGCGTTAAAGTACTTCAAGTTGGCTGGCTACACCGAGAAGGGCGGGAAGTTGGTCAATGGATCTGGGCAACAAGTGAGTTTCTCGATTATGGAGCCCAATAACTACAGTGACTGGGTGGGAGCCGCTCAACAGATAGCCACCGATTTAGGGAAGGTAGGCATGAATGTCACGTTGAACGAACCGACATCAGCTGTCTATACGACTGATACGGAGGCGGGTCAATTCCAGGCTGCGATGGGAAGTTTTGGTGGTAGCGGTAGTGCCTATAGCACGTTTAACCCCATTCTGAACAGCTCCTTTGCCGCGCCTATCAAGTCAGCTGCAGTGAGTAACTGGGAGCGCTTCAAGAGTACCCAAGTGGATTCCGAGCTAGCAAATCTTGCGGCAGCAACCACTACCTCAGCGATGATCAAGGCAACATATCCACTGCAACGGCTGATGTACACGCAGGCACCGATTGTTGACCTCTATTACGGGGGCATGTGGGGTATGTTCACCACCAAGCATTGGGTTGGTTGGCCATCGGCGAGTAATCCCTACACGTTGCCTGCCACCTGGGATGATGATCTGCTCGCTATTCTGATGCACGTGCGTCCCTCGTAAGTAGTTCCCTAGTGCGTTGGTGAGCCAGCAGAAAGGAGGAATGCGATGCGGTATTTCGCCCGAAAGGGAGCGATGTTTTTGCTCACACTTTGGGCAGCGGTCACGTTGAATTTTGTCATTCCTCGATTGATGCCTGGTTCACCGGTGCAGGCGACACTGGCCCGTTTGGCGGCGGGTGGTCAGACGGTCACTGAAGCCACCAAACGGGCCATCGAGATCCAGTTGGGGTTACCGCATTCCAGCCTATGGGTCCAATATCGCGATTATCTAGTCAACATCTCACAGCTGCGATTCGGGATGACCTACTCGATCACCGACGAGTCGGTAGCTCACGCTATTTTGTCAGCTGCTCCGTGGACGTTGGTGTTGGTTGGAACGAGCACAGTGATCGCGTTTGTTATCGGAACCTTGCTCGGTGTCTATGCAGGTTGGCGACGGCAGTCGCGCGTCGACAGCGTAGTCACCGTAGGCTCCACCTTTTTTTCGGCTTTCCCGCCATTCTTTCTCGGTCTCCTATTGCTTTACTTCCTGGGCTTCAAGTACCATCTCTTTCCTTTGACTGGGGGGTATACACCTGGTGCAGCTCCACAGTTGACCTTCTCTTTCTTGGGAGATGCGGTTTACCATAGTATTCTTCCGGCGGTTACGTTGGTGGTCACATCTCTCGCGGGGTGGGTGCTGGGGATGCGCAATAACATGATCAACACACTTGGTGAGGATTATGTACTTTTCGCTGAGGCGAATGGGTTGCGTGACAGGACGATTGCCTTGCTGTACGTCGCTCGTAATGCGCTGCTTCCCAATGTCACGGGTTTCGGCTTAGCGTTGGGGGCGGTGATTGGGGGATCAGTGCTAGTCGAGAGCATTTTTGGGTATCCGGGGATTGGGAGCCTTCTGCTCCTCGCGGTTGACAACCGTGATTATCCTCTCATGCAGGCCATCTTCCTCCTCATCACCGTGAGCATGTTGGTCACGATTTTCCTGGTGGACCTACTCTATGGATGGCTCGACCCTCGGGTGCGTGAGGTATGAGATGTACCGTGAAGCTACCGGTGCGATGGACGGTCGAAGGGAGCGCTTCATGGCGATAGTTCCTCCAGCTACTCCGATGCAGAACGACGTCGATGAGGGCCCTACAATCGGGGGGCGGCTCCGTGAAACTCCGAGGCGATTGCGGTTTGTCACACGGGCACTTGTCACACTCTGGTCGAACCGTAAGGCTCGAGTGGGTTTGATCATTCTTGGTTTCTTCATTGTTGTGGCAATCCTCGCTCCGTGGCTGGCTCCGCATTCACCGACGGCTACGAACTTTCGACCCTATCAAAACCCGAACGCGGTGAATTGGTTGGGCACTACTGGCAACGGCCAAGATGTGCTCTCGCAGATGATCTATGGCACTCGGGTCTCGTTACTGGTGGGGTTGGGGGCGGGCCTTCTTGCCACGTTCTTGGCGCTGTTGGTTGGATTGATTGCCGGCTTCCGTCCTGGCATTATCGATGAAGTCTTGAGTTTTACCACGAATTTAGCCCTGGTACTACCTGGGTTGCCGCTCATGATAGTGATCGCCGCTTACCTGCGAAGTAACTCAACTTGGATGATACTGCTAGTGATTGGGTTCACTGGATGGGCGACTGGCGCGCGCGTGATGCGGAGTCAGACGGCAACGTTACGTACGCGAGATTTCGTAACTGCTGCGGTGTTCTCGGGTGAGCGGCTTTTTCGTATTGCCTTTCGTGAGATTCTCCCTAATATGATCTCCTTGGCAGCCGCGAGTTTTTTTGGGGCCGCCACCGCTGCGGTGATTGCAGCGGCAAGTCTCGAGTTCCTTGGGCTCGGAAATCCTAATACTGTGAGTTGGGGTTCCATTCTGTATTGGGCTGAGAACGATAACGCGCTGCTCACGGGTCAATGGGTGCTCGTCTTTGTACCCGGGCTTGCGATCGTCTTGTTGGCACTTTCCTTCATTCTTATCAATTTCGGCATTGATGCCCTATCGAATCCACGACTGCGCGAGCGTTAAATGGTACTTCTTGAAGCCAAGGGTGTGAACGTTGTCTATCAACCAGGGCGCGGCGAGCGTATTTGGGCAGTTCGCGACGTGGATATCTCCTTGAATGAAGGCGAGTTTGTCGGCGTGGTGGGGGAGTCCGGGTGTGGAAAGTCTACGTTAGGTTTCGCTCTTACGCAGATGTTACAGCCACCGGCGTTCCTCGAGAGTGGCGTGATCGAGTTTCGCGGAGTCGACATCGCAGGGTTGAGTGGTGAAGAACTGCGACAGCAGCGCCGCAGGGGGTTTGCTGTTGTCCTTCAGAGCGGCATGAATGCGCTCAATCCGGTTCGGACCATTCAGCATCAGATTGGTGACGTGCTGCGAGCGCACAAAAAGGAAGGAGAGGATTGGTCCAAGGGTGTAGTTCACGAAAGAGGGGCGGAGTTGCTCAAGATGGTGGGACTCGATGCGGGGTCGCTCAGTCGCTTTCCTCATGAGCTCTCTGGTGGCATGCGTCAACGGGCTGCGATCGCCTTGGCGTTGGCACTCGAGCCCGAGCTCATCGTTTTTGATGAGCCAACGACGGCACTCGACGTGATTGTTCAAGCTGCGCTGATGGAGACCATCAAAGAGCTGCAGCGCAGTCGAGGATTCACAGCACTCTTAATCAGCCATGATATGTCAGTGGTCCTTGATGCGACCGACCGAGTCATCGTGATGTATGCGGGGAGGATAGTCGAAGATCAAGCATCGCAACAGATGCTTCGCACGGGTTTGCACCATCCTTATACCGAAGCCCTGTTTCACTGTTACGCCGATCCTCGGGCCGACGAAGTTGTCCTGCAGGATATTCCTGGTTCTCCCCCAGATCTTTCAATGCCCGACCTGGCGTGCGCCTTTGCTCCACGATGCACGATAGCCGTGGATGGCTGTTGGCGTGAACGTCCATTGCTAGCCGAGGTTGAGGGCGGTGGAAGGATCGCCTGTCTTCGAAGGAGGTTTGCCGCCGAAGAGAAGGGAGGAGGGTTGCATAAATGATGCGAGATCAGGAGTTGTCGAAGCAGTTATCAGGGTTTGCTGATGGAGTTCCGTCACTCACTGTCGAGCACCTGTCAAAGGGTTATCGCCGGCGGCGTGGCAAGGGGGTTGTCCTCGCCGTTGATGATGTCTCCTTTGTGATCCCATCTGGCGTGGCCGTTGGCTTAGTTGGGGCGAGCGGGAGCGGAAAGTCGACGATAGCGAAGTTGATTACCGGAACTGAACGGCCGGACGCTGGTGATATTCGGTTTGGTCCCTTTTCCATGGCGCACTTGCCGCGTCGGTCTCTACGGGAGCTGCACCGAAGGGTTCAGATGGTGTTTCAGGACCCATATGGAGCGCTCAACCCCGTACATACTGTTGGGTACGCAGTGTCGAGGCCGTGTGTCAACTATCTCAACATGTCTACGGCAGAGGCGGGCAATCGCACAGAGGAGTTGTTAGAGCGGGTCGGATTGGCTCCGTCGAAGCAATTTGTGGAGAAGCTACCGCATCAGCTCTCTGGCGGACAGCGCCAGCGCGTGGTCATTGCCCGAGCACTTGCTTGCGAGCCACTACTGCTCGTCGCCGATGAGCCTGTATCGATGCTCGATGTATCGCTCCGAGCGGGCATTCTCAAGTTGTTAGCCGATCTGCAGCGCGACCGTGGGTTGAGCTTGCTCTACATCACTCATGATCTGTTGAGTGCCAGGGTCCTGACCGATCACATCCTGGTGTTAAACAAGGGCAGAATTGTCGAGGAAGGGGTGACCAAAGAGGTGCTGCAACATCCCAAAGATCCCTACACCAAGGAGCTGCTGGATGCCCTCGCGACACCGGAGGCGATCATTCACCCGGGCACCGCGTAGTGCACTGGCTCGATGTGCGGCCGACACTGGACCAACAGCGGGGCTATGTGCACCACCGCGTAGAGCTGAGCGAAGTCGTCTGTCGCGCAAACTCTTGGCGGGTCTTCTCGGCGACACAACCTCGTGGGTGCGCATGAGTCGATAGAACTGGAGTAGTGAGGCCCCGGTGATCGACCGCTCACGTGGAAAGAATGGCAACTCATTGCGACCAGCGCAATAGTCTGCTGGGACCGGGGGATTTATCAGTGTAGTTCATCACACCAGGCGCCACAGGCGGACTGGCGCCCAACACCGGGCAAGCCATCGCATGACCAACCCGAGGCGCTGGTTGGAGTTGGAGGTCCACAATTGGCCAAGTGGAGAAGGAGCCGAAAGGTCCAACGGCCCCTTTGCTGAGGAACACCGTGACTGAGTCCGTGATCAAGGGGCAAGTCGGAGGGCTGGGCGACCTGGAAGGGTCTTACCGGGTGATGAATTGATCACTATCACCGTGCGCTCACCAGTGAGGCTACCGCGTTCAGTGCACGGCCCCTTCTTGCATAGAATCCGGACTTGCACGCGTTCATCAGTCCGGGTGCGGCGGCTGAAGGGGTGGTCGCTGGGAGAGATCGGGGCGCGGCCGAACAGTACGTTGCAGGGCTTCCCGAGCAAGCGTCACGGCTTGCTCCAACTGGGGATCGTGCCCTTGCCCATAGTCTTCGGGTGTGATCGGTACCTCGTAGTCGGGGTTCACGCCATGGTTCTCAACCCCAAATCCGACATCATCAAACCAGAACGCGGTCTCGGGTTGCGTAGTGACGGTTCCGTCCACCAGTTGAATCGACGGCGAAATGCCGACTACACCGCCCCAGGTTCTGGTCCCAACGACAGGACCAAGCGCGAGCTGTTGAAATGCATGAGCAAATATATCGCCATCAGAGCCAGCCCACTCGTCAGCGATTGCCACCAATGGTCCCGTTGGAGAGGACTCCGGATACCCCTCCGGTGCCTCCCAGCGAGAGATGGCCTCCCCAAGGCGCCGCATCGCCAAGCGTGGAATGAGCAGACCGGATACGTGTCCACCACCATTGTGGCGAATATCGATGACCAGCGCGTCTCGCTCTGCTTCGCGCCCATAGGCTCGGAAGAACTCTGAAAAACCAGGTGCGCCCATATCGGGAACGTGCACATAGCCAACACGCCCACCGCTCGATTCATGTACATACGTGCGATTTCGGCTGACCCACTCTCGATAGCGCGCCCGTCGCTCATCGGCGAGTGGCCGAACCACCACTCGACGCAGTTCGCCTCCTAAACCGAGGATGGTAAGCTCGGTGTCGATCCCGGCGCGGTTCACCAGGCGTTGGGCGGGTGACACTGCTGGACCAACCGCCAGTCCGGCTATCTCGACGATCCCTTCTCCCTCGACAACTCCAACCCCAACCGCCGCAAGCGGACTGCCGTCCTCAGGACTCCACACGTCCCCCTTGACCACATGGCGGACACGCCATACCTTCTCCTCGTCAAGTGCAAGATCTGCACCAAGACGACCAGTGGTCCACATTGGCGGCCTGCGATGGTCACCACCGATCTCGTACGCATGGCTCGTACCAAGTTCGCCTTGGAGTTCCCAAAGTACATCCGATAGGTCAGCCCTACTCGCTATCCTGCCGACAAGCGGTAGGTAGCGGTCGAGGACCGTCTGCCAGTCGACCCCTGAGAGATCTTCGACCCAGAAATGATCCCGCTGGAGTCGCCATGCCTCTTGCATCATTTGGCGCCACTCGGAGGGGGGATCCACTTCGACCCGAACTCTCTTGAGGTCGATCCAGCCGGATGCTCGGCCCGGCTCATCACCTCCACCTTCCGAGGGCTTGGCACCAGCGGCCATCGCGCGCAGTCGTGTGCCAAACTTCGCGACCAGCGTGCTGTGATCTGCCGACACCACGAACGACTTCACACCTTTGGCCAACACTTCGTGCATGCCGGTCGCAAGATCAAATGCCTCTAGGGTACCCTCGGAGGTGTCAGACAGAAGGTTGGCGTTGCGGGCGCCACGGACGGGGCGATTGTGAAGCAAAAGCTTCGTTCCGACTGCGGCTAGCGCGTCATAGCGTCCCTCTGGCACCTCGATGGCAAGGATTCGATCGGTGAGTCCCTCGGCATCGAGTTCCACCGGTGACTGCCCCGGATCGGGTGCCGTGTCGTCGGAGCTAGCCGCACTTCGTTCGGCAGGCTTTGCCTCCCCCATGCCTCGTGGTTCTGGATGCAACGGTGAGGGAGTGCTAGCGGCAAGCGTCAGAAGATACGGCCGTACCGCGAGTGGAAAGCCATAATCAAAAATAGCCATGTCGGGAACGGGGTCAAAGCTTCGACGGGAAAGAAAGGCAAGCCATTTCCCCGAGGGATCAAAGACTGGCCGATTGTCGGCAAATTCGCCCGTTGTCGCTACAATCGGGGGACCACCCGCTACTTTGGAAAGGCGGATTTGCGTCGTATGGGTTCCTACCGGTACCACATAGGCGACCAATGAGGAGTCTGCAGACCAGGCAAGGTCGCGAATCCACCCGTCGGTTGCCTCGTCAACCAAACGCCACTCACCTGAGGCCACTTCAATCAACAGGAGCCGACGATCAAGGGTGGCGACGGCAACCAGGTGCCCGTCTGGTGACGCTGCAAGATCGATCAGGCCAGACATCCCTGGAATCGCCAAGGGGCGGGTGGCACTGCTATCGGTCGGTAAGACAACGAGAGTGTCTTCACCTCCCTCATCACTGAGTGCGACGAGCCCTGAACCGTCCCCAAGCCAAGCGACCAGGCGGTAGCGGACTCCTTGGGGATTGCCATGCTGGCGAGCTGCCCCGTCGAAGAGTGGGAGCGTAAAGGGCTTGCCCCGGACAACTACACCAAGCGTGTGCCCCGCAGGGTGTAGCGCATATTCACCAAGGTTATTAGTTGGGTTGACAAAGCGGGTCTGACGTTGTGCCCGAGCTCCGGGTAACCTGACTGGGATGGGTTCGGGCGCCCCACTCTCGGGTGCAAAGACATAGAGTTCCCCTCCTGCAGCGTAGACGACGACGCGACCATCGCTTTTTGCATCTCTCGCGTAGAAGTCATCATGAGTGCTATGACGGATGAGGTCTTCTCCGTTCGGATCAACCGAATAGAGGTTGCCTATCCCTTCGTGGTCGGAGAGAAAGTAGACGCGATCGCCGATCCACATTGGACAGGCCAGATTGCCACCAAGTTGCTTCAGAATTTGGACAAACCGAGGGGTTCCGCTGTTCGGATTGGTACCGTCGCTCGCCGGAGGTCGTACCCAAAGCTGGCCTGCGGTGCCACCACGATAACGTTTCCACCATGCCGGCTCTCCGGCGTACCTGCCCAGCACTACTCCACCGGTGCTCTTTGTGTCGGGAGACGCAAAGGCAAGACCACTGACTGGCCCAAAGGCAAGTCGCTCTGGCTCCTTGTTGCCCGGATTCTCTACGTCAATCGCGTACGCCCAGGTGTGATCGCCCCCATGGCGGCCCCGCGGGCGATAGAACGGCTCACCGGCGGCGCTTGAGAAGATGAGACGTCTCTCGGCATCGAACCCGAGTAGTGACTCGACCCCCAATGAGGTAAGACGCTCACTTGGACCGCCACTCGTAGGGAGATACCAAGCCTCTGGCTCCCCAGTATCGCGACCGATGTAGGCGAGCCAGCTCCCATCGGGTGCAAGCAGCGGATCACTTGGCTCTCCAGCACTCTGGCTGCGGCGCTCGGCGATTCCACCGGCGAGGTCGGCGACCCAGATGTCATCCTCGGCGACAAAGGCGATCAAATCACCAGCAACCGTGGGTTGACGAAGGTAAGCCCGCTGGTCCTTGGAATCACTAGCTTGGTGACGAGAGTTTGACATGAGTACAGCCTATCCTTCTCCCTCTCGCGCGGCGTCTACAGATGCCGCTGCGAGAGCATCAGACCTAGTCGGCTGGCACGTCCTCCACCGCTCCAACAACCGCTCTCGCACTGACTCTGGAGCCCTGAGGGGCCGACGCTTAGCGTCTGTCGAATGCTCATTCCCGCCAGCTATCAACCTGGACGAGTGTAGGTCGTGATTGGGCCGGACTGTCAATGTTGAAGCCATTCATAGGGCAACTACCGCATCAGTTCTCTGACGGTTCACACCAACGAATGCTCATTATCCAAGCGCTCGCATGTGAGGCACAACTGCTCGTTGCCGATGAGGCTGGCTCGATGCGCGATGGAACACTACGAGCGGGTGTTCGTACATTGTGAGCCGATCTGCAATGCGATCGTGGGCTGGGCCAGTTCGTTAGCCCCGTGATCTATTGAGCGCTAGGGTCCTGACCGATCATATTCTCGTGCTAAACAAGGGCAGGATTGTCGAGGAAGGGGTGCCACGCGATCCCAGGGGTCTCGATATCGAGAAGGTGCTCGATGGTGCTACGATCTCGGAGGCGAGCACTCCTGAGACGCCGACGTAACTCGGCAGCCCTTGCACAGGACTAGTGCATCGTGATGGTGATCGACGGCAGGACGTACGGGATTGGTTGGTCGTACCACACCGCAGTAGATGCGCTGTGTGAGGGTGTTGTGGGATCCTGGGCGCGATGTGCGCGGTCTGGTCTACCGCACCAAAGCACTTGCAAGCGTTGGTGTACGCAGAAGTCGTTCGTTGGCGTGACGTGGCAAAGCTTCTGATGGGTGTGGCGGCCCGTGGGTAGCGGCCCAGCGTACGACCCTCCCTCTCTGCACCTAGTTCGGGATTCTGTTGGCCCATCTGCGGGGCGACTCATATCCACAGAACGTTTCCCGATGGTGCCTCCATCCGGAGTCACTATGTGGCGGGTAGGGCTGGAAGACCAGTGGGATTATCCACCGTCACGGTGCTCAACGTGGTCCAGGAGCTTGCTACTGGCGTGAGGAAGTAGGGAGGGGAGAGATAGGCGAGTCGAGGATCGTAACTGTAGTTCGTCGCGTAGCCGTTGGTGATGGTTGTTCCCTGGAAGGTGCCTTCGATATCGGCATAGTTGCCGGCGAGGGCCCCATGCAGATAGATTGTTCCTTCGAAGGGGAGTTTCCAGAAGTCTTGCACTGCGAACGAGTGCTGGAGCGTCAGGATCGCCGCCATGATAACGGGATCATTCGATGGATAGGAGTAACAAGTATCGGGCGTGGAGTTCGTGCGCGTAAAGTCTTTGCTTACTTGAACGAAGTTGTCGGCGATCAGGCCCAGGAGACTCGAGGTGCCGTTCGCTCCACAACCGGCGTACTCAAGGTTGCCGGTAATCGTGATGTTGTTCTCTGATGCGGCAGTGAGCTGTCCATTGAGGGTGCCCTGGATGTCAAGGTTCCCCTCTTGACATGGGGCGTCCTGCTGATCGATGTTGATGGTTCCAGAGGCACAGGTTTGACTGTTAGCCTCTGCCAGGCTAGCGACGTACATCACGCCATTTGCGGGAAGCGGGATATCGTTGCCGACGCAGTTGGTGTTCTTGGTCTGTGGGGAGACCACCGTCATCGTCGTTCCATTGAGCGTCACCTGCGTGGGTCCATAGTAAAGACAGCCACCGGCGGCGGCGATCTGTTCAAGATCCTGGTCCGACTGCGGCAGGGCGAGCGGGGCATGGTATTGAACGTTGCCCCCCATATTGAAGACGGGGTTGTCGACGTTGTTGCCGTTTAAGTAGGCGTTGATGGGATCAATCCAGTAGGGGTGGGAGCTGTTACCGCTGGTCAGTGCCGAGGCAGAGTAGACGGGACCGTTGAAAACGGGGTCGCCGGCTAAGTAGAACATGTCATTGGAAAAGACCGGACCGTTGAAGGTCTGACCGGTGACGTAGAAGTTCAGGAGTTGCTCGCAGGTGGGGAGGATGGGTCCGTTAGGAGGCTGGCCATTTGTGCCATTGGATTGGGCAAAGGAGAAGTTGCAGTCGCTCTCGGCTTTGTTGTTTGGCAGTCGGGCCGCATGCACGGCGAAGACTGGATCGATCAGCATTTTGTTGTCAAAGATCAGATAGTTGAGGAAGCTTTGGGATCGGAAGGAGGCGTTGAGGGTGACGTACTGGGTGTTTGGGCCACTCGCCGCAGCACCCGTTACCAGGAGTTGCACGATGCCACTGGAGGCGGTCTGGGTGTTGTTGACGGCATAGTGGAAGAACTCGGTGGAGGACCCGGAAACTGGTTCCCACCCAGTCAGTGCGGTGTTGGTGACTGGAGGAAGGTTGTTAGCGTCGTAGCGCCAGTAGTTGCCGAGCTGGTTGATCGAGTACTGATCTAAGAGATTTTCGTAATTGGCTACGCCTGCCTGGGCTGCGGCGAGTGCGGTTTGATTTTCTTGTCGTTGTTTGGTCTGTGGTAGTTGACCGACTGATGCAGCGACCAGACCAGCTGGGATCAGGGTGATCAACATGACTGCGATGATGACCAGGATCAGTGCGTCGCCATGCTCGTTTCGAGCGTGCTCTTTCATGGTGCTTCCTCCTCGTTGATGGTCGGTGTGGGTGAGGTTGATCCGGGAAGCGCCACCAGCGTCTGACTGGTAGTTGTTCCCTGATCGGTTACGTCCTCGGTGATCGTGACGCCGATCAGATGGATTCCGGCCAGGATGGTCGGATTGGTCGTACCTCCGGTCGGGACGGCCACCTCAGCTTGGGTCAGTTGGCTGGGGTTCGATGGCGTCTGGTAATAGGAAAATAGCTGAGGTGATGCAAGCGTGAAGCCGAGGTTTGTGATGGGTGTCGAGGACTGTTGTTGGGTCAGGAATCGCGCATCCACCTGGCAAGGACATTGCGTTGTCGTGACCCAGATATCTTCGATGCCAAGCCTGCCACTCGTGTCGATGGCATCGAAGCTGAGCGAGGATGGTGAGGCAGCCAGGAGTGCCCCATCTCCGGTCGTCGTGGCCTGACTCAAGAGCCTGGTGAGTTCCGTAGAGCCGAGATCTGACGATGCGGTCGCCGCTTGCGAGCTGAGCGTGGCCTGTTGGATAACCTCAAATGAGGTGATGACTTTATAGGTGATCAGACTCAGCACGCCGGTCAATGCTGCTGCAATGACGAGTTCCACGATGCCGAGCCCATCGTCGTTGTTAAGGGAGTGTGATTGGAACATCGAGCATTTCTCCCCCTGGTGTGGCAAGGGCACCGGTCGATGGGTAGACGAGACTAGAGGACCCAGAGGTGATGGTCAAGGTTATTGCACCGATGGGGGCCAGGAAGGACAGCTGCCCACTACTGTTAGTGGTACCAATGTCGGTAAGCGAATTGGTGCAGCCCTGGAGAGGCACCCCCGAGGTGGTCGTTTGGATAATATGGACAGCCGCGTTCGCAACCGGCGACCCGTGACTCGTTACGGTGAGGGTGACTGGTTGTCCAAGAAGGTTGAGCGTGATGCTTCCTCCCGGGGGCGCCACCACGGTCGGTCCCAAACCGACTCCTGAGAAGGAGGTGTACAGCGCACATTGGCCAAGCCAAGCTTGATAACCCGAGATCGCCGGGAAGATATTGGAGATTGGGGTGGTACCGCCTGACGCATAGACCGTTTCGCCTCCGGGAAGTGAAGTCGATCCGAGCGAGATCCCAAATTGCCAAGGGACGGTGATATTCGGTGAGGCGATCGTGATCGTAGCTGCTTGAGCGTAAGTGAAGTCGGCTTGGGAGTTGGCAGAGGCAGTCACAGAGAGGGTCTGGGAAGGGGTTGGGTCTGCCGTAGGACTTATCCAATCTTGACCACTGGGTGCGGCGAGTGTAACCGTATAGTTACCCGGTGCCAGGAAGGGGAAATAGGCGCAGCCTTGTGCGTCAGTCTGTACTGTTTGCGCGCTATCGCTGGCGGCGCCTTGGGCGGTAAGGTGCACGGTGATGTCGCCGTCTGGCGCGGCTGCTTGGTTCTCTACGACCACCAGAACGGAGCCCGTTGTCGGCGAACTATATCCAGCGGGTACGTGGTAGCCAGTGGTGCTGCGTACCGGTGGGAATGGCGCCATATTCGTCCAGGTCACCGTCACCGAGGCTGAGAGGATTGGTTCTAGGACCTGGCTCGATCCACCATTGGCATTACAACCGTCAGGATTGCTGGTGCCTTCGGTCCAGTACAGGTCGTCGGTGATCGTGTAGGTGATTGGGCCAACCGTATCGGTATGGCTCGTGGTCCCGAGCATCGCTGTGAGGTTCGAAAATGATTGATTCGCCTCGGCATTGAGGACCTGTATCTCAGATTGGGCCAGGTCGGAGGCGGTGACTTGTTTGCGCGATGCGACTGACAGCTGCGTAGATTGTTCGATCAAATAAGTCGCGGGTCCGACGACAATGGCCAAGATGGTGAACGCGACAACGACGCTCACCAGTGAGAGCCCCTGTTGATCTCGGTGCAGCGAGAGAAAATATCCGAACACACGGTGAATATCGGCAGAGTACAGGCTAAAACTGAACACCCAGAGTAGTACTAGGACGCGCCAGCCAATCTACTCGGGTAAGATCGAGACTGACGTACAAGGGAACCGGCGCGAAAAGCTCGCCGAGGTATCGCTAGTCATCCCTCGCGTCGCGATCATGCCGTCGATGCGATGCGACGATTACTTGCTGCCAGTCGTCTGCCAACCTGGCGTGCGCGTGCACGGGTATACCTCTGGAATAAGGGGCATACCTCCCAACCGGTAGCAGTGGCGGTGCCAAAGATTGACGGTTCGGTGGTCCCGCCGATGTTGGGGTGAAAGTGGTGTGAGCTCTGCGACTTTTGACGTTCGCCGACCGCAGCATATCTTTATTGCACGGCGCTGGGTGCCAGGGGTACTTGTCTTATGGTGTACGGGGGTAGGAGTTCGGTTAGGCGACATCTCGGTGCGCAAAGCTCACGCTCGAGAGGGTATGCCGAACTTTGGCTACTCCGTGGAGGCCCAACTCACGCCGGTACTCCGATGAGTGAAGCGGCTGCTGTTGTTGTTCAAAGAGTTCGAGTTGTTTCTTGGTCATGTCCTTAGTATGTGTCGAGGTTCTGACAGCTCAACGGTCCGCCCACAAAAGTCGTTTCGTACCACGGATGTGTCGGTGGTGTGCAGCCATCGCCATCGTCGGTGGATCCAGTGATGAGGGCGATAACCGCGAGGATTGCGCAGGAGTACTTCCGAAACCAGATGGGCGTCGACTCCGCTGGGGTATGAGATGGCCGGCTCTGAGACAGTGTCCAAGAGGACCCGTTTATGCCCCGAGTGCGGTACTCGTCATGGTCCACGAGCGATACGGAGGAACATTGGTTGTGATGTTTGGCGGCCTCGTTGGGATGTGGTGCCGCAGCATCCTCCATTGATTAGGCGCAGACCCCTCGAGACTCTTCAGAAGGTGAGTTGCTAACGGTGATCAGGTGGGCTCTCCTACTCTTTGCCATGACTGGTGATGAGGAGTGAGGGTGCCTGCCCTCTCGATCGATGTCGGTGAGTTGATCACCATCGCTGGGAGAGCCGTTAGGACTCGAGAGAGCCGTTAAACCTCGTTCAGGCGATCGATCATCATGCGTAGGCGCCCGAGGGAGTGCTGGTCGAAGTCCAAGGCTAAGCGCTTGAGACGGAGACGATCATTCTCACGAACCTCCCATGCGGTTGGCTCAATAACTTCGATGGTGCCAGAACGTAGGATGTCGGGAAAGTCGTGATTGAGTGCGTTCAGCAACGGTGCTGGCGGTAGCCGTTTGAGTCTGAGGATGAGCCTTTTACCTACGATACGAGCGGAGTCGTAGTTGTGATAGAACGAGGTCACCTCCGTCACGGCCTCGTCGACGCTCCAACATCGGCGATAGAGGTTTAAATCGGCAGCGGAGACTAACCCTTGGGGCTCAAGCACTTCGGTCAGAAAAGCTAATAGTGGACCAAAGTAATCGCCGCCACTGGGTTCAAGGAGGACAAGTGGGGAGAGTTGGGCCTTGCCCGTCTGTAACAAGGTGAGCAATTCGAAGGTTTCATCGAGGGTGCCCAACCCCCCGGGCATGGACACGAACGCCGAAGACTCTTTGATCATGAGGACTTTGCGGGTGAAAAAGTACTTCATCTCGATAAGATGGCCGGACTCATCGAGGCCTGGCGCTGCCTCTTGTTCGTGCGGCAGTCGTATGTTGACACCGAAGGCATGTGCTGGTCCAGCGCCCGAGGTGGCGGCGTCCATGATGCCGGGTCCACCGCCTGTGATCACCAACCAGTCACGCTGGGCAAAGGCGGCACCGAGGTCATGAGCGAGCACATAACGTGGGTCACCAGGTTGGATCCTGGCAGATCCAAAGATTGTCACTTTGCGGTGGTTGCGGTAGGGGGCAAAGGTGGTAAAGGCCTCACGAAGTTCTCTGATCGCCGAGGTGATCATCTTGAGGTCGAGCCGGTCCATATCGGCAACCAACGTCGTCTCCAGCTCGTTGACGAGTGCGAGTTTGAGATCACGGTTCGGATTTTTGAGGTCGACGGCGCGCTGCTGAGGCGGTTGGTACGCCAGATTATCTCGTTCGGTCACCGGGATACCTGTTGAACCTGCCCGATGTCACGACTGGTCTGCATTCGAGTAGGTACCGGTTCGTAAAAGGTGGTGCGCTGGACGAGAGTGCGACCCGCGGCATGCGCGACAGCTTCGAACTCTTCAGGGGTCAGTGAGGTGCCATGCGTTGCACCGGCAGCGTGGGAGATACTCTCTTCCATGAGGGTTCCACCGAGATCATTGGCTCCACAGCCAAGTAGGAATGCGGCTCCTTGTACTCCCAGTTTGACCCAACTGACCTGGATATTGTCGATGACCCCATGGTAGGCAATTCTGCCTAAGGCATGGACGAGCACCGCCTCGCGTAGGGTCGGGCCTCGCCGAGCTTTGCCGAGGCGGTAGATCGGGGTGGCCATGTGGACAAATGGCAGTGGAACAAATTCAGTGAAACCGTGGGTTTGGCGTCCAAGGGTTCGAGTGACGTCGAGATGTTCGATCACCGCACCTATCTCCTCGATACTACCAAACATGATGGTCACATTGGAGCGTAAGCCGACCTCGTGTGCGGTGCGATGTACCTCTAGCCACTCGGCAGTGGTGAGCTTGTCAGGACACAGGGTGGCCCGTACAGGATCGTAGAGAATCTCTGCTGCCGTCCCCGGCAGGCTCTTGAGGCCCGCGTCCTTGAGGGCCCGCAGGTAGTCCCGAAGCTCCACTCCGAGCCTTTGTGCACCGGTGAAGACCTCAAGGGCTGAAAATCCGTGGAGATGGATATTGGGGAAGTGGGTGTGGATAGCGCGGGCAACATTGAGGTAGTATTCGCCATCAAAGGTTGGATGAATGCCGCCTTGCAGACAGACCTCAGTTGCTCCGTGTTCTTGGGCATCCCCAACCTTGGCGAGGATCTCCTCCAGACTCAGCAGATAGGGGTTCCCTCGCAGGTTGAGAGAGAGTGGCCCTTTTGAGAAGGCGCAGAATCGGCACTTGAAGGTGCAGATGTTCGTGTAGTTGATGTTGCGGTTCGCCACGTAGGTCACCGTGTCACCCACGGTCCTTCGTCGTAGGTCATCTGCGAGCTCTATCACCCCCATGACATCGAAACCCTTTGCGGAGCCGGCCATGGTGAGCAGTTCAACTGGTGCTTCATGGCCTGCATCGAGTTCATCCTGTAGCTCCTGGAGCCAACCCGGTGACGTAGTGCCTGTGGGCCGGCCGGGGAAGACCCGGCGTGGCAGGATTGAGGGTTCTCCAGAGAACCAGAGGTGCTCTCGGGCGTAGCCAAGCTGGTCGCGCTGGTAGTTGAGGGTTGGAAGTAGCCCATCATCGATCCAGCGAGCAGGCTCCTGCAGGTAGGCAGGATAGATAGGCAGACGCGGCACTAAAGCAAACCCCCGTCGTTCAAGTGTGGTCGTCAAATCGTCGATGGCGGGCCATGGCTTTTCGGGATTCACGTGATCTGGAGTAACGCGAGAGATGCCACCGAGGTCATTGATGCCTGCGCCAAGGAGTTCACTGGGATCCTCCGAAAGATTGGGCGGCGCCTGCAGATTAACGGTTTCCGGGAGTAACAGTCGAGCCAAGGCGATGGATCGTAGGTATGTTTCACGAGATGGTGGAGGTACATGGGCCATCTGTGTCGCCGGCTTCGGTACAAAGTTTTGAATGATGACCTCTTGAATGTTGCCGTAGTTCTCAGCGATTTTGCGGATTTCGTCGAGTCCTCGAACCCGGTCATCCTCTGTGTCCCCGATCCCGATCAGCAGGCCAGTCGTCATCGCAATACCTAGCGACCCGGCGTCGCGCAGTGTTTGGAGTCTCCGGTTGGGCGCTTTGTCTGGTGCAAGCCGGTGACACACAAGGGTATCGTTGATCGACTCCACCATAATCCCCATTGAAGCCGAGACTGGGCGCAGGCGGGCGAGCTCTTCGGTTGATAACGTACCTGCGTTGATATGAGGCAGGAGTCCTTCCTTGATCGCACGCGCTGCTGCGATGGAGAGGTATTCGACCGTCGACTCGAAGCCGAGGGCAGCGAGTTCCGCCTTTGCACGAGGATAGCGTTCCTCTGGCCGTTCTCCAAGCGTGAAAAGCGCCTCGATTGCCCCGTACTCACGAGCGGTCCGAGCAAGGTCGCTCACCTCGGCGGTGGTCATGTACGCTCGTTGGAGACGAGCTGGAGCCTTCGCGAAGGTGCAGTAGCCGCAGCTGTCGCGGCACAACATGGTGAATGGAAAGAACGCCTTCGGTGAATAGGTGATCAGCGTACCAAAAGTTCGGTTGCGAATGTTGCTCGCTTCTGCGAGTAGCTTCTCGGTTGACCAACGGGTGGGGTTTATCTCCATGACAACCACCTTAGCCCCTGGAGGTGCGAGGCTGGAAGTCGATTCATTGCGAGAGGGACCGACGCCTCGCTCGAGGGTTCATCCCCTGGTGGCCACCTTGTTGGGCACCGATCCGTTAGTGCTAGCCTCTTGGCCCGTTGGACGCAGCGTGGTTAGGTTGTTAACCCACTGGCAGCGGCTGGATCGAGCAGCAAGAGCGTATTGGTGCGATCGAGCGAGTGGATGGGAAGACCGTCTCCATTGATGGTACGTTCAACGATGGCGGCCTTCTCTGGGCCGGTTGCGACGATGATCCGGAAGGCAAACCGATTGAGGGCGGGGAACGTGAGGGTGATCCGTTCGATCGGATTGGTATTCGATGGATCTCGGTTGGCCGTCACGAGTGTGTGGCAGTTGCCAAGGGCCTCAGAGTCGGGAAAGAGTGAGGCGGTGTGCCCGTCGGACCCTAGGCCGAGGTGGACCACTGACCAAGGCTGATACTCGGAGAGTAAAAACTCGTAGCGCTTTGCATACCCTTTCGCCAGTGCCGTTCTCGCATCTCTTGTCGCCGCGTCGGGTGAATCACAGTCGGCGAGGAGCTGTTTTTCGGTCGGGGTATGGCATTGGATCATGGGCAACGTGACATAGTCAAGGCCTTCCAACCCATTTGCTATGTGCAGCCAGTTCGACCGTTCGTCATCGGCAGGGACGAGTCGTTCATCCACTTGACCGATCGCGAGTGGCTCTCCGTTGCGGGAGCTGAGCGACTCCTTTAGCGGTCCAAGGAGCTCCATAATGGTGTGGCCACCCGATAGTAGTAAGAGTCCCTCTTGGGTGAGATGCTCGTTGATGCGGGTACCGAAGAGCCCCGGTACATCCTCGGCGATTTCATAGTGGAATTGTGTCACAGTACTCCTTTCTGTTCGCAGAGCTTGCGACGTTCCTCCTTGCTACTTGATCCTAGCCTGTCCTCCTCGTCCACTGGAGAGAGAGTTTCGAAGGTGAAGATGAGGTCGAGGAGTGGTGGCGCTGCTATTCTGGTGTGGGCCAACAGATTCTTAATGCGATGGGGAGGCTTTTGACGTGAGTCAACGGGATGATTTGAAGTCAGCAGTCTCAACGTCGTTACAGTATGTAAAGCAAGAGACGATTGACCCTGCCAAGCGACTCGGTGGACTTCTCGTCTGGGGTGTGGTTGCCTCGATCCTCACAGCTTTTGGGTTCGTTCTCGTGGCGTTAGGCTTGCTTCGATTGCTCCAGGATGAGACTGGTACGACCTTCCAGGGTCATCTGGACTGGCTCCCTTACCTCATCACTTTGGTGGTCGTTGTCGTTGTGCTTGCACTGACACTGAAGCGAATCGGAAAGCGAGGAAAGTGACGATGGCGGATAAAATTCGTCTGAGCGATGTTGAGGACTCCTTTCGCGGTGTCCAAAAGGCAGCGAATGGTTCCCTGAATGCGTTGCGCCCAGCGTTTCCAGGTTTCGTTGGTATCGCCGCCGGGTTGCTGGTGTTTGTCGCCTTCGTGGTCGGCTATCGTCGGGGCCGAAATAAAACATCGGTCATCGAGATTACGCGCCTGTAAGGAGAAAGACTTGGCAAGACGAGGAGATGTTCTAGCGTCGCTTCGACCCTCGGTTCTGATGGTTAGGGCTTTGCGAAGAGTTTTTGAGTACTCCCACAATCGCTGGTTGGTTGCGGGAGGTTTTGCTGTCTATGTCCTACTGAGCCTTACGAAGGGTCGCCTCAGTCGGCGCTTTCTCGCGCCGCATCAAAAGGCGACCTTGCGTCTTGATGAAGGGGTATCGTACCTGATCAGCGCGAAACAGCGTTCGAGGACGTGAGCTCCCTATCGCAAGTTTTCCAGGAAGGTTCATTTGTGTTGGTCGTCGACCCAAAGGATCGACGACTTTTGTTGCGCTTGGAGGCTGGAGCTAGCGCCAATACCCATCGCGGGCTGCTCACACACGACAGTATCATTGGAGTCACCTCTGGTTCAACGGTGCTGACACGTTCGGGTTCTACCTTCGTGGTGTACGCACCCTCCTTTACCGATATCGTCCTGGAGATGCCGAGGGGTGCGCAGATCATCTACCCCAAGGACATTGCAGCCATGCTTGGCGAGTTGTCACTGCAGCCAGGTCTACGAATACTCGAGGCAGGGTTTGGGTCTGGGGCGTTGACGATGGGCCTGCTGCGCTACGGGGCCAAGGTGGTGACGGTTGAGAAACGAGAGGACTTCGCCAACCGTGGGCGTAAAAATGTGGAAAGCTTCCTCCCGCCAGAACTCAGTTCAAACCTTACCGTGGTGCATGGTGATGTGCTTGAGGTGGCGTTAGATGGTGTCTTTGACCGAGTGGTACTCGACCTTCTCGATCCATGGACGGTGATTCCTCGGGTGCGTCCGTTGCTGAGCAATGATGGCAGGGTCGTCATCTACGTCACGAATATCAATCAGGTGCAAGAGGTGGTACGAGCGGTCCGTTCCAACGCGCTGATCGTCGACTCCGTCAAGGAGATCCTTGAACGGAGTTGGATCGTCAACGGCGATGTAGTACGACCAGAGCAAAAGATGGTGGGGCATACCGGATTCATCATTAGTGCCAAGACCACTCAACCTTCCGTTGCGAAGCCCCGAGACAGCGAAGGCCCAGCTGATGACCCACGCGTGGCGGATTCGTCTCCGTAGTCAAGAGCTGTAGATCCGCTACGAGCTAGCTCTTGTTGGTGTCGCAGCGTGTTGGTGCCGGCACTACAGTTTGCGGCCCACACAGCAGTTTGCGGTAGGCCCGGTCGTTTGGTGTCGTCATGGAACCATAAGAAGTAGGTCCGTGTGAGCCGGGCTTGTCGTACGTACGGTGGTCTCAGGTTCGTGTGAATCCAGAGGATGTCGATCCCGCGACGTGTGTTGTGGAGAGGCCGGCCAAAGAACCTGACGACACAATCCGATCACCAAAGCATCCGATCACCAAAGAGTGTTACACCAACCGCGCTCGTCGTAGGCCTGTTCCGGAAAGGGGTCGACCCACTCGGTGATCCTCACATCGACCGAGGAGAGCCTCACCAGTCTCGGTAATGCTCGCAGAACGTGGTTGACACCCCGTAGCCTTGTACCCTGGAGGAGGCTACTGCACCGAAGAAGGGGCGATCGAACGCTCACAGAAGGGAATCGTGATGAGTAGCTCAGTCGTTTTCGACGAAGATGCACTCCCCAGGACATTCCTCACTTGCTTCCGTGACGGCATCTTCAAGATCAGTAGGCACCGGCGCCATCTGGGCAGCCCCACCAGGATTATTTAAGACCTCTTGGCCTTCTTTCACATAAGCCAAACCGTCATCGAGCAGGGTGAAAACCGGCGGACAGATCTCTTCACAGAGGCCATCACCGGTGCAGAGATCCTGGTCAATCCAGACTTTCATCGAGGTCCTTTCCATTTTGATTGTTTTCTTGGGACTCAGCGCACCGTGGTATGTCTCGGGTTATCTTGCGATGAGGAACCCAAACAAGTGTAGTCGCCGGCGAGGTGTTCTAATTTCGCCATCACTCGGGTAGCGTGAAGAAAGGAAGGAGGCATGATGGTCGATCGCAAGGATTCCCATGATGAGCAGTTGACCGCGCAAGAGCGACAGACGGTTGATGCGCTCCAGGTTGAAGTACAGGAGCTACGACGTCGGGTCAATGATGCACCTTCGCGGGAACGCGCGTTGGAGGAGAAGCTGCTTGAGGTGTCGGGTGCACTAGCGCAGTTGCAGGCCAAGAATGAGAAGTTGACCTTTACCCTGCAACAGGCGAGAGAACACATCGCCAATCTGCGCGAGGAGGTTGAGAAGTTAACCCAACCGCCAGCTGCCTATGGGGTGTTCATCGGCACTAATGATGATGAAACGGTGGACATTATCTCTTCGGGTCGCAAGATGAAGGTTGCCGTCCACCCTGATATTGTCCTAGCGGACCTGCGGCATGGACAGGAGGTGACCCTCAATGAGTCCTTCGCCGTGATTGGTGTTCGTGATCCGGACCGCAGTGGTGAGGTCGCCACGGTGAAGGATGTCTTGGAGGACGGGGAACGGGTCGTCGTCGTTGGCCGCGGTGATGATGAGCGCGTGGCGCTCTTGAGCGGGGTTTTGCGCAACACAAGAGTGCGAGTTGGCGATAGCGTGATGGTCGATCCGCGATCTGCAATGGTGCTTGAGTTGCTACCGAAACCCGAGGTGGAGGAGCTCGCTCTCGAGGAGGTGCCAGACATCAGCTACTCCGATATCGGTGGGCTCGACCATCAAATTGAAGAGATTCAGGATGCCGTTGAGCTACCATTCCTCTATCGCGAGCTGTTCTCGAACTATCGGCTCCCGGCTCCGAAGGGTATCTTGCTGTATGGACCTCCGGGCTGCGGTAAGACGTTGATCGCTAAGGCGGTGGCCAACTCGCTGGCCAAGAAGATCGAGCAAACCTCGGGCCGGAGCGTGAAGAGCTACTTTCTCAATGTCAAAGGTCCCGAGCTATTGAACAAATACGTGGGCGAGACCGAACGCCAAATCCGGTTGATCTTCCAACGTGCCCGCGAGAAGGCGGAAGAGGGCATGCCGGTCATCGTCTTTTTCGACGAAATGGATTCGCTTTTCCGGACGCGAGGGAGTGGAATCAGTTCGGACATGGAGTCCACAGTGGTCCCACAGTTGTTGGCCGAGATCGATGGAGTCGAGACGCTTCGAAATGTGATTGTGATAGGGGCATCGAATCGCGAGGACCTGATCGATCCTGCAATTCTGCGACCTGGTCGCTTGGACGTGAAAATCAAGATTCAGCGACCTGACGTGAAGGCGGCGAATCAGATATTTTCACGTTACCTCACAGCGGATCTGCCACTCGATAAGAGTGAGGTGGATCGTCTTGGCAACGGAGATCGGCAAATAGCCGTGCAGCGGATCATCGAGACCACTGTGGAGACGATGTATGCGGCCGTCGATGCCAACCGGTTCTTAGAGGTCACCTATCAAAACGGAGAGAAAGAGGTCCTGTACTTCAAGGACTTCGCCTCTGGAGCAATGATTGAAAATATCGTGCGACGTGCCAAGAAGCTTGCAATCAAGCGTGAGATCTCTGGTCAGCCCGCTGGTATCAACCAGGAGGATTTGTTGGTTTCGATCGCCAAGGAGTTCAAGGAGCATGAGGATCTTCCGAACACAACGAACCCTGATGATTGGGCCAAGATTTCAGGCAAGAAGGGGGAGCGAATCGTCTTCATGCGTATCCTGCTTTCGCAGGAGGAGGGTGCGGAGGGCGGTCGCGCCATCGAGCGGGTCGCCACTGGGCAGTACCTGTAAGAGTTAACTGTTCAAGCGTCCCGGTGAGTAGTGGAGTCGAAGGAGGAGTGATGTCAATACCAAAAGTGCTCGGCATTGAGACTGAATACGGGATTGTCGTCGCCGGTGCACCGGATGCGAATCCTATTACGACATCCTCGATGTTGATCAACGCCTATGTCTCCGGGTTATCGGAACGGGTCGAGTGGGATTTTGTCGACGAGTCTCCTGGTGTGGATGCTCGTGGTTTTGCTCTTGAAGGGGGATCTGGCATCGAACTAGATACCCATCTAGTGAATGCGGTGTTGACAAACGGAGCGCGACTCTACGTCGACCATGCGCACCCTGAGTACTCCTCCCCGGAGTGTATCTCTCCCTCGCAGGCGTTGCTCTACGATAAGGCTGGGGAGGAGGTCATGATCCGTGCCATGGCGAACGCGAAACGGCTGCTTCCAAAGGGCCAAGAGATCGTGGCCTACAAGAACAACTCCGATCGAAAAGGTAATTCCTATGGTTGTCACGAGAACTATCTCGTCGATCGTAGTATTCCCTTTCAAAAAGTGGTCGCTGAACTCGTTCCCTTCTTCGTGACTCGACAGATCATGATCGGAGCTGGCAAGGTTGGCTCTGAGTTTCCGGGCGCGAGCGCCTCGAAGGTGCCATTCCAACTCTCACAGCGGGCTGACTTCTTTGAGGAGGAGGTTGGTCTTGAGACCACGTTGAAGCGGCCTATTATCAATACCCGCGACGAACCACATTCTGATGGACAACGTTTCCGGCGGCTGCATGTGATATTAGGTGATGCCAACCTGTCAGAGACCTCCACTTGGTTGAAGCTGGGCCTCACTGCCATCGTGTTAGCGATGATCGAGGATGGATTTCTTGAGGATCTCAAGATCGAGATGGCTGATCCGGTTTCGTCGTTACGGGAGATCTCGTGGGACCCGACGCTCAAGCAAAGAGTACTTCTTCGAGACGGGAGGCATCTCCGTGCCCTTGAGATTCAAGAAGCGTACCTTGAGCACGCTATCGCACACGCGGAGCACTATGGTATGGCGTACCTTGGAAATGAGACCGACGGTCCGGCGCTACTGGCCGAGTGGGAGCGTATCCTTTGTGTTCTCGCGGATGATCCAATGGAGTTGGCTGACACCCTCGATTGGGTGGCAAAGTGGCAAGTGGTTCAGGGTTATCAGCAGCGACATGGCGTTGAGAACCAGGACCCTAGGCTCGCAGCGATCGATCTACAGTACCACGACATGCGGCCACAAAAGTCACTGTTTCGGCGGCTGCCGATGCGACGCAGGCTTGAGGATGGTGCGATCGATGCGGCGGTGAGTAACCCACCACCGGATACTCGTGCCTTCTTCCGGGGCACCTGCCTCGCCCGTTTCCCTGGCTCGATCGCGGCGGCCAACTGGGACTCCATCATCTTCGACCTTGGGTCGGACCCACTGCGACGGGTACCCATGATGGACCCATTGCGCGGGACGGAGAGTCATGTTGGTGAACTTCTCCGCCGAGTGAAGAGTGCTGCCGAGTTGGTCGAGGCATTAGGTTCATAACTAGGATAAAGTGCAAAGATGAGGTGGATGCATGGCTGAACGTGAACAAGTGCGAAAATCGTCATCGAATCGAGAGGAGGTCGTCGAGGAGGAGGCTGCTCCTTCGACGGAGCGCTCCGATCAGCTCAAGGCAGAGCTTGACGACATTCTCGATGAGATTGATGAGGTACTAGAGGATAACGCGGAGGAGTTTGTCCGCAACTATGTCCAAAAGGGCGGACAGTAGACACTGCTGGCTGATGGAAAGAGAGAGGCGGTAGGCGTTGGCGCTGCCATTGTTTGATGTAGTTCGTGACCCGGGTCCAGATTTCTGTGGTCTTTTAGGTCGCCTCGATGAGCGCGGTACGCAGGTGACGCGACAGTCGGGTTCACCGGAGATCTCGGGCGTTCCTCATGGGACCACCATCGCTGCGGTGCGATTCCGCGATGGCGTGGTGATCGCTGGTGATCGTCGTGCCACCGAGGGCAATATCATTGCGAATCGGACCATCGAAAAGGTATTTCCTGCAGATCGCTTCTCGGCGGTAGCGATTGCCGGCGCGGCTGGCCCTGCTATCGAGATGGTGCGGCTTTTCCAGGTCCAGCTGGAGCATTATGAGAAGGTTGAAGGGACCGTGCTTTCCCTTGAGGGCAAGGCGAATCAGCTGGCACAGATGATTCGGTCGAATCTTGGCATGGCGATGCAGGGGCTTGCAGTTGTCCCGCTTTTTGCGGGTTGGGATCTCCATCGAAATCAAGGGAGAATCTTTACCTACGATATCGCAGGAGGCAAGTACGAGGAGGAGTCGTTCTATGCGACAGGATCGGGTGGTCGCGATGCTCGTGCCACGCTTCGACTCGGCTTCCGTCCTGGGATGAGTCGTGACGATGTCGTCCGCTTGGCGACGAAGGCGCTCTTTGAGGCGGCTCAAGAGGACTCTGCCACCGGAGGGCCGGACCTTTTGCGAGGTATTTTCCCCGTGATTGGTGTGATCGATGCCTCTGGGTATGCACGGGTTGGTGATGACGAGCTCAGCATGCTCGCCCATGAATTGGAGACGGAGTTGACGACAAGGAGACAGCCAGAATGAGTATGCCCTTTTACGTAGCTCCTGAGCAGATGATGAAGGATCGCGCCGACTATGCCCGAAAGGGCATTGCTCGGGGGCGTGCGCTCATCGGTGCCGTGTACCAAGTCGGCGTTTTGTTATGCGCAGAGAACCCTTCGCGTTCTCTCCACAAGGTCTCGGAGATCTATGACCGGATTGCCTTTGCTGGGGTCGGTAAGTACAACGAATTCGATCAGCTGCGAGTGGCGGGTATTCGCCATGCGGACACGAAGGGATTTGCATACGCTCGCGACGATGTCGACGCGAGAAGTCTGGCAAACCTCTATGCGCAGTATCTCGGCCAAGTCTTCACCCACGAGGTGAAGCCGCTTGAGGTGGAGATTCTGGTGGCTGAACTTGGGACCGCAGGTAAGGACTCGCAGCTGTTCCATATTCTCTACGACGGGACGGTCGTTGACGAGCAACACTTTGCGGTGATCGGGGGCGACTCTGACGCGATCGCGGAGCGTTTTGCGGGATCGTATGCAGATGGTTGGGACCTTCGGGATGCTCTCCATGCCTGTATCGGAGCCTTAAGCGAGGACGAGCACCAGTTGCAGTATGAGGATCTTGAGATTGCAGTCCTCGAGGATCGCGGCGAACGCAGAACCTTTCGTAGGATCGTTGGAGTTGAGTTGCAGAGCTTGGTTGGTGATCCTGGTTGAGCGGGGTGGCGGAGCTCGATCGTAGGATCTTTGGTATTGAGAATGAATACGGGGTCACGTGCACCTTACGGGGACAGCGTCGTTTGAGCCCTGACGAGGTAGCTAGATACCTATTCCGGCGAGTGGTGAGCTGGGGGCGTTCTTCCAATGTCTTCCTTGAAAACGGTGCTCGCCTGTATCTTGATGTTGGCAGTCATCCGGAGTACGCGACCCCGGAATGCGATAGTCTTGAGGACCTGATTAGTCATGACAAAGCTGGTGAGCTCATCCTTGAATCGTTGGCGTACTCTGCGGAGGTGCGGATGCGTGAGGAGGGGATCCGTGGTTCGGTCTATCTCCTGAAGAACAACACCGACTCGGCGGGCAACTCCTATGGTTGTCATGAAAACTTTCTGACGTTGCGCGTGGATGATCTTTCGCGTTTGGTGGAGGTGCTGATCCCCTTCCTCGTGACACGGCAGATCTATGCAGGAGCTGGGAAGGTGCTGCTCACCTCCAGAGGCCCGGTCTATACCCTTTCGCAACGTGCTGAGCACATCTGGGAGGGCGTCTCCTCCGCTACGACCCGTTCTCGCCCGATCATTAATACTCGCGACGAACCCCATGCGGATGCGGAGCGTTTTCGTCGGTTGCACGTGATCGTTGGTGACTCAAACATGTCGCAGTGGGCCACCTTCTTGAAGGTTGGTGCGATGTCGCTGGTGCTGCGACTGCTCGAACATGACATCGTCTTGAGGGATCTCTCTATGGAAAATCCGATTCGAGCGATTCGTGAGATCTCCCATGATCCTTCATTGACCAAGCGTGTGCGACTGGTCAATGGTCGTGAGATGACGGCGCTCGAGATACAGGAGAGTTACTACGAGCGCGCGCAACGCTTCAGTGCCAATCACGCGATTCCACCGGATGAGCAGCGTGCGTTGGTGATGTGGGGTGAGGCGTTGGAGGCGCTGCGTACTGATCCGATGAAGCTCGATGGACGGGTTGACTGGGTAACGAAGTATCGGCTGATTGAAGAGTACCGGGCACGACACGATCTGCCGTTGTCACACCCGCAGGTCTCTCTAGTCGATCTACAGTATCACGATATCAACCGTAACCGCAGTGTCTACTATAAGTTGGTTGAGCATGGTCGCACGGTTGAACTCGTGGATGAGGAGCGTATCAAGCGGGCAGTTGATGTCCCGCCGCAGACCACGCGTGCTCGTCTGCGCGGGGAGTTTATTGCGGCGGCGAAGGCGCATCACCGCGATTACACGGTAGATTGGGTGCACCTTAAGCTCAATGACCAGGCGCAGCGGACGGTGATGTTGAAAGACCCATTTGCGTCCTATGATGACCGGGTGGAGAGGTTGATAGCAGGTTTATGACAGAGCAGACGACCGACGACACAGCTCCGGTAGTTGGGGAGGGTGACGACTCGGCCCATCCACAACGTCACACACTGCGCAACTGGCTAATCGTCATCGTGGTTGCACTAGTGGTCGCCGTTGGGGTGAGAGCCTATGTCTTTGAGTCCTTCTTCGTCCCGTCGGGTTCGATGATACCAACGATTGAAATCGGCGATCATATGATCGTTGACAAGCTGAGTTACCACCTCCACTCCGTGGGCTTTGGCAACATCATCGTCTTTCATAAACCGGCTGATGACCACACTAGCGCCAATATCCACTATCTTGTGAAACGGGTGATTGGCCTGCCAGGGCAGACCATCTGGTTCCATGATGGCCAGGTGTACATCAACGGTAAGCCCATCGCTGAGCCCTTCCTGCCTAAGGGTGTCAAGACCTACCCGTTGAGTGCGGCATCAGAATCGCCGATCCATATCCCAAAGAACGAGTACTACGTCTTGGGCGACAATCGAGGTGACTCTGCAGATTCGCGCGTATTTGGTCCGATCTCAAGGTCACTGATCGTGGGTCGGGTGATCCTGATCTACTGGCCGCTCTCACAGTGGCACTACTTTTAGGCGGATACACACAGACAGAGGGCCCGGATGGTCTTGGTGCGCAGTTGCGCGGGTGTAGCCGTCATGCACTCGTTGGCAACCGTGCGACAGAGACTTCCTTGCTGCCCCAGCTCCCGCGATGGGCCCTGGTGCCAGAGATCGTCTGTGGCTGTCGGACTCCCTCAACAGGGCGATCGTAGCCGGTTCAAGAAACCCAGGAATTATCCCAGATTAGGTTTAGTGTCGAGGCAGAACGTACCGATACTTGGGACACTGGATGAATTTGAGGGGCGAAGGGAGTCGCAATGCCAATCATTAGAGCTTCATGTCCGACGTGTGGGGACGTCGATATCGCGCCGAACGCCATGACGGTGATGCTCTGTTCATCCAATGGAGAGGCGAGTTATGTCTTCCGTTGCCCAAGTTGCATGATGGTCGTCTCCAAGGCTGTCGACAAACGTATCGTTGAGATTCTGGTCTCTTCTGGGGTCAAGATTCACTTCTGGCGACTGCCCGAGGAGTCAGGGGAGGAGGTGGTGGGACCTCCTGTCGACTTCGACGACCTTCTCGCCTTTCATCAGCAGCTCGCAGATCCCACCTGGCTTGAACGACTGATCCGCTATAGCCAAGGCAAATACGAGCAGTAGCGTCTCCGCTCGGGCCCCATGGGCTCGCTTGTGCCGATATCGTTCTCGCTACTCGCCCCGATGACCCGGATGCTATGCACCGACGGGTGAGTCGTCGGTAGCGCGGGTGCTTGCAGGCTCATGCCGTAGTGTTTGCGAAGCCATAGCGCTAGTCTGAGAGGGTGGGTAAATAGGCTCTTTGCTGGCGGCGGGTGGACCGACACCGATGATGTCCGCAGGAATCGGCGGCGCCGATCATGGTCGGCTCTGCACGTGAAGTGCTACCCATTGTGGCGAGTGCTGCCCTTGTGATGTTGGCCATGTGTCAGGTGGCCATGTGTCAGGTGGGTAGAGCGATGCGGATGTGATGTCGATCGGGATTGGAGTGGGGATTGGTTGTGGCCGAGCGTGAACGGGTGCTCTCAGGAGTACAGCCAACAGGGCAGGCGACCCTTGGTAATTTTCTTGGTGCCTTTCGTCAGTGGCGCATCCAACAGGAGGAGTATGAAAGCACCTTCTTGATCGTTGATCAGCATGCGCTCACCGTCGAACACGACCCGGCAGCACTGCGGGAGGGTACCCTCCAGATGGCGGCCCTTCTCTTTGCCGTGGGCATTGATCCGACACGGTCAACGGTGGTTGTCCAGAGTCATGTCGCTGGGCATGCGCAGTTGGCCTGGCTCATGGAGTGCACTGCAACCTATGGGGAGCTCTCAAGGATGATCCAATTCAAGGATAAGTCCAGGGGTTCGGCGATGGTACGCGCTGGTTTGTTCACCTACCCAGCCCTGATGGCGGCAGACATCTTGCTCTACCAAACAGATCTCGTGCCGGTTGGCGAGGATCAGAGCCAACACATCGAGCTCACTCGTACGGTTGCGACGCGGTTTAACCATGCCTATGGAGATATTTTCACGATTCCCCGGGCGGTGATCCCGCCTTTGGCGGCACGGGTGATGGATCTTAGCCATCCTGAGGCGAAGATGAGTAAGTCCTCGGCGGACGGACAGGGGAATATTTACCTGCTCGATAGCGACGATCAGATTCGCAGGAAGATTGCGAAAGCCAAAACCGACCTCTTCAACGAAGTACTCTATGTGGAAGATGATCCGGCGCGGGCAGGCGTGCGAAACTTACTGGAGATCCTGGCGGTTTTGACCGATCGCGAGCCAAAAGACGTGGCGTCCAACTTTGTACGCTATGGCGATCTCAAGGAGGCTACCGCGACGGCGGTCATCGAGCAGTTGAGCCCGATTCGCGAACGCTATCAGGACTACATGGGTGACCGCTCTCAACTTGTGTCCTGGTTAGCGATTGGTCGCGAGCGAGCAAGTGAGGTAGCTTCGCAGACGTTATCACGCGCCTACGACGCGATTGGGTTTCTACCCAGCAAGGAGGTTACGTATGGAGATTGATCCGATCAAGCTGGCCTTTGTGGCTATCGCTGCACTCGTGCTTCTTGGGCCGGAACGACTTCCCCAGCTCGCCAAGAAGGGGGGAGAGTTGCTTGCTACGCTGCGCAGCCATCGAGAGTCGCTCACCAATCAGATCAATTCGGTAAGCAATCTTCCCAATTCGGCGGTGAGTGGTTTTCTAGGTGAGACGCTCAAGACCGCCGGCACGGTGACATCGATGTTCCAACCAGCTGGTATCGTCGGCTCGGTCCTGCAGCCAGCAAGAATGGTCAACTCGGTCCTGCAGCCCGCAACAAGGGCTCCAGAGGTGCAAACGAGGGCCTCGCGAACACTCGATGATTCGTCTGCAGCCACGCCATCGACGACGCGCTCTCTGGCACCGAGTCCTGGGTACACCCTCGGATCCCCGGATCTGAATTAGTCATGGGACTGAGTTTGCACCGACGGCCGGTGACATCGCCGAATGAGATGTCGATGATCGAGCATCTGCGTGAACTGCGCAAACGGCTCATCATCTCCATTATCGCAGTTTCGATCGGAGCCGTGGTCGGTTACATCGTCTATCCCTCGATCTTGACCTTTTTGATGCATCCGCTCTGCGTTACCAATGGTGCGGATAACTGTGGTCTCTATGTCACTGGTCCCTTTGATGGATTTGCGATCCGTCTGAAGGTCGCTGCGATCTCGGGTCTGTTCTTCGCTTCACCGATCGTCTTGTGGCAGTTCTGGCGCTTCATCGCACCGGGGTTGCGCTCCAAGGAACGTCGGTATGGTCTTGCCTTTGTGCTGAGTTCGCTCGTCCTCTTCGGCTTGGGCGCGATGGTGGCCTATCTCGTCTTCCCGCATGCCCTCCACTTTTTCGAATCAGCTGCTGGCGCCCATGTGCATGCAATCTATACGCCGCAGAACTACCTCAACTTTCTCATGCTCTTGATGATCGCCTTTGGGATCTCCTTTCTGTTTCCGCTGGTACTTGTTGTCTTGGAGTTATTGGGTGCGGTCTCACCTACGGCGCTCCGTAAGCGTCGGCGCTATGCCTGGCTAGGCATCATCGTTGTTGTGGCGGTCTTTATCCCGAGCAATGACCCATACTCGCTGACAGCGATGACGGTCCCCCTGCTCGTCTTCTATGAGTTGGCTATCCTGGTGGGACGCATACTGCTTCGTCCTGGGAGCAAGACGGTTCGTCAGGAGGCGTAGTCCGGCGGTGGTAGGCTCAAGAGGGTAGATACTCGTCGCTGATGGTGGAAAGAGTTCCTGCCAGCTCGTAGTGTCGCATAGGGAGCTTCGTGACATTTGTCTCTCATTTTGAGGATCGGGTTGATATCGAGCTTGATCCGTTCCAGGAGGAGGCTATTGTAGCGATCCTTCGGGATGAATCGGTGCTTGTCGCCGCACCTACGGGGTCAGGCAAGACGCTGGTAGGGGTGTTTGGCGCGTGTCGCGCTCTTGACCTTGGACTTCGCACCTTCTACACGACTCCGCTGAAGGCGCTCTCAAACCAGAAATATGCTGAATTTGTGCGTGCCTTCGGAGCCGAGAATGTGGGTCTCCTCACCGGTGATAACTCGATTAACCCTGGTGCGCGCGTGGTGGTCATGACGACCGAGGTATTGCGTAACATGATCTACGCCAGCCTTGAGTCGCTCGACGATCTCGGACTCGTGGTGCTTGATGAGGTGCACTATCTCCAGAATCCTTACCGAGGTGCTGTTTGGGAGGAGGTGATTATTCACCTGCCGCGAAATGTGAATCTGGTATGCCTCTCGGCGACGGTCTCTAACGTCCATGATTTTGCTGCTTGGATGCGAGAGGTTCGGGGCCAGATGACGGTCGTCGAAGCACGTGGTCGGCCCGTACCCCTTGAGCATCGATACCTCTATGCGGATCGTCGTTCTCGTCAAGTCACGGCACTTCCGGTGCTCCAGGGGGGACGACCAAACCCGAAGGGTTCCGAACTTGACCCTCCATGGCTTTCGAGCACTCGACGCTCGTTTGGTCCCAAGGCTCGGGGCGTGGCCCGTCCTGAACTCATTGAATTCCTCGCAGCGAACCGAGAATTGCCGGCGATCATCTTCATCTTCTCGCGAGCTGGCTGTCAGGCTGCCGCCGATGAGACGGTCGCGAGTGGCCTTCGCTTGACGACCCAGATCGAGCGGGAGATGATTCGTGAAGTGGTCGATCGACGTTTGGCGAAACTTGATCCGCGCGATCTCAAGGTATTGGGATATGTGGAGTTCATGGCGGGTTTGGAGGCCGGCTTTGCACCTCACCATGCGGGATTGGTCCCTCCGTTTCGAGAGATCGTGGAGGAGTGTTTTGAACGACTATTGATCAAGGTGGTTTTTGCGACCGAGACCCTGTCGCTGGGGATCAATATGCCTGCGCGCTCTGTCGTGATAGAGAAGATGGTCAAGTTCAATGGCGAGACCCATAAGATACTCTCGCCAGGAGAGTACACGCAGTTCTCAGGACGGGCAGGACGGCGTGGGATTGATCACCGAGGTAGCAGCTATGTCGCTTGGGGTGGCGGAGTCACCTTTGCGGATGTCGCTCGGGTGGTCGAGGGGGAGTTCTATCCCATCACATCGTCGTTTCGACCTACCTACAATATGGCTGCGAATCTTGTCAAACGCTACACACCCGAGGCGGCGAGGGAGCTCCTCAATCTCTCCTTCGCTCAATTCTCACAGGATGCTGAGGTGGTGAGGCTAGAGGCTGAGCTTCGTGGATTGCGCCGTCGACATGGCCCCTTCCGGCCGATTGGAGAGGTTGATGAGGTACGGGTAGTGCCTGGGTCGGTGATCTCGGTCCCTTCGGCTGAAGGGACTCGGCATCGCGCCTCGCTGGTGGTCCTTTCGGTGTCGAATCGCGCTCATGGTCGTATGAAGATTCAGACGGTGTCGCCTTCTGGTCGCGGCTACACCCTCGGCGCAACGCATCTGCGGGAAGCACGTCTGCAAAAGCGGATCGCGCTGCCGCCTGTGGATCGTGGGCGCAAGGAGCTCATGCGGCGAGAGGCTGCCAAGGAACTCAAGCGGAGTCTGAAGGCACGTCACCATCAGGAACCATCGAGGGAGTTTCTTGAGACCGGTGTTGGTCGAGAGCATGAGCTACGAGAAGAGGGTCGGGCAGCGCGACTCGAGGAGCGCATCAACCAACGACGGGCTGCTTTATCCGGCTATTTTGACCGTGTGCTCTCTGTCATGGAGGCGTTTGGTTTTTCGCGAGGCTGGTCGCTCACTCCCACTGGCACCATTTTGTCAAGCCTCTACTCTGAGTCTGACATCCTGTTGGCGCTGGCACTAGATACATTGGAGCTCGAAGCGCTCAACGAACCAGGTTTTGCCTCGGTGCTTTCGTGGATGACCTTCGAACCACGACCGAGTTTCACGGGAACCGGTCTGCGTTCTAGTCACCCCGAGCTCATCGAGCGCTTTCGAGAAGTTCGCCGTCTGTCGAGTGAGCTGCAGCGTCTCGAGGGGGTACGTGAACTGCCACTGACTCGCGTTCCAGATGTTGGCTTTAGCGAATTGATCTACGATTGGGCCGATGGGAAACCGTTGGAGCGAATTTTGCGGTTATCACCGATCCCTCCTGGAGACTTCGTGCGTAACACCAAGCAGATCGCAGATCTTGCCCGTCAGATTGCGGCGGTCTATGTTGACCAGCCTCTCGGCCAGTTGGCTAGGCGTACCGAAGCCGCCGTCGTGCGCGGAATCGTGGCTATCTCCTCGGAGGTGGCAGTGCTCGCCAATGAGGATGCTCAGTTCACCGATGAGAGTGGTTTTGACGTAGTCGGACTGTAGCAACGTGAGGCACCGGTAACCTACTTCCTCTTGGGCGGCGCAGTCAAAGCGCTGGTCTCGATAGGCTAGCGGCGTGGCTAATTACCTTCCCGAAGTCTTCGCGCCGGCGGAGCGGGCTACCCTGGAGAGATACTTCACCAACGTCGACGAACCGGTGTTTTGTCTACAGAATGTTCCCCAGGAGCTCGCTGCTGCCCTTTTCGCACGCTACTCTCGTTCGAGCAAGTCGCTGCGGCGTATCTTTCTTGATGAGTTTGCGCACGATCTCGATCCCGTCTCCACGCACGTGAGTCTCGGCACAGGATCGCGCACCAGGGCGCTGATGGGTCGAGTTATCGGTGACTACGGTGATGATTCGGTTGCTCAGCTGGCCACGACACACGTCGCAGTTGAACAGGTGTCAACGGTGCTGACACGGACGCTAGAACGTCATCGATTGCTGTCATTCCTTGAACAATCGACGCGCTATGTCAACCTGTCCTCTCTGCGAGAAGATGGGAGCCTGCGAGCCGTTATCCCTGAGGAGTTTGCGGGAGAGCTTCGGCGCCATTACCACCAGATCATCGCTCAAGAGTTCGATCTCTACGCGACGGTCTTCGATGCTATGAAGGCTCGGTTCACCCAAGACGTACCTACTGATGATATGGCGAGGGTACGTGCCGCTCGAGCAGCTGCGCTCGATAGCGCACGCGGGTGCCTCCCGATGGCGACGATGACCAACGTCGGAATCGTCGGTAGCGCGCAGGCGCTGGAGTATCTCGTCGTTCGTCTCCGATCCATCGGCTCGTATGAGAGTCTGTATACGGCAGATGCGATCGCTCGTGAAGTCACCAAGGTACTCGGGCTACTGGTCGGTCGGATGGATCGACCCGACCGAGGTGGTCGATGGACCACCTATCTCGCTCAGAGACAGGCGAATATCGAAGCGCTTGTCGATCCATCATGGCCCGAGGAACCCGTGCAACGGTCGCCCACACCTTACTGGGCGCCTAGTGTGCGACTGTTAGGCTACGAGCCCCAGAGTGATGCGGAGCTGATTCCTTGGATGTTGTACGAACAGAGCGGGGTCTCCTTTGCAGAGTGCGAACGCCGGGCACGCGAGCTCTCTGATGCCCAACGTGTCGAGATCTTTCGGGCCTACAGTGGAGATCGAGAAAATCGTCGTCATAAGCCTTCGCGGGCGTGGGAGATGAGTTCCTATACCTTCGAGATCGAGACTGATTATGGGTCCTACCGTGACCTCGCACGTCACCGTCTCCTGACCCTGCTCGAACAGGATCCTGTTGCCATCGCTGGTTACCAAGTCGATCCGGCGCTTGCCGATGAGGGGTTACTCGAAGCGATTGATCCGGTTTTTGATGCCGCTTTCCGCTTTGCTGAGGATCTTCATGATACAGTGGTTGCTCCGACCGCTCGGATGGTGCTCCCCCTGGCTGCTCGCGTTCGCTTTGCTGTCAAGCTGAATGCACGAGAATTGTTGCATCTGGTAGAGTTGCGATCGCAACCGCAGGGACATCCAGTCTATCGGACCATCGCACAAGAGATGTATCGATCATTGGACCGTATCGGTCATCACCACCTCGCTGCTGCGATGCGTTTTGTCGATACCGAGAGCTATTTGCTTGGTCGGCGGGTACAGGAGGAGCGCCTGATTGAAAAACTTGGAAATTAGGCGAGTTTTGCGGAACTAAATGGGTGTGAAAGTGGTTAGCATTGCCGAATTGAAACACGTGCTTGCAAACTGAAAGAGGTAGTGATGGCCGATCGTAAGAAGAAGATAGATCCAAAGGCGGCGACAGCACCGGTAGAGGACGAGATCGATGTTGATGAACTCGACGTTGATGAAGAGGACGAGCTCGATCTCGATGACGAACTGATCGTTGATGAAGAGATCGACGAAGAGCTCGATCTCGATGACGATCTCGATGCAGACGAAGAAGTCGACGATGAGATTGTGCTTGACGAGATGGATGGTGTCGAAATCGAAGAGTTGACACCAGACGCTGATGACGAAGCCGAGGAGTCAGAGGACGCTGAGGAGTCTGATGATGAGGAGGAGGTTGACGACGATGAGGTTGAGTCAGCCCTCGATGATATTCTTCGTGAGCGCTTCGTAGTTACCGAGGTCGACGACGAAGAGGAGGTCGATGAGTCTGGAGACACGGTTGTCCGGGTCAAGCCTCGTCAGCCAGATGAGTTTGTCTGTCAGTCATGTTTCCTTGTTAAGAGCATGATACAACTGGCTGACCAGGAGAAGATGTTCTGCCGTGACTGTGTCTAGTAGGCTATAACTAGTCGGGCCGTTCTCGGCTCCGTCAGAAAGGAGTAACCATGGCTACGCAAGAGACTCCATCGTTCGATTTCGATGACCTCAAACAGGAGGTAGTGAATCGGTTGTTCTATCAGCCGATTGGTCTGCTTGCCGCAGTCGTAAAGACCCTCCCAAACGCCGCTGAAGAGGGTCGGCGTGTGGTGCAAGGTCCGTTACAGACCGCAAAATTCGTCGGCGACATGGCGGCCGGAGTCATGAAAGCTAGATACGGGACGCAGATCAACGATCTCGAGGAGCGAGTATCTGACGTGCGCAGGACCGTTGAGGGTGCTGCCGATCTTGTCTTTAAGACCGCTCAGTCTCGGGTGGGTGGTTTCGGTGGGGAGGGCAACTCGCAAGCAGACCCCACGGCCGCGGAGCCTACTGTCCATGAGGCACAAGGAAGCGAGACCGTTGGCGGAATCGTTGGATATGAGGCGATGACCGCCGCTGAGGTGATCGGTCACCTCCAAGGGTTAACGCTTGATCAGCTCGGCGAGGTAGAGGCGTTTGAACTTGAGCACCGCCGCCGTCGAACGGTCTTAGGTCGCGTGTCTAAGTTGCGCGAGGAACAACAGTAGTCAACTGAGAACCTTGATGGAACCACTCCATCAAGGTTGGTCACCCTTCGCAGTGGACTCCGTTCACTGGGTGAGTTGGCGTAAAACAGTGAAGACGCCGGGGGCGAGGGGTGCGTGAAGGGTGTCCTCAAAGCGCCACCAGCGGAGGTCGAGCGCGTCGGAGCTGGGGGCCAGGGCACTCGGCTCGTTGACGACATCACAGAGAAAGCTAAAGAGTGCATACGAGCGGTCTGTCATGTGGAGCTCGATCTGAGCGAGCAGCCTGAGGGGATGAAGTGTGACGCCGATCTCTTCGTGAGTCTCGCGTTCTAGGGCTTGGACAAGGTGTTCGTGTCGTTCGACCTTGCCCCCGGGCGGGGCCCATACCTCTGGGTTGAGTGGTGAACGCCGAACCAACAGCACCTTGTCGTGGTCGATGGTGACGCCGGAGACGGCCACTTTGGGAGGTTTCTCTAAATGCGTAGGCGTTAGAGTTCCCTCTTCACGCGGATCTGGTCTGATCGGAAGCCTTGTGCTTCATAGGTGAGTTTTGCAATGCGATCTCCTGGAGAGACCCAACCGTAACAGGTTGTGCAACCGGCCCCCTTGGCGAGGGTGAGCGTCTCTTCGAGAAGCTGCTCGCCGATCCCGAGGTTGCGTAGTGCAGATTCAACGTAGTGGAAGTGAATCTTTGCAACGGCTCCGTCTACAGCAAACAGCAAAAGCCCTGCTGGGGTCTGATCCCAATAGGCGACCACGGCCTCACTGTGTTCGAGAACGAGCTCAGCCGGAATCCAGCCAAGAAACTCCTCCGGGGGAGTTCGCACCGTAGCGATGCGCACCGTCATGATCTAGAGGTCGTCAGTAGGTATCGGGGGTTCATCGCTCGGTGCCGACTTAGCAGGGCGGGAGGTCTTTGGCACCATTGCAAGAATCTCCGGACGAGGAGGAGGTGGCACGGAGACACCCGTCAACTGAGCGAGGGCTGGGATGCGTCCGGCGTTCTCCTTGGCGAACTCGATCAGTTCAGGTGTCGCGTCGTTGGGAAGGCTCGTTGGCTGCACCTGACGGCGGATGGGACTCTGGGCAACGGCATCGATGAGTACCATCCAGCGCTCCGAGGGAGTTTCGGCACTCATCTCTGCATTGCAGAGGCCAACCAGACGTTCGGCGAGTTCTGTCGGCAGTTTTGCCGCCGGATCAGGCAGCTTCGCAGCGAGGCGCAAGGCGCGTACGAGGCGGTTCTCGTCCACAGCACTCGCCACCTCCTGCTGCCACTTCTCAGTCTCAGCACTCGAGCGGGTAGCGAGTACCGTCGATAAGGTGTTGAAGAGTTCCGTCACCTGTGGGTTCTTTGCCGAGCGATCGGCCGCCGCTAAGATCGCCCGCAAGTCTTTCAGCGAGATTTCTTGCGCGATCTCGCTCGCAGCTTCTGCTCGGTCGAGCCACGTTGCGACTCGGATGCGAGGAAGGATGCCCTCTGCGATCTTGAGTGTTGCGTCAACCGGCGTCTCGGGATTGCCTGCCGCAAGAGCAAGGGCATTCTGTTCGGCGATAGCCGCTCGCACAGCGGGCAGCCCACCCTTCACTAAGGCCTCACCAATCGGTCGATGCTCGGGGAGGAGAGAGTCAAGGACCTCTCTGCGGTGTGTCTCTTTGGGGTGGAGCCGCTTCGCCTCCGGCCGGTTCGGTCGTCGTCGATCTGTGGCGTTGGGACGGTTGGTCCGGGGCGGTCGGTCTTGGCCGCCAGGTCCGTCACCCGATCGTCGGGGCCGATCGGTATCACCTCGGCCCCCCTTTGCCGGTTGCCCTTGGCGAGCACGCTCGCCACCTCGCCGCGAGCGATCATCGCCTTCACGTGGCCCACGGCTTGGACGATCAGGACGTCCCTTTTTCTTCAGTGAAATATTGACTAAAGGTTCATCGCTGGAGGAACCGATCAGTTCAATTCGGTTCTCCGGCGCCTTCTTGGCGGTCGGTGCAGTGACGGAAAGTATCTCGATGCCATCGAGACCCATTGATACATCAGCTCGCGCTACATCGCCAATTTTTGCTCCGTCATAGAGAAGCTGGCTGGCGACCGTTCCCTTTGGACTACGGGCGCCTGCTGCGCGCCATGTCCAGTTGTCGCTGTCGAGCTGACTGGTCAGCTCAATCTCGAGTTTGGTCGCCATGAACCTCCACCTAGCATGTTGTTCGAATTGCGGTGGTCCTCGGTCGACCACCATCGGGCAATACTAGTCGGACGACGGAGAGGGGTCAGCAGCTAGCCTTGCTCCAATGCGGGTAGGTGCTCATGTCTCGGCGGCTGGAGGATTCGATGGTCTGATAGATCGGGCAGGTGCGCTTGGTGTGCAAGCAGCACAGTTCTTTCTCTCTTCGCCCCGAACCTGGAAGTATCGCCCGCTAGCGGCTCCGGCGAGTGGTCCGGTGAGCCAGGCGGCACGGCTCCGTGGAGTTGACGACCTCGTCGTTCACGCCTCCTACCTCATCAATTTGGGGTCGAATGATCCGCAACTCGTCACCAAATCGAGCGAGTTGCTGGCGGCCGTCATGGCCACGTCGGTTGAGAAGTCGCTCTCTGCCGTGGTTCTCCATCCGGGATCGCATAAGGGTTATGGTTTTTTGGAGAGCCTTGAAAGTTGGCGGCGAGCGGTAGCGCCAACGGTGTCCCTTGCCTCGGAGACGACGCAATTGCTTCTTGAGAACACAGCCGGAGGAGGCGCTTCGATGGGTCGGTCAGTCGCTGAGCTTCGCCAACTCGTTGAACGATGCGAGCGGCCAGAGGTGGTGGGCATCTGCATCGACACTCAACATCTCTTTGCTGCTGGTTATGATCTGCGCGATCGGGCTCTCGCCGATGAGCTGGCTGATGAACTCAAGAGCACATTTGGCAAGGTAGCCGTCGTCCATCTCAATGATTCAGCGTCGGAACTCGGTTCGGCGCATGACCGTCATGCCAATCTTGGTGAGGGTGAGATTGGGTTAGATGCGCTGATCGATTTTGTCCATCACGAGGTCTTTCAATCTGCCGATCTCATTCTTGAGGTACCTGGTTCCGGTGACGGGCCTCGCATCGAAGATGTCGTGCAGCTGCGAGATGCGCTAGCAAACTCTGGAGCGTCAGGCTCCTGAGTGCCAAATGCTTGCGTGTTGGTCCCGTGTGCGCCAGCGTTGAGGGTGTCGATTCGCAGAACTCGCTGGGGTAGTCGTTCTTGGGATCGGCAGCGACTCGTCGGTGTTTCAGATCTCTCCATTGACCTCGAGGCCATTATCCTGTAGATACGACTCCAGTGCGTTCATGCCAACGTATCGGTGGCTGCGGTAGCCGGCGTCGGTCGCGGCCCTCACATTCTCAGCGCGATCATCAATAAAGACTGTCTGCGAAGGCGTGATTGGGAACGTTGTGGAGAGGGTATTGAAGAAGTCTCGAGATGGTTTGGCAACACCGATGAGTCCTGATACGAGAATGCCGCGAAAGGTTGCTAGGAATGCAAACGTCGCCATCGCCCCATCCCAGTACTCGGCGGGCCAGTTCGTTGCCGCATAGGTTGGGTGGCCGGCATCGTTGAGCCGATGCAAGAGCGCGACCATCTGGCGCGAAACGGGCCCCCACATCTCTGGAAAGCGATCGTGATAGGCGCGGATCGGGCCCGCGAGCCCAGGGTTGGCGGTGAGCAGTGCTTGTGATGCGATGGAGAACGGAACGCCGCGATCGAGCTGGGCATGCCAAGTTGGTGTGCAAACCTGCTCGAGGAAGCGTTCCATGTCGCGCTCGTTGGCGAAGATTTTGCGGTAGAGGTGCCGTGGATCCCAATCGATGAAGACCCCACCGAGATCGAAGACAACGGCGGTAGCGGGGGGCGTCCCGGTTGTGGTGCGTATGGATTCCGCTTCGCTCACACCGTCATACCCTACCGGGTGTCAGTCCCTGATCTTGGCTTTGCCGATTGGGACTCTTGCAGCGTGCATTCGATTCGCGAGGCCCCTTCGGCCCGCAGATCCATTACCGTCTGCCAACGGCAGTGCCGGCGAACACCGATACACAACGGGTTTTCGCTCCGGTGTCGCGTCATCGCGCGGTATGGACAGTCATGGTTCCTCATGAGATGTTGGAGCCGATTCGGACCTTCCTCCGCCGCGTCCGCTGATGGGGACGCGGCGCAAGAGATCAGAATGGTTCGCGTGTTTTTGGCTAATGGAGGGCAACTGGTAGCTATGTAGCAGCCTGCATCCACCCAGACTACTGTACGTTCCGGAGTTCGGTCGTGAGTGCAACGACCGGGAGGCTGATAGTGTTTGCGCCAACATCGAGGTTGGGGAGTGACCCGGTGAGGCCTCCAACGCGATAGTCGGCTGACCAATGTTCTATTAAGGAAGCCTCGAGGAGGCCTGATTGCTCCGGACGGTACCAGGTCAGGGCAGCGTTTCCAGTTGGAGGAACTCCGGGCGGGGGCGCGTGGTTGAACTGCCATGAACTCCATGACCAGGCGTGGATCACGAGCAGTCCGTCGTTGGTGGACAGCGTAGTGGTAGCGGTCGGAGTCGTCGAGGTGAGCAGTTGCAAAGGAACGTTGACGATACCGAACGACGGATGAGCCGCGATGCTGGGTCGAGGTAGCCGGTCGTTCACGACTTGGATCCAGAGGGCGAGGAGATCCAGATGACTGATGGGGTTGGTGTCGCATCGTGGGTACACGCTCAGGCGTGCCCACATCGCCTCTGCCCACGACACTTCGGCTTGGTACAGGGATTGAGAAGGGGGAACAACTGTGTGATAGGTCACACAGCTCACTGCTAGCGATGCCCCGGTATGGGTTACGAGTGAAGGAATAAAGACTGGCCCGAGTGAGGGAACACCAGGGTTTGCGGTCTCCGTGCGCGATCCGCGCAGGACGATATGATAGGTTGATCCCGATCCTTCACCCTTGATGATTACAGCGGTGAGTTGCGTCGACGCGCGTGCGCCTGTGGCGATTACCGCGGCGATGATAATAGCGGCCGCGATGCGCAGATTGCGCAACGGTTGCAACATGAGCCCTCCTTGGCAGCTTCTTCAGTCTGGGGTATCGTCTTGACCCGATAGATCGGGGCCTTTTCCAAGGTGTGCTCCACCTATCATCGAGTGGTGACCCCGGTGGCTCTTCCATGAGCCAAGACCTACACTAGCCATCCGATTGCGCGCCGTCAAGGCATCCGTCAAGGATGATGTGGTCAGACGATCTTGGACCAAAACATGTGGCTAACGTCCTGGTTACGCTCCGAAGGCATGATAACCGCCGTCGACGTGAATCAGTTCGCCAGTGGTCATCGGGAAGAAGTCGGACAAGAGAGCTACCACGCTCCGAGCGACAGGCAGGGCATTCTCAGGGTCCCAACCGAGAGGAGAGCGATCCCCCCAATTGTCCTGGAACATTTTGAAGGCCTCAATCGATTTGGCAGCGATGGTGCGAATCGGCCCTGCAGAGATGAGATTGACGCGGATTTGGGAACCTCCAAGTTCTCGAGCCAGATAGCGACTGAGCGACTCGAGACCAGCCTTAGCGACACCCATCCAGTTGTAGCCAGGCCACGCGACGGTTGCGTCGAAGTCAAGGCCCACGATGGATGCCCCCTCGGCGGCTGCCAATAACGGGCGAAAAGCTCTGGCCAGCTCCGAGAGGGAAAATGCCGATACCTGGAGGGCAATGGCGACATCCTCCCATGGGGCTTCCAGCATCGGCTTGTCCAGGCAGGAGGGTGGCGCGTAACCGATGGCATGGACAATTCCGTCAAGATGTGCCCAGCTCTTACCCACTTCGACGGCTGCCTGATCGACTGAGGTGGGGTTGCCAGCGTCGAGTTCGATGACCTGCACATCGGCACCCAACTTCGCTGCGACTCGTCGTGTGATTGAGAGACCCCGACCAAAACCCGTGAGAATGATCTCGGCGCCTTCGTCGCGCGCGACGGAGGCGATATGATACGCGATCGATGAGGTGTTGAGAACACCAGTGATCAGAAGCTGCTTTTCGTCTAGGATGCCCATTCCATCTCCCTGGCCGTAAACTCTACTCAGAGTAATAGCAGCTTAGATTGGTATGAGCACACTACGAAACGACATCGAGTGAGGAGTTGGGTTTGCAGATCGGAATATTGGGAGGGACAGGCCCTCTGGGCAGTGCGCTGGGTGCAAGACTTGCGGCGAGCCATCTGTCAGTGGGGTTGGGTTCGAGGGACAGGACCAAGGCCGTCGAGGTTGCCAAGGGCATGATGGGCCGGTGGCCGGAGGTGGATGGATACCTGGTTGGCGCCGACAACGAAGAGGTCGCCAGAGCGCAAATGGTTTTTGTAGCGGTTCCCTGGGAAGCCACGATCCGGTTGGTGGAACCACTCGAACACGTTTTGGAGGGTAAGATCGTCGTCTCCATGGCGAACGCGCTGGTGAAGGTGGGTGACGAGTTCGCCGCTCTTACCGTCCCACGAGGCTCGGCGGCCCAACTCCTACAGGCGAGACTGCCCGCAGCCATGGTGGTGGCAGCCCTGCATCATGTACCCGCACGATCGCTTGCCAACCTTTCCCGACCTGTCGAGGTCGATACGCTTGTCTGTGCTGACTCCTCCAGTGCGAGGAGTCAGGTGGCGGTCATCCTGTCAAGGATCCCGGGACTGCGGGTCTTGGAGGCTGGATCACTGGCCCAGGCACCCGCTATCGAGGCGATGACGGCGGTGCTGTTAAACATCAATTTGCGGTACAAGGCGACGGCGTCAATCCGCCTGACTGGCGTGGAGGTTGCGTAGGTGAAGATCTTTGATACCGCCCGCGAGGCGCTCGTTGAGCTTGATGTCCACCAAGTCGCCCGTATCTACACCTGCGGCATTACTCCCTATGATGCTGCCCACATGGGTCATGCAGCGGTCTATGTGACCTTTGATCTCTTGCAGCGCAATCTCGCGAGGCATAACGTGATCTCTACGTGTGTCCGGAATGTGACCGACGTCGATGATGATATCCTGCGCAAGGCTCGAACGATTGGCGCGAACTATCTGGATCTCGCTGCGCGAGAGATGGCTAAGTTCGATCGTGATATGGCTGGCCTTGGCCTTGCTCGACCGCATGCAGAGCCGAGGGCGACCTCGGCGATTCCAGAGATTTTGACGATGGTCGGTGATCTCATGGATGGTGGCTTTGCCTACCAAGTCGATGGCTGGGTCTACTTTGAGGTGGCGAAGGCGCCTCATTTTGGGAAGGTGTCCCACCTTCCGCGTGACATGATGATGGAGCTTGCCGCCGAACGAGGTGGCAATCCAGGTGATCTGCGAAAGCGTGATCCGCTCGACTTTGTGTTGTGGCAACCGTCGCTTCCGGACGAACCTTCATGGGAGTCACGCTTTGGACCCGGACGTCCTGGATGGCATATCGAATGTTCGGCACTGGCCATGCGAGAATTGGGTCCGGTTGTCGATATCCATGGAGGCGGTTCAGATCTGATCTTCCCTCACCATGAGTGTGAAGCGGCACAGACGGAGGCGATCACCGGCGGTGAGTTCGTGAAACACTGGATGCACGTTGGGATGGTCTGCCTTGACGGAGTCAAGATGTCCAAGTCGCTTGGGAACCTTGTGTTTGTCGGTGACTTACTTAAAGATTCCACTGGCGAGGAGATTCGCTTGGCCATTTTGAGCCATCACTATCGATCGACCTGGGACTGGTCCGATGCCGTGTTGGCGAGCGCAAAGGAGCGTATTGCCAGGTGGCGTGCGAGCGGACCTGGTAGAGGCGCTTTTGATGAAGTAGCGGCGGCTCTCGATAATGACCTCGATACGCCAACGGCTATTGCGGCAATCGAACGTGCCGTCGCTGAGGGTCAGGGCGTCAGGGATACGGTTACATTATTGGGAATCGATTTGGAGGTTTCGTGAAGCTAGACGGTCAGAGCTATGAGGAGTCCGTGAGCAGTGGTACCGATCTTCTCGCTCGGCTGCCCAAGGCAACCGCTAAGGATGTGGTCGCCTTACGGGTTAACGGTGTACTGGTTGATATCAGGCACTCGCTTGATCCTGATGATGAGGTAGTGCTCATCCATGCCGATAGTCATGATGGGCTCGACATCGTGCGACACTCGTCGGCCCACGTGCTTGCCCAGGCTGTGGTGCGACTGTTTCCGGGAGCGCAGTACGCGATTGGTCCAACGACTGAAGACGGTTTCTTTTACGACTTTCTCCTACCAAATGATGGGCGTTTCGAGGAATCTGACCTCGCGAAGGTCGAGGGGGAGATGCGCCGTATCGTGGCCGAAGATCAACCGTTTATACGGGCTGAGGTCACGATTGAGGAGGCTGAAGAGCTCTTTGCTTCGCAGCTCTTCAAGCGAGAGATCTTGGCCGCTATCCGTGATGTTGATGCGGCGCAGATCGTCTCAGTCTACCGTAATCGCCCCGATTTTGTTGACCTGTGCCGGGGGCCACATGTTCCCTCAACTCGTTACCTCAAGAGCTTCCGACTACAACGGGTGTCAGGCGCCTATTGGCGTGGAGACGAAAAGCGCCCGCAGCTGCAGCGTATCTACGGCATCGCCTTCGCCTCTGAGAAGGCTACTACGGACTATCTCACCTTCCTGGAGGAGTCAGAAAAACGAGATCACCGTCGCATAGGCCAGGAGTTGGATTGGTTCCACTTTCCGCCGGAGATCGGTTCTGGACTTGTGGTGTTTCACCCAAAGGGAGCCTATATCCGTTATCGCATGGAGGAGTTCTCACGAACCAAGCACCTCGACGCGGGTTATGAGCTCGTGTGGACCCCGCATCTCGCGAAATCGACGCTCTACGAAACCTCGGGTCACTTGGAGTGGTACAAGGAGGGGATGTACCCACCCATGGAGCTTGATGAGGGGGATCTCTACTACCCGAAGCCTATGAACTGTCCTGGTCACATGCTCATCTATCGCTCACAGCCACGTTCGTATCGTGACCTGCCACTACGACTTTTCGAGTTCGGAACGGTCTACCGCTACGAACGTTCAGGAACCCTTCACGGTTTGCTCAGGGTGCGCGGTCTTACCCAAGATGACTCTCATATCTTTTGCACTCCTTCCCAACTCAAGGATGAGTTAGGACGGCTTCTGCGGTTTGTCATCGCAATCTTACGCGCATTTGGACTCGAGGATTTTGATGCAGAGCTTTCGACGCGACCGGAGAAGTCCGTAGGTAACGATGCTGAGTGGGAGTTCGCTACCGAGGCCGCCCGGCTTGCTCTTGACACCTCTGGCATCGAGTACTCGATAGCCGAGGGGGAGGGAGCCTTCTATGCGCCCAAGATCGACATCCATCTTACGGATGCGATCGGCCGACGATGGCAGCTCTCGACGCTCCAGATCGATCTCCAGGAGCCGCAACGGTTCGCGTTGGAGTTTCAAGATACCAGTAATCAGAAACTGCGTCCCTATATGATTCATCGGGCGCTGTTTGGATCGGTGGAGCGGTTCTTTGCCATCTTGACAGAACACTATGCAGGAGCATTGCCAGGCTGGCTGCTAGAGGAGCAGATTCGTATCCTGCCGGTCACCGAGGAGGCACAGGATTGGGCACACACTGTGGCCCAAACCTGTAAAACCAACGGGTTGCGGGTCGTTGTCGGTTCTGCAGGCGAGCCCTTGGGTGGTCGAATTCGCAAGGCGAAGATGGATAAGGTTCCCTATATCCTCGTCGTCGGCAACAACGATGTGAGCGCTGAGACCGTTGGCGTGAACCGCCGAGGGGATACCAAGGAGCAGCGTGGTATTGCACTCGACGTGTTCATCGCCGAGGCGGTGCAGGCCCTTCAGGAACCTACTCTCGACGCCTTCTGATGGAACATCTCTTTGCCGGTTGGCGCGCACAATTTGTCGCAGGAGAGGATCGCCCGGTCGGATGCGTGTTCTGCACGATCGGTGCCGAACCAGACCGTGATGATGTGCACTATGTGATTGCTCGCGGGGATAGCTGTTTTGTAGTGCTCAACCTCTATCCATACACTTCCGGACATCTCATGGTGGTACCCAATGCACATGTGGGGGATCTTGCAGGCCTCAATGGTGTGTTAGCCGAGGAGATGTTGGTCTTCATCCGGGCAGCCCATGATGCACTACGTGCGGCCTATCACCCGGAAGGTATCAATGTTGGCATGAACCTAGGCAGAGCCGCTGGGGCAGGAATTGCTGAGCACGTCCACGTACACCTTGTACCTCGCTGGTCGGGTGATGCGAATTTTATGTCGACTCTGGCGGAGACCCGAGTTCTGCCAGAGACGCTTTCGGACTCACTAATGAAACTGCGCACGCATTGGCCCGCGCGCTAACGGTTGGTTAGGTCGCTGAGACGGTGAGCTTGGTCGCGATATGGTCTGGCACGGCATCGTAGTGATGGGCTTGCCCCACGAATGAACCAAGGCCATTTGTCATCGCTCGCAGATCGGGGGCGAAGGAGACGAGCTCTGCGGCTGGTACGTCGGCTTCTATGCTCACCCAGGCGCTATCTGGTGTAGTGGTGTGGAGAATTTTGCCGCGTTTGGAACTGAGATAACCAAGGACATCGCCTTGATGTGTTACAGGCGTGGTGACGCAAAGGCGAGTGATCGGCTCAAGTAACTGTGATTGGGCTTGGTTAAGGGCCTCTCGTAGGGCGAGGGATCCGGCCATCTTAAAGCTCATCTCGGATGAGTCGACACTGTGATATTTGCCATCGATAAGGCGTACGCGTATGTCGGTGATCGGATATCCCATGAGCCCACCAGCCTCCATTGCCTCAAGAATACCTTTCTCGACCGCGGGAATGAAGTTACGTGGAATGGCACCACCGACAATCTCATCCACGAACTCAAAACCGCTATCACGAGACAGGGGTTCGACGATGATGGTCGCGACGCCAAATTGGCCATGGCCTCCAGTCTGTTTCTTGTAACGACCCTCCGCCTGCGCGGGTGCACGGAACGTTTCACGATACTGGGTGATCGGTTCGTGGGTCTCTATTTTGAACTGCCCACGTCGTTGGATACGTTCAACCGTGATGGCGAGATGGTTGGTCCCAAAACCCTGCACAAGAAGGCGATGGGTTCCCGGTTCACGGTCGATCGTGATACCTGGATCATCACCGGCAATTTTGAAAAGGTTAGCCGCCAGTCGTTCCTCGTCTTGTGGGGCCTCGGTCGTAATCGCGACCGTGAACCCTGGTACCGGTGCGGGATGGAGGGTCGGTTGATCGGAGGGCTGTACTCCTCGGGTCAAGAGTGTTCCGACAGGAGCGGCGAGCTTGGGAACGACGACAAGGTCGCCGGGATCGATCGTGGGTACTTGATGCAGTTCCGATGGGGTGGGCACGAGGAGTTGATGCAGCCGCTCTTCATGTCCATCAGCCGACGTGAGCACATCATCTGGGTGCAACGCGGCTCCGAGATTCTTTAGCACGCTCAAGCGCCCGAGATATTGATCCTGGATTGCCGAGACAACAAGCACCGACCATCCGGGGTGAGGATGCAACGTCGGTGGGGGCACAAGACTAACGAGTGCGTCCACGAGGTGATGCATACCCACATCCCCCGTTGCGGAGCCGCAGAGCAGGGGACTGAGGTGGAGGGCTCGCACACTCATCGAGAGGGCACGAGCGAGTTCATCGATCGGCAATTCTTCGCCGGAGAGATAGCGTTCCATAATTGCATCGTCCTCCTGGACGATTTCATCGAGCAAGGTATCGCGAGCCGTTCGCTCCTGGTCGACGAGGTCCGCAGGAATGCCGATCTCGGATTCGGTAGTTCCGTGTTCGAGAAAGCCACGATTGGCAATGAGATCGATGACTCCACCGAGGCCATTGCCCTCGGGCAACGGAAGCTCGATGGGGTCGATGTGTTCGCCGAGCGTCTCGTGTAAGAGGCTGACCGTCTTGGCAAAGGCCTCAGGATCGCGGTCACACTTGTTGATGAAGAGCAGACGTGGCAATTGACGGGTGTTCAGCAGGTTCCAGAGGAGGAGCAATTCAGGGTTGGTTACCGTCTGTGCATCGATCACCACGAGCGCGGCATCGGCAGCTTCCATGGCGAGTGCGGTGGTGGCGAAGAATTCGGAGCTGCCAGGGGTGTCGATAAGGTTGATCTTGACGTTCTCGTACTCGGTAGCGATCGTACTTGAGTCTATCGAGTAACCGTGGTTGATCTCCTCTGGCGTGCGATCGGAGACGGTAGTACCATCCTCGATCCGTCCCTTGTGAGATAATGATCCAGTTCGAAATAGTATCGCTTCTACCAAGCTCGTCTTGCCGGCACCTGGGGGGCCAACGCAGACGATGGTGCGGATTTGTTCAGTTGGGTAGGCCTTCACTGGCAGTGCCTCCTTTTGCGTTGGGACGACGCAAACGTCGTTGTACCCACAGTAGCAGAGCATATGATGGCGTGTGGGGAAGCCAAAAACATCCGTGTATTGCCCCACGGACGCTTATGGGCAGCTAGGATAGATAAAAAGCTCACTGGGCGTGGCCCACGGAGGTGTAGCTCAAGTGTTTGATGGTAATTTTAGAGCTTCGGTTGATCGCCGTACTGCTCCTGTTGGTCGTTCACTGTCGCGTCTCGGTGTCAGTCCTGACCTCCTTACGGTGATAGGCATCGTCTTCTCGATCGGAGCCGGAGTCGCGGTTGGATTTGGGGAGCTCTATCTAGGATTTGGGTTGCTCCTGCTCGGCGCGATACCGGATTTGCTTGACGGGCCGGTGGCCAAGGCCGCGCAGACCTCCTCGAGCCGCGGTGCCTTTTTCGATTCCTTTGCTGATCGCATCAGTGATCTCGCCATTCTTGGTGGATTGAGTATCTATTTTCTCGGCGTGCACGATGAACTCTTCGCGGTGCTCTCCTTCTTTGGTTATGGGTTTGCCTCGTTGATCTCGTATCAACGGGCCAAGGCCGAGTCGCTGGGTTTGAGCGGCAAGGGCGGGATTATGGAACGTGCAGAGCGCGTTGTCCTTCTGCTCTTCGCCCTGTTGATCCATCCCTTGTTGCGTATTGCACTCCTCGTCCTCCTCGTCGGGTCGGTGGTCACCGTGGTGCAGCGTTTCGTCTCGATTTGGCGCCAGGCTTCGCGTCGACCTGATCGTGTTGCGGCACTGGCACGGATAACAAATCTTCGGCGCGTCAATCGACGTCGGCGTATCCGGTCTCGAGCGAGCCTCCAACGCTTTTTGCCTGGCGCTACTGGGCGTGCCAGCTTCTCTCGGCGACACTCCGCAGGTCGCAAGCGGGCTTGATTTCGCGAGTACGCCTTATGCGCACGGCGGTCGTGGTGCTCAATCGCGTTCCACGGGTCCTTGATCCAGTCGTTTGGACGATCGCTGGAGCGACAAGTTATGTGAGCAACCGCCAGCGGCGCGCGATCGTTCGAGGCAATCAGCGTCTTGCGTTGAGCGCCCGCACTGGGTCGCAGGTAATCGCTCGATCGCGACTCGAGCTGTCTACCTATCGTGCCTACTATTTTTATGCTCGCTACTGGGTCGAGGTCTTGCGCGTACAATCCCTCGCCCCAGAGGACATCGTGTTAGCGGTCGATCCGGTGCGGGCAGAGGACTTCGTGGCACGGCGCATGGCGTCACAGCCCACGATAGCGGTGCTTGCCCATGTTGGTAACTGGGAGTGGGGCGGTGCTTGGGTGTCGTTGGCTTGCAATGGCGTCACCGCCGTCGCTGAGGCGCTCGATGATGCTGAAATGACCGATTGGTTCCTCACTGCACGGAGGCGACTTGGCATGGAGATCGTGCTGACCGGTGGCGACGTTGTCCGTACGCTTTTGAAGGCGTTACGGCAGGGAAAGCTGGTGGCACTGGTCGTCGATCGTGATGTCAGTGGCACGGGTGAGATGGTTGACTTTCTCGGCACACGTGTGCCCCTCTCGAGCGGTCCTGGAGTCCTAAGTGTCATGAGTGGCGCGCCGATCTACCCAGTAGGAACCTATCAGCGGCGTGGCCGGCAAGAGGTGCGGTTCTACCCACCGATTGTTCCACCACAGGAGGGGACGAGAGCTGAACGTGTCAGCGCAGTGATGCATCAGGTGGCCAAGGCTCTGGAGGTCATCGTGACCGAAGAGCCCGGTCAGTGGCACAACTTTCAAAAATACGAGCTTCCAGCCACTCGGGAGTTTGATTGAAGGTCGTTGAGATCTCTCCTTACGATCTTGGTTCGGTGGGTGGTGTGCAGGCACAGGTGAGCGGCCTCGCGCAAGCCCTTCGGTCACTCCAGTGTGAGGTGGAGATCATCGCACCGGGAGATGCGGAAGGCGTCAGGGCTTCGCTGGGGCCGGTGTCGCGTTGGCGCGCCAACGGTTCTGTTGCGCCGATTACTCTCTTCCCGCGTATGAGCCAGATCTCTGGGGTTCTGGAGTGGGCCGACGTGATCCATCTTCATGAACCCTTCGCACCAATGGGTGGGGTCGCCGTCCTTCGCTGGGCCTACACCCATGATGCCCTCGATCGTCTCTGGGTGACCTTCCATCGAGATGGAGTCTCTCAGGGTTACCGCCGCTGGGCGCAGTGGTGGGCCTACCTCTTACCACGATCGGATCATCAGATTGCGGTTTCGCCGTTTGCTGCGCGCACCGCCGAGATCGTTGCCGGTGTTGACCCATACCAGATCCCCAATGGTGTCACACTCGATAACAGCCTCACTCGCACCCAAGAGGAGCGCAAGCCAAGTGACGGGAGCGCCGTTCGGTGCGCTGAGGCGGGATACCGCGTACTGTTTGTAGGACGCCATGAGGAACGAAAGGGTCTCGAAGTCGCTCTCCAAGCACTCACCTCGCTCGACTTGACGGTGCGCCTGATCGTGGTCGGTAGTGGTCCGCTCACGGAGGCCTTACAGGCGCGGTATCCCGACAGGAGAGTTGATTGGTTGGGCAGGGTCGACCAGACCACACTCATGACGCTTTATCGGAGTGTCGATGTGGTGGTGGCGCCCTCTTTAGCGGGTGAATCCTTTGGAGTCGTGCTGTTAGAGGCGATGGCAAACGGTGCTGTGGTGGTCGCGAGCGATATTCCGGCTTACCGATGGCTCAGTTGCCAGGGATCCTCAGCGGTGCTTGTTCCTCCCCGGGATGCTGATGCACTCGCCATGGCACTACGTAACGTGTTGACGGACCCCGCACTCAGGGGCAATTTGCGCGAGCGCGCGTTCGAACAGGTACGCTCCTTCTCATTCGATACCCTCGCTGAGCGGTACCTGCAGTTGTTTGTCGCTCCATGATCGATGCGATCAAGGTGATGGAGAACCGAACGCGGGCGCGGCGCTACGGCTGGACACTTTTGGGGCATCACCATTGGTGAGCTGGTAGATTGATAGAGGAACGTACAACTGCGACGTAACGATAACGAGTTGAGATCGTGAGGTAGAAGTGGCAATGAGTTCGGATTCTATGAGCATTTGGGGCTATGACACGCCAAATGTTCGTTCGGCGCGGGTGAGACAGGTGATTGTCCGACTTGTCGCGGCCTGGTTAGTGGCGGGTGGGATCGCTGTCATTGTACTGACGCTCGCGTTTGGGCTGACGGGGATCCTCCCCGTAGCGGTGACGATTGTGGCCGGTGTGATCATCGGACTCCTGATCACGGCCGTAGCTACGGTCATTGGGCCGGCTCGTCTTGGTCGACGATTACCGTGGGTTGAGCCGGAGGCAGCGGATCGCAGGCGGATCGACACCCTCCTCTCAGGCCTGGGGTTCCAGCTTGGGATTCCGGTCTGCCGTGTTGCAGTCGTTGCCTATCCAATGGTCAATGCCGCGGTGCTTGGGCGTAAGGAACCAGTCGTCGTCATCACGACTGGTGCACTTCGTGAACTGGAGACCATCGAGTTGGAGGCGTTGCTCGCCCGCCAACTTGGAGAGCTCCGACTTGGATTGGTTGGCCTGAATTCGCTAGTGGCCTACTGGGATCAGGTGTTTCATCGCGCTGGGCGCCAACTCAGCGATTGGCAACGGGCCGAGGCGGTGCTACTGGATCGACTTGGCGTTTCAGTTACACGCTATCCACCTGCCATGGCAGCGGTGCTGGAGAAAGCACTCGCGAGTCGGTCGGTGCCAGCGACGAGCCTCCCGGCATGGCTGTGGCTCTGTCCGGTTGGCGTCGAGGACCTTGAGTCGGACCTCGCACTTCGTGAGCAACTGCTGCTCGATGAGGTCTGGACGATAGGTGCATCTTAGCGGTTTTGTAATGGAACGTACTAGGCTGTGTACTAGGACGTAATTGAGGAGGCGACGGTGGCTGAGTTGACAGAGGGTACTGCCAGGGTGAAGCGTGGGCTCGCGGAGATGTTGCGCGGTGGCGTCATCATGGACGTCGTCAACGCCGAACAGGCGAAGATTGCTGAGGATGCCGGCGCGGTTGCAGTAATGGCACTCGAACGGGTTCCCGCTGACATTCGTCGTGATGGTGGTGTTGCGCGTATGAGCGATCCAGCATTAATTCGCGAGATCCAAGATACCGTCACGATTCCTGTGATGGCAAAGGTGCGGATCGGCCACTTTGCTGAAGCACAGATGCTAGAGGCGATGGAGGTCGACTATATCGACGAGAGTGAGGTACTCACCCCCGCAGATGAAAGCTATCATGTCGATAAGTGGGCCTTTCAAGTGCCGTTTGTTTGTGGTGCGACAAACCTCGGTGAGGCGTTACGGCGTATCGCAGAGGGGGCGGCTCTTATCCGCTCAAAGGGTGAGGCTGGTACCGGCAACGTGGTGGAGGCCGTCCGCCATCTGCGCTCGATCACCTCGGATCTTCGTGCCATCGCGACAGCATCGGAGCAGGAACTCTTTGGTTGGGCGAAGAAGCTCTCCGCACCCTATGAGCTTGTCGCCGAGATTCATGCCAACGGCGGTCACCTCCCCGTACCCCTGTTTTGTGCTGGAGGAATCGCAACACCAGCCGATGCGAGTTTGGTGATGCAACTAGGGGCTGAGGCGAATTTCGTTGGATCGGGTATCTTCAAGAGCGGTGACCCGGCAAAGCGGGCACGAGCGATCGTTGAGGCAACCACGCATTTCCAAGATCCAAAGGTGTTGATTCGCGTCTCCGAGCATCTTGGTGAGGCGATGGTTGGTATCGAGATGGACGCTCTTGACCAGCACATGGCTGACCGAGGTTGGTAGGAGGGTCGGTCTTTGCTGCGGATCGGAGTGATTGCCCTCCAGGGTGATTTCCGCGAGCACCTTGCTATGGTCGCCATGCTGGGTTGGCAAGGTGTAGCCGTCAAGGAACCGAGTCAGTTGCTCGGGCTCGATGGATTGGTATTTCCCGGTGGCGAGTCCACCACGCAGTGCATCCTGAGTGAAGCGAGTGGTCTGCGTCAGCCGCTCACAGCAGAGGTGCAGTCTGGGCTTCCGGTCTTGGGCACCTGCGCAGGTTTGATCATGTTGGCCCGAACCATCATCGGTGGGCGCCAAGATCAGTGGAGCTATGGAGCCCTCGACGTGACGGTGCTTCGTAACGGTTTTGGTCGGCAGGTACGTTCGTTCGAGGCCGATCTCGCCGTTTCTGGGCTTGACACTCCCATGCGTGCAATCTTTATCCGAGCGCCAGTCATCACCGAGATGGGTGAAAAGGTTGAGACCCTCGCCGCAGTGGAGTATCGATTCGTCGACGGTACGAGTCGGGAGGTCCCGGTTGTGGTCGCTAGCGGATCCATCGTTGCAACCTCGTTTCATCCAGAGGTATCGCAGGATCCACGTTTACACGAGTTGGCCTTCACCCGTTAGGCCCAGCGACGGTTGGGTGGTATCGTGAGTACGTTGGAACGAAGAGAGGTAATACATGTCGGGTCACTCCAAGTGGGCGACGATCAAGCACAAAAAGGGCGCACAGGATAAGGCGCGCGGAAAACTCTTTGCTAAGTTGATTCGTCAAATTGAGGTAGCCGCACGAGAGGGTGGTGGCGATCTGAGCGCGAACGCCAATCTCCGCGGCATGGTCCAAAAGGCTCGTGACAACTCTGTCCCCGCAGCGACCATCGATCGCGCCATTAAACGAGGGACGGGCGAGCTCGAAGGGGTCCGATATGAGGCGATTACCTACGAGGGCTACGGTCCAGGTGGTATCGCAGTGATGGTGGAGTGTCTCAGCGACAACCGTAATCGTACCGGTGCCGACGTTCGATCAGCCTTCTCGAAGTCCGGTGGTTCCTTGGCGGAACCGGGAGCGGTCAATTGGCAGTTTTCGCGTAAAGCGGTGATGCACGTCGATGGTGCTGCCCCGGAGGAAGAGTTGATGCTCGCTGTCCTCGCTGGCGGTGGTGAGGATCTGACCCGTATCGAAGATGAATGGCAGATTACCGGGCCCCCGGCGTCACTGGTTGAGTTGAAGGCGGCGATCGAGGAGGCGGGATGTACGATCCATTCGGCCGAAGTAGAGTTGGTGCCGCAGTCGACGATTGCCATCGATGACGCTGGTGACGCGAGGAAGGTGCTCCGGCTCATCGATGCCCTTGAGGATCTCGATGATGTGCAGAATGTGATTGCAAACTTCGATATCCCAGATGAATTTTTTGAGGAGCTTGAGGACTAAGTGCCCGAGTTGCAGCTGGGCGATCTTGCTCCAGAGTTCAATCTGATCGGTACGGGTGACCGATGGTATGCACTGGAAGGGTTCTTAGGTCATCCGGTGGTGCTCGCGTTTTATCCTGATGACTTTTCGCCTGTCTGTACCACGCAGCTACGTGCCTACTCGGCTAATATCGACGATTTTACCCAACTTGGTGCGGTGATGCTGGGTATCTCCCCACAGACGTTGAGCTCGCATGAATCCTTCAAGGACCGGCTCGGAATCCGTTTCCCACTCCTGTCCGACCGTGAGCGCACGGTGGCCAAGGCGTATGGGGTGTTGGGTCCGCTTGGGTTCTATCGTCGTTCTGTCTTTGTCCTCGATCGCGAGCTCCACATTGTCTATCGTCATGTTTCACGAGCGGGTCTCACGTTCCGGAGCTCTGACGAGCTGCTACAGGCGGTGCAAAAGGCGGTTGCCTAGCGGGGTTGGCGCTATTTCGGGCCGCCAGGGAACGGATGGGCGATCATATGTATTAGTTTGGAGGAATGCACAGTGGAATCGCCGCACGGAGGGCTTTGGGCATTGCCTTGGCCGCTCTGCCAGTAGGGTCCATGCCGCATGCCTCCGCGGGATGGTTCTGGTGACGGTGGTGCTCGGTATCGACCCAGGGCTCAAACGGGTTGGGTACTCCGTTCTCGAACAGACGCAAACGGGGATCGGTCTTCGTTGCGCTGGCTTAATTACCACTGACCCAGAGGTCGCTCTTGGGGATCGGCTATCGGATATCTTTGGTTCGGTGGATGAGTTGATCCGCGAGTACCAACCGAATCAACTGGTGCTCGAGCGAATTCTTTTTGCCAAGAACGTGACTTCGGCATTACTCGTTGCACAGGCGGTTGGGGTGATCAAGCTAGCCGGTGCCCAGCATGGCCTTGAAGCGAGTGAGATCGGTGCGAACCAGGTGAAGCTCTCGCTCTCCGGCGATGGACACGCCTCTAAGGCGCAGATGAAGAAGATGGTGGTGCTGTTGTTAGGTCTGCAGCGAGCACCGGAACCAGCCGATGTCTCGGATGCGATCGCGATCGCCTATGCTCATCTCTCTGGCAATTGGAGTCGCGGTTGATTGGTTTTTTAGCCGGTACAGTACAGGGAATAGAACCACCGATGGCGGTGGTACGGGTTGGTGGTATCGGTTACGAAGTGGCGCTCTCTTCGGCACAACTCGCCCGGCTTGCGCTTGGCAGTGAGGTCGAGCTCTCCATCCGGACGATTGTACGCGCGGATGCCATCATGCTCTACGGGTTCGCAGATGTGCTTGAACGATCGCTCTTTGATGAGCTCCTCAAGGTGCAAGGAGTTGGTCCGAGTGTGGCACTCGGACTCCTTTCGGCGCTAGGCGTGCAGGGATGTTATGAGGCGGTTGCCGCCGAGGACCTCGCTCGTTTGAAGAGCGCACCAGGAGTAGGGGAGAAGACAGCGCGCCGCATCATCGTTGATCTAGGGGCTGCGGCACGACGATCAGGAGTACCTTTGTCGGCGCTTGCTGCTCGCTCTGAGGTACGCGAAGCCTTGCTCAGTTTGGGTTTTCGTGCGAGTGAATGCGAGCCCGTCCTCGTCCGGATTCCCGCTACCTTTGGTCTTGAGGATGCATTGAAATGGGCACTGAAGGAGCTACAACGTTGAGCCCGCGCAGAGAGGTACTTGGAGATGACTTGCGTAGTGAGGTCAGTGTCGAGAAGAATCTCATCGATACCTATGATGCTCATGTCGACTCTGCGCTCCGACCCTCGCTGCTTGAGGAGTTCATCGGTCAGAGCGAACTAAAGTCGCAATTGCGAGTCGTCCTCCAGGCTGCTGATTCACGGGGTGAACCACCGGACCATCTCCTCTTTGCAGGCCCCCCTGGCCTCGGGAAGACGTCACTGGCTTTCATTGTGGCTGAGGAGCTCGGTCGTGGCATTAGAGTGACCTCCGGGCCAGCGCTTGGACGCGTTGGCGATCTAGCCGCGCTGCTATCCGATCTCAAAGCCGGTGACGTGCTCTTCATCGACGAGATTCATCGCTTGCCGCGACCGGTGGAAGAGCTTCTCTATATCGCCATGGAGGACTTTCGATTGGATGTAGTCATTGGGAAAGGGCCAGGTGCGCGTACTCTACGCTTGGAGATTCCGAGGTTTACGCTTGTGGGGGCGACCACCCGATCTGGGATGGTGTCGGGACCGCTGCGCGATCGTTTCGGTTACTCCTACCGGCTTGACTATTACTCTGACCCAGAATTGCGTCAGATCGTACAGCGTTCCGCCAAGCTGATGCACATGCAACTCGCCACCAGTGCAGCGGATGAGATCGCGTCACGTTCTCGAGGTACGCCGCGACTGGCGAACCGACATCTGCGACGGGTACGCGACTATGCCGAAGTAGAAGGCGCCGAAGTGGTGACTCATGAGTTGGCCGCCGATGCTCTTGAACTCTTTGGCGTCGATAGGCTCGGGCTTGATAAGGTGGACCTTGAGATTCTCCGTGTACTCTGTGAACGCTTCGAAGGCCGGCCGGTTGGTGTGAGCTCTATCGCCGTGAGTGTCCATGAGGATGCCGGAACCTTGGAAGAGGTCTATGAGCCGTTTCTGATCCAGAGAGGACTGCTGCTACGCACGCAACGGGGGAGGTTGGCCACCGAACGCGCCTATCGCCACCTTGGATTGACCGTCCCAACCGAACAACCATGAAGATTCAAGTCGTGAGCTACGGTTGGGAAAACGACTCCCGATACCGGACATGGGCGTATCGAGTGATTGAGAGTTGCGACGTCGTATTGCCCGCTAGCGTGTCCTTGAGAGGGAACGGCTCTCGAGAGGGCAAAGCGCAGGGTGCACAGGGTTTGGTTTCGTGATGGACGAAGCGAAATGTGGCCCAAAGCGATGCGACCCGCAGGCTCACGTGAGCAGTCGTGGATGCGATTCATGGGGCGATAGGTTGACCTGGGGTGCCCGCCGCACCCCATGGCCCCGTGCGCTGCACTGCGTATACGAGTTCGACGGCACCAATCCTAGGGAGCGGGCGCAGCTGGTTGCGTTCCCCTGATCCTGGGCTCCAGCAGCATTCCTCTGCGTGGGTGGAATCAGCATCATGTGCGTGATGTTGACGATAGGCGGAATAGCAAACCGATCTAGGGTACTGGAATTCGGGTTCGCGCCTTTGGCTGGTAGCCTGAAGTAGAAGTTTGCATGAGGAGAAGGCATGAGAAGGTATCGGTGCACAAATTGCGGCAATGTGACGCGGTTTGATGTGACCTCAATGGTTCGTAGTCGATGTTTTTATCATTACAGCGTTGCGGGTGACCTGGAGATTGAGGAACCTGAAGAGATCTCCCGAGTGGTCGAGGAGGTGTCATGTCGATGGTGTGCGACCCCAAAATTTGTCGAGATCATCACTGAGGGGGCTGAGCACAGCGTTAGCGAGGCATGATGAGTGAGTTGAGTCAGCCAGGCCGCCCACGCCGCCCGGCCCCGATTTGGCAGGCTGGTGAGGTCGTTGAGGTGGTCGTTGAGACACCAGAGACCAGCAGCTTGCGTATCCAGTTGCCGCAACCAGAGCCTTTTCTTCCAGGACAGTACTATAACATCCGCATTCCCGTCGTTGGACGACCGCGTCCTATCCAGCGCGCTTACTCCGTTGGATCCAGCCCACATCCGCGTTTTGATGTGATCGAGGTCGGTGTCAAGGAGATGGAAGGGGGCTTGGTCTCGCCGGTCCTTGTCCGGGAGTGTCCAGTGGGTTCCATTCTTGAGGTGCGCGGGCCGTATGGTGCCTTCACCTGGACCGAAGAGGAGGGTGGCCCCGTTCTCTTGATCGGCGCTGGCTCCGGTGTGGTACCCCTCATGGCCATGATCCGTTATCAAGTCTCCAAGGGGACGACCGTTCCAATGCATCTCGTCTTTAGCTCCAAATCGGCTGAGTATGTCATCTATCGCGATGAACTCTCCACCTTGGCGCATCAGTATGACTGGCTCCAGGTAACGCACACGTTCACTCGTGAAACGGACAACCCATTGGCTCGCTACCATCGACGTATCGACAAAGAGATGGTGGAGGAGGTCTTTGTGGAGACGGCTCCCAAGCTCGCGTATCTGTGTGGCCCGCCGGAGATGGTCGATGACTGTGAACGCTCGCTCCTGGAGTTAGGTCTTGAACCGGATGTGATCAAGACAGAGAAGTACGATTAATGCTGCTGATCGATCGACCAATCTTTCATCGAGATGGGCGTCGATTTGCTCATCTGATCAGTGACCTGTCCTTAGACGAGCTTCATCGGGGCGCTCGTCGGTTGGGTCTCGATCGTAGTTTCCATCGCGACCATTATGACATTCCCGAGGAGTATGTGGCGGCCGTGTTGGCGGCAGGAGTCCGCCAGGTCGACCCACGTGAGATTGTGCGGGCGCTACGTCGGGCCGGGCTGCGTGTGCCTCGCACCCGGTAACCATGCCAACAGAGATCGAGCGTCAACTTGAGGAGTTGTTGACGGAGCGGGGGGTTGTGGCGGCCGGATCTGGCCCGACGACTATCCTGCATTTTGATGCACATCAGGCCCGCCTCCGCATCGCCGCGGGCGAGGCCGACCAGGACCATTTCACCTTCCGGAACCCCCAACGGGCGGCGACGTTACAGAGCACCTTCCCATGGAGTCGGGGATATGTGTCTGTTGCGATTCCTTACCGCACGACCCTTGAGGACGAGGCGGTGGTCGCTGGTTACGCCCAGCAACACAGTTATCGTCACCTACATGCGACGTTGGCAGCTGCGGTGAGCAGCCTGCGAGCGTCAGGACTGCGCGCAACATCGTTGTACGATGCAAACCAAGCCTTCGATAAGGCGCTGGCCCGTCGGGCCGGCATCGGACTGGTGGGACGCCATTCCCTCGTGATGGTGCCCAAGGTGGGAGCGCGCGTGGTCCTCGGATCGATCTTCACCGAGGAGGTGCTCAAGGTCCAGATCGGACGCCGTTTTGGAGTCGACCCCTGCCGCGGGTGTCGCCGCTGCGTGGATGCCTGCCCAACGGGTGCGATTCGCTTGCCCGGGGTCGTAGTGGCTTCTCGTTGTATCGCCAATATTCTCCAACAAGAGACCTGGTCCTTTGATGATCGTCGGGAGGTCGGGACGCGCGTCTACGGGTGTGATAGCTGCATCGATGCGTGCCCAATCGGCTGGCGCCGTCGCGAGCCAGCCGATCTTGCACCCCTTGTCCGCTGGCTACGCGAGGGAGACCATGAACTCCTCGCCGAACTAGGGCATTGGTACATCCCTCGACGTGATGCATTTTATGTCCGTCGCAATGTCGCCAACGCGTTGAGGAACCGAGGATCCCTCACCTATGACGAGCGACGTGCCCTTGCCCGGCTCTGCACCGCACGCGATCAACGACACCGGACAGAGGGGTTGCGTTCCTTGCTTGGAGTACGGTGGGTACGACGATGACCCGTCACGTGTTGATTACCAATGATTTCTTGCCCAAGGTAGGTGGGATCCAGGCGTATCTTGGCGAGATCTATCGAAGGCTTGACCCGGAGTCGTTCTTGGTGATCACCACGACGGTTCCGGGAGCTTCGGAGTTCGATCGGAACTTTGGTGCACCCGTGGTGCGCCTCGGGAAGCGTCTTTTGCCGATACCATCGACGATTCTCGCGCTGCGACAGCTGCTAGCGAGCTTTCATCCTGAGTTGGTGGTCTACGATCCAATCTTCCCAATTGGCGCCGTTGGCGAGGCGCTCGGGCATCCGTACGCACTCATTGCGCATGGTGCCGAGGTTCGCGTTCCCGCCTATCTGCCGCTCGTACGTGCACAGCTCCAGCGCACCATACGTGGCGCCCGTGGAGTGATCGCGGCGGGAGGTTATCCTGCGGATGAGGTGCGCCAACTTGTTCCCGGCACCAACGTCTTCGTCGTCCCCCCTGGCATTGATGCGAGTCGTTACTGTCCTCCAGAGGAAGATGACCGTTCCAGACTGCGCCGTCAGTGGATGGCTAACCCTGAGCATCGACTTATTCTTTTCGTCTCACGCCTGGTTCCTCGCAAAGGTGCCGATACCCTCCTGCGCGCCGCGGCCGAGCTCGATTCGAGGACCGGCACGGAGATCCATATCGTTGGCGATGGGCGTGATCGGGCCCGTCTCATGCGGCTCGCCGCCGCGGTCTCCAGCTCGGTGGTCTTCCATGGTCGCCTCACAGAGGAGGCCAAAATTGAGCTGTATCAGGCGGCCGATCTTTTCGTCTTCCCGGCCCGAGACCGATGGTTTGGCATCGAGCGAGAGGGGTTTGGCATCGTCATCCTTGAGGCGCAGGCGTGCGGAACGCCCGCCATCGTCGGTGCCTCTGGCGGAACCGGTGAGGCGCTCGCTCCGATGAGTGGGCATCTCTTGGGGGCGGCAGGGCCGGATGAGTTGGCTCGGTTGCTGCGTGAGCTGCTCGAGGATCCGGCGCATCTCAAGTCGTACCGCCGCGAGACAAGCGCATACATTCGAACGCATTTTGACTATGATCAGCTAAGTAAGGCATATGCGGTGTCACTGCAGGCCTTGGCCAGTGGGTAGAGTCAATGGGTAGAGGAGGAAGCGATGGATATCACATCGGACTCAAAGGAGATCCCTGCGAGCGTTGACGCCTGTTTTCAGGCCGTTGTTGAGGTTGAAAGCTATCCAACTTGGGCCTCTGATGTACGGAGCGTGCAGGTCGTTGAACATGATGCCGTTGGACGGCCACTGAGGGTTGCCTTCCGTACTGGTGCCTTCGGACGCAGTGCCTCCTATACCCTGCTCTATGACTACAGCGATGCACCGCACTCCATCAGTTGGAGTCAGGTGGCGGGGGATATCACCTCAAAGATGGACGGTCGCTACACTTTTGATCGCGGCGCGAACGAGACGACGCAGGTTACCTACGAACTCTCCGCGGAGCTCATCGTCCCGCTTCCGTCTTTTGTGAAGCGCAGGGCTGAGGTGAAGATCATTCGAACCGCCCTTGATGATCTTGCAGAGCGAGTGCAGTCACACGCGAACGACGAACTCGCTGACGGGACCCATAGCTAAAGCATCCCACCGCGGAGCTATCTCCGGGTGATCCTTTGGAGCCGGCCCGTCGGTGAAATTTCCTGACTGGATGACTGGATCGACGTGGGGACGCCGTCGGCGTTACACTCTTGAGTCACGTCGTTTGGGGTCCTCTGACCGATTGTGGCCATGATCGAAGACGGTGGGCCGACTCGCTCATTTGACGATAGCGTTACTGTGTGGTGAGGGATGGTTCCTTTACTATCGGTAGGAACTTGTCCGGGGCATCTGGGCGATGGCGGAGGCAACTGTTTTGAGTGCGAGGTTGAACTCCGTGGTTGGTTCGCTCAAGGTGAAGCGGAACTGGTGGGCGGTGGTTGGGGTGGTGGCGTAGAAGTTCGTTCCCGGTGCCACCCGGATGTGCTCATGGGTGAGTTGGAGCAGTGCATGTAGGGAATCGGCGGTGTCTACCCAGACATTGATGCCGGATCCGGTCGCCTTCATTTGGAAAAGGTCTGCTACCGCTGCTCGCCGCTCGCTATAGGCGAACTGGGCCGCCAACGTGAGGTCTTGAATTTGGGGATCAGTGAGCATTTGGTTCAAGGTCGCCTGCAGCAGCTTGGAGGACCAGGACGGCCCGAGGGTGCGTCTGCGGTTGAGGTCGGTGATCAGATCTGGGTTGGCGAACACAGCGGCAAGGCGGAGGTCTGGACCATGAGATTTCGAGAAACTCAAGATGTAGACGATTCGGCTGCCGAGCACTTCAGCCATCGTCCAGAGCGGCTCGCCACTCACTAGACCAGAGTGATCGTCCTCGAGCACCATCACCTCAGGGTATTGACCAAGAATCTCTGCGATCTCGGCGGCCCGTTGTTTGGAGAGCGAGGAGCCCGTTGGATTCTGCGATCGGGGCTGGAGCAAAACCGCACCGACACCACCCTTAGCCAGTTCTGCGCGCAGACCAGCGGCAGTGATGCCTTGATCATCGATAGCAACCGGCCGGATCTCAAGGCCATGGCTCTCCACGAGATCGTAGAGGGCGGGGAAGTTGGGTTCCTCGAGAATAACGGCCCGATGGCAGGAGGGGCCGATCGCCAAGACGCGATCGATGGCATCGAGAGCACCGTCGACGATGGTGAGGTCGAAGTCGGACTCAGTGAGGCGACTGGGGACCAATTGGGCGAGGGTCTCGACCAACGGTGGATAGACCGGTGGGTCGAGGTAGGAGGATATCGCAGAGCTACCCAGGTGGACGAGGGATGCAACTGGACTTGGGAGCAGGCGCGGATCGGGGACACCTGAGGCAAAGTCCAGAGCATAGCTCTGGGAGTCCTCATAGAAGTGCCACCGAGCGGCTGCGGGTGTGAATCGCGTTGTCTCGGTCACAAAGCTGCCTCGACGTCCATGGGAACTCAAGAGACCGAGCTGTGCAAGGTGTGACCAGGATGCGGCCACGGTCGTTGGCGAGACGCCGAGATGGTCAGCAAGCTGTCGTATTGACGGTAAACGATCTCCCGACCGGAGCCTTCCGTCACGTGTGAGCTGGATAAACGCCTCGGTGAGACCTCGCATACCATTGCGACTAATGGAAGCGCCGAGCATCTGGCAGATCTCTTCGGTGGTATGGAAGTTGGACCTCTCAATCATCGAACGCTAGTTTAGCAGATCACAAAGAATGTTTGGTACATTAAACCCTCTATGGGTCATACAATGTTCGCTAATATAGGAGATGTTAGCCGTAATCGTAGGAGGGATAACGTGGCCGATAGTCTTTTGCAACGCCATCGAGCGGTGCTACCAACATGGATTTCACTCTATTATGACGAACCGATCCAACTTGTACATGGCGAGGGTCGCTATGTCTTCGACGCGGATGGGCGTCGCTATCTCGATTTCTTTGGCGGAATTCTGACCACCATGGTAGGTCACGCAGTCCCCGAAGTCGTTGATGCGATTGCCGAGCAAGCGGGCCGGATCATTCATAGTTCAACGCTGTACCTGATCGAACCAATGGTCGAGCTCGCTGAGCGCCTGGCGGGTCAGTCAGGGATCCCCGATGCCAAAGTGTTCTTCACTACGTCGGGGACCGAGGCCAATGATGCGGCGTTGTTGCTCGCCTCTTCCTATCGTCGGTCGAACCAAGTGATTGCGATCAAGAATAGCTATCACGGGAGATCTTTTACGCAGATCTCGGTGACCGGCAACCGCAACTGGTCGCCGTCTTCGTTCTCGCCATTGGCGGTGAGCTGGTTGCAGGGTGGGTCACGCTTGCGCGGTCCGCTAGCAGGCCTCACCGATGCCGAATACCTTGCGCGTGGTAAGGCGGATCTCGAGGATGTTTTGATGACAACAACCAGTGGGGATGTTGCGGCCATTATCGCCGAGCCGATCCAGGGGGTTGGTGGCTTCTGTCTGCCTCCTGATGGCTATTTCGGTGAACTCCAAAAGATCCTGGCTCCGCATGGCATTCTCTACATCTCCGATGAGGTTCAGACTGGCTTCGGTCGTACGGGTGAGCATTTCTGGGGTTATGAAGCACAGGGTGTGCAACCAGATATGATCACCTTCGCGAAGGGTGTCGGCAACGGTATGGCACTGGCAGGCGTCATCGCTCGCGGGGAGATTATGGACTCGCTCGGTGCGAGTTCGATCTCGACTTTTGGCGGTTCACCGGTGGCTGCGAGTGCGGGAGTGGCGACCTTTGACTATTTGATGCGCCATCAGCTACAACAGAATGCGCTGCAACGAGGCGCCGAACTCCGGCAAGGACTTGAGGAAGCAGCAGCCGGTAACCCCTCCATCGGGGAGATTCGGGGCAAGGGTTTGATGCTTGGTGTCGAATTCGTTGAAGGACCCAACTTGGATCCGGCACCGAAGTTGGCCAATGAGGCGCTTGAGCATGCCAAACGGCGTGGACTCTTGATCGGCAAGGGCGGTCTCTTTGGCAACGTCTTGCGCATCGCTCCTCCACTGTCGGTAACCCAGGAGGAGATGAACGAAGCCATTGCGATCTTCAAAGAGGTGCTAGGGGGTACGCAGGTATGACGCGGGAATTGATTGGTCACTTTATCGATGGCAAGGAGATCTTCGAGGGCGATGGGCGTGGTCCGGTCTATAACCCGGCCCTCGGACGACCGGTTCGCGAAGTACTCTTCGCCGATGAGGCTGTCGTCGATCGAGCAGTTGCAGCAGCAAAAGCCGCTCAGGTCGCTTGGGGTGAGGAGTCGCTGGCGCGTCGCCAGCGGGTCATGTTCGACTACCGGAGTCTTCTGCTGGCGCATCGTAACGAAATCGTTGCGTTGATCAGCGAGGAACATGGCAAGGTCCTTGGTGACGCTGGCGGGGAGTTCGCCCGCGGCGTGGAGGTGGTCGAGTTTGTCACCGGTCTACCCCAGTTACTCAAGGGACAGTACAACGATTCGGTCTCGCGTGGGGTCGATGCCATGTCAGTGAGATATCCCATCGGTGTGGCTGCAGGGATTACCCCGTTCAATTTTCCAGCGATGGTTCCGATGTGGATGTTTCCGGTAGCACTCGCCGCTGGCAATGGCTTTGTATTAAAACCTTCAGAGAAGGACCCTTCTACCGCCCTGCGCCTCGCCGAACTCTTCGTCGAGGCTGGTGGACCCCCGGGGCTCTTTAATGTTGTCAATGGGGATCAGCGTGCCGTCGGTCGTCTTCTTGAGCACCCCGACGTCAAGGCGATCTCGTTTGTCGGGTCGACCCCTATTGCGCGTTCGATCTATGAGCGTGCTGCTCACGCGGGCAAACGAGTACAGGCTCTTGGCGGGGCGAAGAACCACATGGTGGTGTTGCCCGATGCCGATATTGATACGGTCGCTGAGGCGGCGGTCTCGGCGGCCTATGGCAGCGCGGGCGAGCGATGCATGGCCATTTCGGTGATGGTGCTCGTCGGAGACGATGGTGAGGCGCATCTATCGGCGATCAAGGACCGGATGCAACGCCTCACGGTTGGTTCCTACCTTGACCCCAAATCCGAGATGGGTCCACTCATCACCGGTATCCACCGTGATCGGGTTGCACGCCTTGTCGGCGAGGCAGAGGCAAAGGGTGCCAAGATTCTGGTCGACGGTCGCCAGCATCCCCTTATCAAGGAGGCAGGATTCTTTTTTGGTCCAACGCTTATCGATGGTGTGCGCGTAGACATGGAGGCGTATCAAGAGGAGATCTTTGGTCCCGTCCTTCTCGTATTGCGCGCCCCAAACCTCGAGGCAGCGATTGCGTTGGTCAACGAGAACCCGTACGCGAACGGGGCCGCCATCTTCACTGGCAGCGGTGGTGCCGCTCGAACCTTCATCCGTCATATCGACGCCGGCATGGTTGGTGTCAATGTGCCGATACCGGTTCCGGTGGCCTATCACTCCTTCGGCGGCTCGAAGTTTTCACTCTTTGGAGACACCCATGTGCATGGGGAGGAGGGGATCCGGTTCTACACGCGCGCGAAAGCTGTCACTATGCGATGGCCGGGAGAGGACAGGATTGCCACAGGCATGCATTTCGTGACGAACTCCTGAGGGAGAGGGTTGTAGGCGGGAGCATCGCTTCGCTGTCGTTGCCTCGTCTCCATCGAGGTGGCGATACTCCCGGTTGGTGCTGGCAAGTAGGTCGATGGATGGGCGCGTGCACCATCAACGGACGGCGCCAAGTCGTCCGGCGAGGGTGCTGTTGCACGCGGGAGACGAGTGGTGAGGGATGCAGACGTGTGGTGCACGTTGGGTTAACTGGTCTAGTCGCCATCTCCTGAAGGAGCAAGCGTCAACATCTGTCGCACGGTTGAGCGATGTCTCCCACATGGCTGAACGATGGGTGAGACATCGTCAACGTCGTTAGGCGAGGACAACGGCGAGTTCGGTGATGCTCGATAGTACCCTGTCTGCGCCAGCGTGAAGAAGTGCTTGTTCGGAAAAGCCTCCGGTTAAGACGCCGATGACGCCACCGAGTCCCGCGTTCTTGCCAGACTGAACATCCATGATAGTGTCACCGACGTACACGACATTGGTCATACTTGTCACCCGGGCAGCCAGCGAGGCCGCCAATAGCTTGTCCGGGTGTGGCCGACCACGTAGCTGTTCGGTAGGACATAGGGCACCATCGATCAGCGAATACCAATCGAGTTTGTGGATCAAGAGCTCCTGGGTACTGGCGGAGAACCCAGTGGTCAAGAAGACGTGTACGCCTCGGTCGCGGAGCCGTTGGAAGAGCTCGGTTGCGCCGGGCATCTCCTCGACTCCAAGGACCTCAACTGCCTCTTGGTAGTAACGTTCAAATGCTCGCGTCGCTTGGAGTGCCTTGGCCTCATCGTGAAGCAGCGCGGTGAAGACTTCGATCTTGGACTGTCCCATCGTCTTGACGACGAAGTCGCGTTCCTGGTCGGTAGGCTGACGTTGGGCGATCTCTACGATAGCACGATCGAACACCTCGAGTACACGGCCAGCGTCCCTCACGGTAGTGCCGGCCATGTCGAGACAAACGAGTTCCACGTCGGCTAGTTCAAACCCTACAGCGTTCATTGGAGAACCTCCTCCACCACCTCATAGGCGGCCTGTGGTGCTATCGTCATGCCACGACCTCCAAGGCCGGTCACCCATGTTGCATTCGCTCTTGGTCTCTCGGCGAAGAAGATCGCCTCGTCCGCTGGTCGTAATCGTGAGTAGACACCTTGCCAACGTTGGCTGGTGGGTGCGAGTTCCTGACCGGGCAGAACCTTGGCCCGTTGTAAAAGGTGGGTTTCGATGGCGGCTTCGAGAAAGGGAGAACCGTACTCTTCGTGGGTGTCGCCAATCGTCAGTGAACCATCATCACGTTGTGCGAGGAGGAGTTGGGCACCATGAACGGCGGCGATGGGCTCCTGTGGGGCTAGGAGAGGTTGCAATGATGCAAAGGCTGGATAGTAGCGAAAGGAGTCGGTCTCCTCGCTCTCCATCGAGGCCCAAGGTGGGTGGTAAGAAAGGTTTGGTTGTCGTTCACCAAGTGTTGGTACAACCGAGACTCGGTGTTCTCTTCGCTCTCGTAGGTTGTGAGGCAATGAGCAATCATATGCAGAGCAATCATATGCAAAAAAGGAGTCAGCGTTGAAGGCAATGAAGGTTGGAGTAGCGATGGTAGGCGCGGCAGCGGTGCTGCTTGGCGCTTGTGGGAGCGCATCGAGTGCGAGCACCAGCGCAACCACGTCAAGCAAGGCAGTGGATTATGCGACCTGTTCCTCGCTCGCTGCTTGCGGTGGGATGGCGAATCTTGTCAAGGCGGCTAAGGCCGAGGGTGCGCTGACCGTTACGGCACTGCCAAGCGATTGGGCCAACTATGGCCAGATCATGACGGATTTCCAGAAGAAGTATGGCATCAAAATTACTGACGTGAGCCCAGAAGCCTCGTCTGCTACCGAGATCGATGGTTTGTCTACGTTGAAGGGTTCCTCGCGGTCTGCCGACGTGGTTGATGTGGGAATTCCCTTTGCCGTCACAGGTGCAAAGAAAGGCCTCTTCGCCAACTACGAGGTCCAAGACTGGAGTCAGATCCCCGCTGGCTGCAAGTCAGACTCTGGCCAGTGGTACTGCGACTATGGCGGCTATATCTCCATTGGTTACAATGCTGCCCTCACCAAGACACCGGTGACGAGCTTTGCCAGTCTGACCAATCCTGCCTTCCATGGTGGGGTCGCACTCGATGGAGATCCAGAGGATGCCGGAGCTGCTTTCTCGGGCGTGATTGCAGCAGCCCTTGGCAATGGCGGGTCCTACAGCAACATCATGCCAGGTATCAAGTACTTCGAGCATCTCAAGGCGATCGGCAACTTCATTCCCGTCCAATCTTCGGCAGCCACAATTGGTTCCGGAGAGGTCAAGGTCAACATCGATTGGGACTATCTGAACGTCGCCTACGAGAATGCGCTCAAAGGTAAGATCGACTGGAAGGTCGTCATTCCCAAGGGTGTGCACTACGCCTCCTACTATGCCCAGGCGATCGCTAAGTATGCTCCGCATCCTGCAGCCGCTCGCCTCTGGGAGGAGTACCTGTACTCGAACACGGGCCAGAACCTCTGGTTGAAGGGTTACACCGATCCAATCCGACTGAGTTCGATGATCAAGGACGGGACCGTTAACAAGACCTACCTTGCCGCCGTGCCTCCGGTGAGCGGCACGCCTGTCTTCCCGAGCCAAGCACAGCTCAATGCTGCACAGACCGTCATCCTTGCTAATTGGCCAAAGGTCTGATGGTCTCCACGCTTACCCGCAATCGGGAGGAGAGTTCCCCCAGCTCTCCTCCCGCGACCCGACCGCGGCGTCAATTGCGACGCTACGGCGGTGTCGTTCCGTATCTCTTGTTTCTAGCCATCTTCTTGATTATCCCAGCGGTGTCAGTGTTGGTGGGTGCCTTTGAGTCGGATGGTGGCAAGCCGACACTGGCAAATCTGCGCCTGGCATTTTCGGGTCCTTACCTGCACTCCTATGTCGCCTCCTTCGAACTCTCCATCGGCAGCACCGTGATCGCGGTCGTTATTGGGTTCGTAGCGGCGTTGGCGGTTGCTGCGACACGGGGACGACCGCGTGCGTTGGTCCAGTCGAGTTCCAGTGTGCTTGCGAATACCGGGGGCGTCCCCCTCGCCTTCGCCTTCATCGCCACGCTTGGCAATTTTGGGATCGTTACCAAGATCCTTTCTGGCATGGGTATCAATCTGTACGCCCATGGTTTCTCACTGTATTCGGTTGTTGGCCTCATTATTGTCTATCAATACTTCCTGATTCCGGTCATGATCCTGGTGATGCTGGGGCCGATCCAAAACATCAGATCAGCCTGGGTCGAGGCGGCGCGTTCGTTGGGGGCCTCCAAGGTGCGCTTCTGGTGGTCGGTTGGTCTGCCGATTCTCCTACCAGCCATTCTGTCGGGTACTGTGGTGATCTTCGCTGATGCCTTTGCAGCCTACGCGACCGCTGAGGCGTTGACATCGGGAACGTTACCGCTCGTGCCTATTCAGATCGGTAGTCTCATCTCGGGAAATGTGGCCGCCGGCCAAGGGAACCTCGGCAATGCACTTGGGCTCGGCATGATCATCGTGGTCGCACTCGCCGCTACCGTCTACGTTCTCAGCCAGAGGAGGGCTTCACGTTGGTTACGGTAACACCCGGAGGCGATGGGCTTCATCTTCGACAAGCCGGTATCGGACGTGTCTTCCGTGCCGCTGTGTTGATCTTCGTCGGTGCGTTCTTCTTGATTCCGATTCTCGCGTCGGCACGGTACTCGGTCCTCGGGGTCCACAACCACCTCACCCTTTCGGCGTACCGGTCACTTTTTGATGATCCGAACTTCCGCTCATCGCTCTGGTTGTCCTTCCAAGTGGCCATTGCGACCGTGATCCTCACGGGACTGTTGGTCATTCCCACCTCCATCTGGGTGACCGTGCGTATACCCAAGCTGCGAGGCCTACTCGATGCGCTCAGCATTGTCCCACTCGGCGTACCTTCTGTCGTCGTCGTTCTGGGGCTGTTGGGAGCGTATCACAGTATCTTGAACCTGATTCTCACCTCTCCGTTTATTTTGGCACCGATCTATGTGATGCTTGCGCTCCCCTATAGCTATCGGACCTTCGATACAGCTGTGCGTTCGCTTGATGTCAACACCCTTGTTGAGGCTTCGCAGTCGTTGGGTGCAAGCTGGACTCGCACTCTGGTGGGGGTGTTGTTGCCGAACCTTCGCGCGGGGATGGTAGGCGCGCTAATCCTGGCTGGCGCCTACGCATTGGGTGAATTCGTAGTGGCTTCTCTCCTCAGTTTCAACACCTTTCCCGTCTATATCGTCCAGATCGGTCTCACGGCTGCAGCTGAGGCGGTTGCGGTCTCTCTGGTCGCGCTATTGGTGGCATTTGTACCACTCTCACTGGTCACTATCTTCGGTGGTGGCCGTACCAAGAAAACAAGGAGGATGCGTGTCACAAGGTGAACTTCGGCTTGAGGGGTTAGAGAAGTACTACGGTACGATGCATGCGCTCGATGGCTTCTCTCTGCGGATACAAGCTGGTGAGCTGGTCGTCCTGTTGGGGCCCTCGGGATGCGGCAAGACGACAGCGCTTCGATCGGTGGCCGGACTCGAACGCTTGGATGGAGGCCGGGTGTTCGTGGATGATCAGGATATCACCCTTCAGCCGACCGCAAAACGCAACATGGGCATCGTCTTTCAGCAGTACAGCCTCTTCCCACATCTGACGGCGGCGCAGAACATCGAATTCGGCCTCAAGATTCGCCATGTGGGCGCGGCCAAACGCCGTGAGCGCTCTCGTGAACTGCTCGATCTGGTGGGTCTTGGGGATCTTGGTGACCGCTTTGCCCACCAGCTCTCTGGCGGACAACAGCAGCGGGTTGCCCTTGCCCGTGCGCTCGCGATCGAGCCCGCCGTCCTTTTGCTCGATGAGCCACTATCGGCACTCGATGCCAAGGTGCGGGTCAGTCTACGTGAGGAGATCCGTAGAGTGCAAAAGGAGGTGGGAATCGCCACCATCTTCGTGACCCACGATCAAGAGGAGGCACTCGCCATCGCGGATCGGATCGGGGTAATGAACCGTGGCATTCTGGAGCAATTAGGGACGCCAGCGGAGATCTATGCCGCGCCGGCTACAGAGTTCGTCGCCGAGTTCGTCGGGAAGGTGAATCGGATCCACGGCACCGTCACACGTGAATCGACGGTGCTTACCCCAGGGTTTGGCGCCTTCTCGATTGGCGGTCCGCTCACAGTCGGTGGGGAAGTCGCCGTCCTGGTTCGGCCTGAGCAATTGGGGATTCGAGTGACCGGGGATGGTGAGTGTCGCTTAGTGGAGATGTCGTTTTTGGGTTCGAGTTTCGCCGCCCATGTCCAGGGGATCGACGGAACCAAGGTGGTGGTGGCCGTCTCGCCAGAGGAATCGATCGCCCTGAGTGTCGGCGATCGCGTCGAGATCTTCCAGCGTGGCCCAACCCTGTTGGTGCTACCAGAGGACAGGGTAGGCGGACCGGTTCCCGAGTTCGCTGAGTCGGACTAGGTTCCGATGGGAAGCGCGCGTTCGGTGCTCGAGCTCCTCGGCGAACCAAGACTGCTAGGTACTTTTGGTGAGGAGCTTCCCCTCATCGATCATCTCTGCCAGACAGCAGAGGTGCTCTGGCATGACAGCGACGACTCCGAGCTGGCGGTTGCAGGCCTTCTCCACGATCTTGGTTGGTCATCTGGATCGACGGAGGCAGAGCACGCAAGCGATGGTTTGCGGCTGGCACTTGCATTGGGCTTTTCAGAACGTGTTGGTCAACTCATCGGACTGCACGTGACGGCGAAACGTTATCTGGTGAGGACGGATTCGCGTTATTGGGGACGCCTCTCCAGGGAGTCACGCGCCACCCTCGTCGAGCAGGGAGGCGAGTTGGGCGTTGATGAAGTAGGACCCTTTGAGGCGAGCCCCTACTTCGATGACGCGATCCGACTTCGGTTGGCTGACGACATGGCCAAAGATCCCTCGCGACCCAGGGCGCAACTGGAGAGCTTCTATCCGATCATCGCGGAGGCGCTCGAAAGCGCCCAATGACGCTTGGCGCTGATCGTAAGCTTTCGTTTGCTAAGCTACTTAGGGTCGGCGCGCGGGATTCTTCGGAGCGTACGAGTTCAGATTGGTGGGTTGAGAGAGGTCGTTGCGCGCATGACAGGCGAGGATTGGTCGATTATCGATGCCTACGATTACGACCTCCCTCCAGAACGGATCGCGAGGGTACCGGCAGAGCCGCGAAGCTCTGCCAAGTTGCTGGTGGGTCTTGGAGTGCCACCACAGGTAGCAACGGTCGCTGACCTGGGGTCCTACCTCTCAGCGGGCGATGTAGTAGTCGTTAATGACTCCAAAGTCATTCCTGCACGGTTCCATGTGCAACGTGCGACCGGCGGTGCTGTGGAGGTGTTATTGCTATCTCCGCAGGGGGCGACCTTTGAGGCGCTGATACGACCCAACGCACGAGTCCATGATGGTGAACTTCTCTACTATGAAGCCAGTCCCGTCTTTAGAGTTCTTGAGGGTACGACGGAGGAGTCTGGCCTGCGAACACGACGGCTTGAGGTCCTTGGCGATGCGATCTTGGCCCATGGGGAGATTCCCCTTCCCCCCTACCTTGCGGGTGTAGAGATTGACCCTGAGCGATATCAGACGGTCTATGCGAATCGGCCAGGTTCGGTGGCGGCCCCGACTGCAGGACTGCACTTTGATCTGCAACTGCTTGAGGATCTCACAAGACGCGGCATTGAAGTGGTGAGGGTGGAGCTCGAGGTGGGACTTGGCACCTTTGCGCCGGTGAAGGACCGTGAGCTTGCCAAGCACACGATGCATGCCGAGCGCTATCGTGTCACAGCGGATGCCTATGACCGGATTCGTTCTGCACGAAGAGTCGTCGCGGTTGGAACCACAGTGGTACGAACGTTGGAGACTATCGCCCATGGGGGAGCGTTGTGCGGCTCCTCTCAGCTGTTTATTGTCCCTGGCTTTGAGTTCCAAAGCGTTGATCTTATCCTCACGAACTTTCATGTTCCGAGGTCGACCTTGGTGGCACTGGTGGCGGCAGCCGTAGGTTCTTCCTGGCGAACGCTCTACGAATACGCGCTTGCCAATGATTTCCGGTTTCTCTCCCTCGGGGATGCCATGTTGATTCCCACTGGTCGTGGAGCCAGTACTCGTCCCCCGGGAACCGGTACCCCCGCTCAGGAGATTGATGAGTAACCTCTTGGTAACCCACACTGATGGGTCTGCACGGAGCGGGCAGTTGCACCTCCGATCTGCTACTGTTGAGACCCCCTTGTTCATACCCGTCGCGACGCGTGGGATCGTGCGTTACGTCCCGAGTGAACTCGTCGCCGACCTCGGCTTTCAGGTGCTGCTCTCTAATACCTATCATCTCATGCTGCGACCAGGAGCGGAGCTTATCGCAACGATGGGTGGGTTGAATGCCTTCACCGGGTTTCGTGGCGCATCGCTGACGGACTCTGGAGGTTTTCAGATCATGTCACTCGGAGCGAAGATCACCGACGAAGGGGCACGCTTCCGCAACGTCTATGACGGCTCCTGGGTGACGCTGACGCCCGAGGATGCCATGACCACCCAGGAGCAGATCGGGGCCGACATCGCGATGGCGCTCGACGTGTGCACGCAACTCCCTAGTCCCGAAGCGGTGCTCAGGCAGAATCTTATGCTCACCGGTCAGTGGGCGGAGCGCTCCCGCGCGGCCCACACCGACGACACGCAGCAGCTCTTTGGCATCGTGCAAGGCGGTGTCGATAGTGAACTGCGCAAGCAAAGTACGGCGACGATCACGGCTATCGGTTTTGATGGCTACGCGATTGGCGGTCTTGCCGTTGGAGAGTCCAGAGAGAATACGCTAGAGGCGGTCCGCACGGTGGTGGAGGGGTTACCGGCGGAACGACCGCGCTACCTTATGGGCGTCGGCGATCCGTACCTGCTGGCACACGCGACGGCGCTCGGTGTCGATATGTTCGATTGTGTGGCTCCGACGCGGATCGCACGACACGGAACGGCACTCACCAACCAGGGTCCCTTGCGCGTGAAGGGACTCGCAAACCGTGGGGTTGATGAACCGCTTGAACTAGACTGCAATTGTCGGGTGTGCCAAAGAGTATCCCGTGGCCTGTTGCATCACTTGGCCCATGTGGACACGGAGAGTGCGGGCACGCTGTTATCCCTACACAACCTGGCCTTCCAGTTTCGGTTGATCACGAGGCTCAGACGATCCATCAGGGAGGGCACGATCAAAGCACTGCTCGTCGATATCGATAAGGTTTGGGGCACCCCAGTCATAAGAAGTGGTAGCCATGCCGACTAACTTTATAGAGCCAGAGGTGGCTATGATCATGTGTTTGGTTGCAGAGATAAAGGTGGCGAATGCGTAAAGGGCGTTGGATCCGTTCGGTCCTCATTAGCACGGTGGTGGCGCTCGCCGCTTTTGCGGCGGTGATCTCTGCCCACTATCATCCTGTCCTTGGCCTTGACCTCCAGGGTGGCGCGTCAGTCGTCTATAAGCCTGCGAGGAAAGTCAACACAGCGACGCTCAATGAGACGATCTCCATTATCCAGGATCGAGTGAATGCACTCGGAGTGGGGGAGCCATCCATTGGTCAGCAAGGTAGCGACATCGTCGTGGACCTGCCTGGAATCAAGGATCCAAAGACAGCACTCAGTTACATCGGTCAGACAGCGATTCTGCAGTTTCGTCCGGTTTTGTGCACCGCACCGCTCTACACTAAGCCCCCAACGAGCCTTCATCTCAAAAAGTCACAGCTGACTCCCACGTGCCCAACGGCTACCTCTAAAACGGCTTCGACTCTGCAATACGTTCCCTCCACGAGTCCATTGAAGGCAACCAGTGCCTCGACAGCGCTGCTGCCGGAGTATCAGGGCAACACGAAGACGGTGATTGCGCGCTATGTCGTTGGACCAACGCTCATGACTGGCAACGCGATCAAGAGTGTCTTTGCGGCGCCGGTAGCCCAGAGTGCCTCCAACCAGTGGGCGATTAATTTCACCTTGACATCCAAGGGAGCGCCCCTCTTCAACCAGATTGCCAAGACCTACTACCATCAGCTCCTCGCCGTGGTGTTGGACGGAACCGTGCAGTCGGCTCCGCAGATCAACTCCACCAACTTCAATGGGCAGGGACAGATCACCGGCAATTATACCCAGGCCTCTGCAACCGATCTCGCCACTATCTTGCACTATGGAGCCCTTCCGGTGCAGCTTGTGCAGCAGACAGTCCAGACGATCTCACCGACGTTGGGCGCCGCCTCGTTACGCGCAGGGTTAATTGCTGGCATCGCTGGTCTCGTCCTGGTCATGCTCTACACGATCTTTTACTACCGACTCCTCGGCTTGGTAGTCGTTGGTGGGCTCGCTACCACTTTCGCCGCACTCTGGGCGATTATCGGCTACCTGGGGCACAGCGTACAGCTGACGCTCAATCTGGCTGGAGTGACAGGTATTATCGTCTCGATTGGCGTCATCGTGGACTCCTACATCGTCTTCTTTGAGCGACTCAAGGATGAGGCTCGCAACGGCCGGAGTTTGCGGGCGTCGGTGGATACCGGCTTTACCAAAGCGTTCCGCACGATCATCGCTGCCGACCTCGTCTCTTTTATCGGAGCAGCGCTACTCTATTACTTTAGCATCGGCGATGTGCGGGGATTTGCCTTCTTCCTGGGGCTATCGACGATCCTCGATGTGGCTTCAGCGTGGTTCTTCACCCGGCCGTTGGTGCTATGGATTGGGAATTCGATCTCGCCGAAGCACTATCGATGGCTTGGCGTCCCGGTGGTCCAGGTAACTCGAGAATCGACCGTCGGCAGCGGAGTGATTAAGCCGAGCCGTGTCGCGGCGAAGGGAGTATGAGCGAGATGGTAAGGGAAGGATCGGATACCTCGGACTCGATTGAGAGTGAGGGTTTTAAAGCCAAGACGATTGACGCGAGTGAGGCGTCGTGGTGGCGGCGTCTGGGCGCCGGCGCCACCCATTACCCATTTGTGCAACGGTCCCGCTATTACTTTGTGATCTCCTTTCTTGTGATCGTCGCTGGGGCGGCAGCGCTGTCGGCCAGGGGTCTCAACTTCGGGATCAGTTTCAAGGGAGGCGTGAGTTGGCAGGTGCCTTCAGCGACCCTCACGGTAGCCCAAGCCAGCAAGATCGTGGCACGAGCTGGTGTCACCCAGGCGACCGTGGTAACCCTTGGTTCGCATTCCGCCCGTACCGTCGAGGTACAGGCTGGTCTCACCAAACTCTCGGGTGCTGCGAGGACAGCAAAGGAGAACCAGGTCGCCGCCCTCCTGGCGGCCAAGGCCCATCTCCCCTCCTCGGCGGTCGCGATCGAGTTTGTGGGTCCAACCTGGGGAGGACAGATCACCAACGCTGCGGTCAAGGCCTTGATCGCGTTCTTCGTCGGCATTATCCTCTACATCTCCATTCGGTTTGAGTGGAAGATGGCTGCCGCCGCCTTTGTTGCGGTGGTGCATGACCTTTTGGTGACGATTGGGATCTATGCGTTGAGTGGTTTCCAGGTCACTCCTTCGACGGTGATCGCCGTACTCACGATCCTTGGCTATTCGCTCTACGATACCATTGTGGTCTTTGATCGTATTAAGGAAAACGTGGGTGGACTCGTCGACCCGGGGAAGATGAATTACTCGAATGCGGTCGATCTTTCGGTGAATCAGACGTTGGCCCGATCGTTGAACACGTCGTTGGTTGCCGTCATCCCTATCCTGTCCGTGTTGGTCTTGGGAGCGTACGTGCTTGGGGCCACCACACTGAAGAATTTCGGTCTCGCACTGGTGGTGGGTCTCACGAGTGGGGCCTACTCTTCACTGTTCATCGCCGCACCGTTGTTGGCACGTTTCAAGGAGCGTGAGCGGCGCTATCGCCAGATCAGAGCTCGTCTTGAGCGTCGTAACGCTCCCGTCGAGGCTGAAGGCTTACCGGCATCGTAGCGAAGATGTTGGCCGATCGTGATCTGCAATCACTCATCGATGCAATGGCACTTGACCCATCGAGTGAGGCGGGTGCGACCATCGAACGGGCGTTGGAGTTTGCGCGTGTGGCGCATGGCTCCCAGCGGCGGCGATCCGGCGAACCCTATGTGACCCATCCCATCGGGGTGGCGACGATCACGGCTGCACTTGGAGGCGACATGACCGCAGTGGTGGCCGCGTTGCTCCACGATACGGTCGAGGATACCTCGGTGACGTTGGCTCAGATCAGTGCAGAGTTCTCACCCACGGTTGCTGAGGTCGTCGATGGTCTCACCAAACTTGATCGTATCAGCTTTGACTCGCGTGAGGCCCAGCAGGCGGCGACGATGCGCAAAATGCTGATCGCGATGGCGAAAGATGCACGGGTCCTGGTCATCAAACTCGCTGATCGGCTCCACAATATGCGCACCATTGCTGCACTGCCAGTGGAGAAGCAACGCCGTATCGCGCAAGAGACGATGGATATCTATGCACCCCTCGCGAATCGACTCGGTATCGAGGATATGAAGTGGCAGCTCGAGGATCTTGCGTTCGCCACCTTGCATCCACGACGCTACGCCGAGATCGATCACATGATCGAGACGAGGGCGCCTGAACGAGAGCGTTACCTCGCCCAGGTTATCGAGGAGTTGGGGAAGCGACTTCAGGTGGTTGGCATCGATGCAGAGGTGACGGGTCGACCAAAACACCTCTGGTCGATCTATGAAAAGATGATCATCAAGGATAAGGACTTCGACTCGATCTACGACATCATCGGGGTCAGAATTGTCACGGACAACGATCGGGACTGTTGGGCTGCCCTCGGTGTCGTGCATTCATTGTGGGCACCCATCCCTGGCCGCTTCAAGGACTACATCAACGCGCCGAAGTTCAACCTCTACCAATCCCTCCATACCACCGTGCTGCTCGACAAGGGGAATCCGCTTGAGGTTCAGGTCAGGACGCGCGAGATGCACCGGCGGGCCGAGTTCGGCATCGCTGCGCACTGGGGTTACAAGGAGGGTTCGAACTCCACGAATGCTGCCTGGGTTGATCGCATTATGGAGCTGCAGGAGGAGCTACCTGACCCGCTGGAGTTTCTTGAACACCTCAAGTCGGATCTTGAGATGGATGAGGTCTATGTGTTTACCCCCAAGGGCAAGGTTGTCACCCTCCCGGTCGGCGCAACCCCTCTTGACTTTGCCTACTCGATTCATACTGAGGTTGGGCATCGTTGCATCGGTGCGAAGGTAAACGGTCGACTGGTCCCGCTGGAGTCGACGTTGCGCTCTGGGGATACAGTAGAGATCGTTAGCTCTCGGTCGAGTTCCGCTGCGCCTTCGCGTGACTGGCTCTCCATTGTGGTTACCCCGAGGGCGAAGGCGAAGATTCGTCAGTGGTTTTCCAGAGAACGGCGCGAAGAGTCCGTTGAGATCGGTCGTGACGAACTGACCAAGGCCTTTCGTCGGGAGAATCTGGCGGTCAATACCCATCTTTCGCAGGCTGGGCTCGCCAAGTTGGCCAAGATGAACGGCCTCCATGATGGTGAGGGACTACTGGTAGCCATTGGAGAAGGACACGTCTCGGCACGAGCGGTAGCGCAGCGCGTCCAACGCAATGAGCTTGAGACTGACGGCTACGCTCCCACCGTGTCGCACCAGCGCCCTCGGCATCTGTCAAAGGGTCCCATGGTCTTCGTCGAGGGCATGGAGGATGTGCTTGTTCGCATATCGCGTTGCTGCAACCCGATTCCCGGTGACGAGATTGTAGGTTTCATCACGCAGGGACGTGGGGTGGGGATTCACCGTGCCGACTGTCCAAACGTTCTTGACCTTCTGAAGCGAGCTGGTGAGCGTCGTGTCGACGTTGAGTGGGCCCATGACAGCGGTGCGAGTTATCAGATGGCCATTGAAGTATTGGCCTTGGATCGAGCACGATTGCTCGCTGACGTTTCGAAGGTGTTAAGTGAGCACCACGTCAATATCACCATGAGCTCATCGCGGACGGGTGGCGACCACGTCTCTCGCATGCGCTTCGAATTTGAGTTGGTTGACCCAGGCCATCTCTCATCGGTGCTTGGGGCCATCCGCCAACTCGATGGGGTTTTCAATGCGTATCGAATGCTGCCCGGTGGCTCACGCCGGGCAACCGATGCTGTTCAGGATGGTTCGCGTTCATGAGTAGGTTCCAGTACCTCGACGATAGCCCTTCTGGAGGCATCCGCATGGTTCCCCTGGTTCATGATGGTCGATAGACTGAGCGCAAACCCAGCCCTGGAGGTCGCGCGTTGGTTTCTTTGATAGCATCGATCGCCTCAATCGTCTTGCTGGTCATCTGTCTGATTCTCGTGGCACAGGTCCGTACCTTGCGCTCCCAGATGGACGCCTTTGCCAGCGAATGGCGCCAGGAGATGATTGACCTTATTCGTTACGCCAGTACGCTGGCTCACGACGCCACGACAACAGCGAGTGAAACGAAGGAACTCCTTGAGGAACGTGCGAGTGATGTGCAAGCGATCGATCGCATGACGAAAACCGTCGTGCATACCATCGGTTACCCGTTTATCTCGATGGGGCGACTCCGTCTTGCCATTCGGCGTGGTCGCAAAGTGTTTCGAGACCGAAGGGAGGGCTACAGTTGATGCGACGTGGTCGATGGTTCTTACTAGGGATTGGTGTGGGAGTGATGGGTACGCGCCGCTTGCGGGCACTGGCGCGACCGATGTTGGAGCGTTCCCTCGAGCGGACGACACGTCATGCGGTGGCGCGTATGCGGGGTGACCTGCGTACGGCGCTTCGCGAAGCGGCTGCGGCCTACCGCGGTGAGCCCAGTCGCGATGGCAAGACTCGTGTGCTCGAAGGAGAGGTAAGGGAGATTCATGGACTCTAATGAGCTACGACGCGCGTTTCGAGACTTTTTTGTCGAACGTGGCCACACTCCGGTACCATCAGCCAGCCTGATCCCCTTTGATCGGACGGTGTTGTTTACGGTGGCGGGGATGGTCCCGTTTAAGCGGTACTTCTTGGGCGAGGAGCCAGCTCCGTATCCGCGAGCGACAAGTATCCAAAAGTGTATGCGCGCTGGCGGAAAGCACAACGATCTCGATCAGATCGGCCAGACACTGCGCCACCTCACCTTCTTTGAGATGTTGGGAAACTTCTCCTTTGGGGACTACTTCAAAGAACAGGCGATTCCCTACGCCTGGGAGCTCGTGACCAATGTCCTTGGTTTGGAACCCGATCGGCTATGGGTTACGGTGCATACCAGTGATGATGAGGCCGCAGCGATCTGGCGTGACGCCATCGGGGTTGATCCGGCTCGCATCCAGAGGCTGGAGGAGGATAACTGGTGGCAGATGGGGGACACGGGTCCCTGTGGCCCGTGCTCGGAGATTTACTACGACAAAGGAAGCGAGTATGGCGCCGACGGTGGGCCAGCGTATGGATCGGATGAGCGGTTCCTAGAGATCTGGAATCTCGTTTTTATGCAGTTTGACCAGCAGTCTGATGGTGACCTTGTGCCACTGCCTAAGCCGTGCATCGATACGGGAGCTGGCCTCGAGCGCATTGTCCCGATTCTCCAAGGTCGACCTTCGGTCTTTGAGACCGACCTTGTCTATCCCATTCTCCAAGAGGCAGAGTCGCTCACCGGTAGGACCTATGGTGTTGAGCACCGACAGGATGTTGGACTGCGCATCATTGCAGACCACTCCCGTGCGATGACCTTTCTCCTCGCTGATGGGGTGGTTCCCACCAATGAGGGTAGAGGGTATGTACTGCGAAGAATTATTCGCCGGTTGGTTCTGCGTTCGCAGCTACTTGGTGCACGCCATGAGGTAGTTGAGCGTTTGGTCAACGGAGTGATTGCGACCATGGGGGAGGCCTACCCGGAGCTGATTGACCGGCGAGAGCGGATTCTCGAACTAGGCATTCGGGAGGAGGCGAGGTTCGAACAGACGCTCACGATTGGTGCGCCTATTTTGGAGACGGCGATCACCAGTGGCAAGGTCACTGGTGACGTCGCTTTTCGTCTCCATGATACCTTTGGAGTTCCGATCGAACTGACGACCGAGATAGCGGCCGACCGCGGTGTCGATGTTGATCTTGATGGGTTCCACAATGCCATGGCCCAACAGCGCCATCGCTCGCGTCAGGCCGGCCTTGGTGATGAGGCGACGAGCGAACAGGCGACGGGTGCGCTATGGGTACTCGAAACACTCGGCAAAACTGAGTTCCTTGGCTACGAGGTCGAAGAGGCGGTTGGCGAGATCCAGTTTGTGGAGCAAGAGCCAGCGGGTCTCGCGCTATATTTGGATCGAACCCCCTTCTACCCTGAGGGTGGTGGGCAGGTGGGCGACACGGGTTGGATCAGCGCCGAGGGTTTCCGGGCCAAGGTTGTCAATACCGATCAGCCAGTACAGGGCGTGGTTCGTCACTGGATTGAGGTCGTGGAGGGCGAGCCCGTGGTGGGTACCTCGCTCGAACTCGTGGTCGATCGAGGGAGGCGTGCGCGAATCCGAGCAAACCATACCGCTACCCATCTGTTGCAGTGGGCGCTCCGCGAGGTACTTGGCGAGCACGTGGCGCAACAGGGGTCATTGGTTGCACCAGAGCGGTTGCGCTTTGACTTCACCCATTGGTCAGCGCTCACGGTCGAGGAGATTGAGCGAGTTGAGCAGCTCATTATGGAGCAGGTGGTGACTGCCGCTACGGTGGTTACGGAGATCAAAGACAAAGAAGCAGCCGTCAACGAAGGCGCCATCGCCTTTTTTGGTGATCAATATCAAGACGTGGTTCGCGTGGTCCACGCAGGCACGCACTCGGTGGAACTTTGTGGTGGCACGCACGTCGGTTCGCTGGGTGAGATTGGACTCTTCAAGGTTGTATCGGAGGGCTCCATCGGTGCGAATACGCGAAGGATCGAGGCGGTCACCCAGCTGGCGGCGCTCGATGCAGTGCATAGGCTTGAACGCCAACTCGATACGATCGAGAAGATTCTGCCTGGAGGTCGTGAGGCACTCGCAGAGCGAGTCGAGAACTTAGCCATGCGGCATAGAGAGCTTGAGACCCAGCTTGCAACGATGCGCCAAGAGGAGTTGCGCTCGCTCGTTCGCAACATCTGGGCGCAACACCCTTCTCGAGCGCTGATAGAACGACTTGATGGCCTCTCCGCCCAGGAGTTGCGTTTTGTCGCCCTTGAACTGCGCAATCGCACCGAGGCCGAGGTGGTCGTCTTAGCCAGTGTGCTCGACGCCAAGGTGGCGTTGGTGGCGACGGTGGCCGACCCGACGGTGCTCAATGCGAGCGAGGTACTTGCGCCGCTTGCTCAGGCCGTCGGTGGCCGCGTCGGTCCTCAGCGTGAACTTGCGCTCTCAGGTGGTCGTCAGGTCGATCAGCTGGATCAAGCCCTTGAGGAGCTCCGCAAAGGGTTCGATTCCCAACGATGAGAGTTGCCGGTTTTGATCCTGGTCTTCGGCGGATCGGGGTTGCATTGAGTGTCGATGGAGCTGGTTTTCCATTGGCGGTGATTTCGCGCGTCGCTGGTTGGCAAGATCATATCCGCAATATTGTTGCCGAGTATAATGTCGAGATGGCTGTCGTCGGTGTGCCACTCTCCCTCGCAGGTGCAGAGACCGAAAGCACCCGAATGGCCCGGCGTTTCATCGAGGAACTGCAGCCATTGTTCGGAACTCCTATTGTCGAGGTAGACGAACGCTTCTCGAGCCGCGGTGTGGAACGAGCATTAGGAGAGGCTGGGGTCTCTACCCGCGACCAACGTGGTCGCGTCGACGATCTCGCTGCCGCTGACATTCTCCAGCGCTATCTTGATGGGCTCCGTGATGCTTAGGGTAGCCATGCAGGGAGTGCGTCATGTCTAGGCTCCGGCAGTTACTCCTGGCGGGCATCATCGTCGTCGTGATCGCGATCAGTGTGGTGGGGATTAGCTACTACCTCGAATCACGACCCGGCCCGCAGGGACATTCAGTGGCAGTGGTGGTTGCTCCAGGTGAGTCTGTGAACGCGATCTTTGATCAGCTCGGGGATGCAAGGGTGGTGCGTTCGCCGCTGCTCTTCAAGACCTATGCAGAGATCAAAGGAGTAGGCGTGATCGACGCTGGTGTCTACTTTTTGCGCACGAATGAGGGGTACGCCAAAACGTTAGACCTCCTGACCGGCGGTCCTTCCTCGCTAAAGATTACCGTATTGCCAGGCATGACCGTGAACGCTATAGCGGCGGAGTTACGAGGCCTACCGGGGGAAGGCCTCTCGGGCGCGAGTTTCCTGCGCCAGGCCAGCGATCTGCATGCGTTCCATTCGCCATTTCTTGCGACAGCCACAAGCTTGGAGGGGTTACTCTATCCGGATACCTACTTTGTCGATCCGCTTGGGACGCCGAAGGAGCTTATCCAGCAGATGTTGGATCGGTCGACCCAGGAGTACGAGGCGGCTGGACTCTCATCTACAGGAAGATACCATTCGCTCACGGCGAATCAGGTGATCGTGGCGGCCTCGATTGCAGAGCGGGAGGCTAACACACCGGCCGGGTACGCCAAGGTAGCTCGGGTTATCCTCAATCGTCTTGCCGCTGGCATGCCGCTCGAGATGGACTCGACGGTTCGCTTTGCGACCGCCAACTATTCGAACCCTATCACCGGCGCACAGCTACAAGATGCGTCGGCCTATAACACCTACACCCATGTAGGTCTGCCTCCTGGACCGATTGGAGCAGTCGATGCTGCTGGCATCTCCAGCGTTCTGCATCCAGCGCGGGGGTCGTGGCTGTACTTCGTCGCCCTTCGGGGGCACCGACATCTGTCGTTTTATGATACCTTTGCACAACAGCAGGCGGCGATCGCGCGTTACGGAGAGCAGTCGTGAGTACAGCGCTCAGCCAGCCGAGTGTGCCATTGGCCTGCGTGCTCGGTGATCCGATCGCCCAGAGTCTGTCGCCTCGACTTCACCTCGCTGCTCTTGCCCGGAGCGGACTCGCTGGTAACTACCTTGCCTTTCGGACCCCATCTTCTCAACTCGAGGATACCCTGCGAGCGCTGCAGGTGCTTGGGTTCCAAGGTGCAAACCTTACAGCACCACTCAAGGTAGAGGTGCTGCCGCTCCTCGATCGGATGACCGATGAGGTACGCACGATCGGCGCAGCCAATACCGTCCTGTTTTCCCAGGGCTCTGTGATCGGTTACAATACCGATGCACCTGGGCTCTTGGAGGCGTTGCGGACGATTGTGGGTTTCGAGCCATCGGGGCAACGAGTGCTGATCTTGGGGGCTGGCGGTGCTGCGCGAGCCGCCGTCTTCGCGATGCTCACCGCCGGAGCCGTCGAGGTTTGGGTCGCGAATCGTAACCCCGTTCGGGCACGGCTGTTGGTGGAATCCTTTACGGGTCCGGTAGGTATCTGCGAGGATACGCGAGAGCTGTCGGTCGACCTCGTTATCAATGGAACGATCGTCGGTATGAAGGGTGCGGGAGCGGAGGGACAGGCTCCGATCGACCTTACTGAGCTCAAAGGGTGCCAATTCGTCTATGACATGGTCTATGAGCCAACGACGACACCTCTCATGCAAGCGGCTCGACGCCTGGGAATCAGCGCTTTTGATGGACGGTCAATGCTAGCTGCCCAGGCGAGGATTGCTTTTGCACTCTTCTATGGTGGTCGACCCGACCTTCAGGTGTTCATGGACGCCCTGGGTCACCACAATAGCGATCGAGACCCACATGGCTGATCAGCGGAGATCAACTGGACACCATGGCTGATAACTAGCCATCGAAGTAGCGCAGTTGTGGAGTACCAGAGGATTGGAGCACCTTCCCACGAAACTTCGATCCGATAGGCCAGCGAACGGATAGACGATCGATCGATTCGTAGGCACGACTGTGAAGATTCGCCACTCAAGTTCGAAGTTCCAGTAAAGGTTCGCGTCAAGGCTTCTTTCAATGGAAAGGGTGTTAACGGTCACAAAAGCCTGCATACTCAGCTGGAACTTCTTCAACTAGCACAAGAGAGATCGCCCAGACACGTCAGCGTAGCGCCGGCTAGCACCACCGAGGCAACCCAGCTGAAGTGGTGTTCGGGAGGACGGGAAGCATCTGGTGACGCTCGCGATTGGCTCCTTGTCAACGCGCCTGCGTTCGAGCTTGGCAAGGATTGTCCAATTTATGGGGATCCGCATCAGTGATCTCAACCAGGATGGCAATACGACGTATGCTTCCACACGCGTGACGATACCGATGATGAGGTTATCTGCCGGGTCCGGTGTGGTGACGAGGCCAACGCCTGTCCACTCGACCCCGGCTACCGCGACGGGCAAGACCGGTCCTCCCGTCCCCCCGGCATCATCAACACGACTGCTATCAAGCGGAGGCGGCATAGCAGGGAGCGCTGTGTCGAGTCTCGCTGTCGATGGTTGGCGGAGACGTCGGGCCAGCTCAGCCAGTTCGAGCATCCCGGGGGTTTCGTTGTGATCGATGGCCATAGTACACAGTTGTCGAAGCCAAGAATGGAGTTCGGCGCGGTTGGGGATGTATGCGGTACCCGCTGCGGATGGGTGAAACCTTGAGTGGGGTCCACGATGGTGGAGGGCACGATCAAGTACTGATGCGAGGCATGATGGTCGTGTGAGTGAGAACATGCTCATGGTGGCTTCCAACGTGTAAGGGTGCCAAGCCATGGGATGGAGCCCCGCTTGGGCCGAGACAGCCAAGTGCAGGTACTGTGGGAAGGGTACTGGTCGGAGTAGCCCAGACTTGGGTTGCGCTGGTTTTCGGCCGATGCCATGGATATGAGCGAGCCCGAGGCACAGCGTACCTTCACGATCCCTGAACTCTCTTCGCTTGCTCGCGGTCTCGTGAATGCAGGGCTTGTAGCCGAGGATACACTTCGACAGCTCTTGGGAACCAAAGACGAGCAGCGATCGTTGATCAGAGCCTTGGTGGAAGGTCGACTGGTCGATGAGGTTGCGCTATGCCATTTTCTCTCTGAACGCTATGGTGTCGAGGAGCTCGATCTAAACGGTCTCACCTTCGATCCAGATGTCGTCGCACTGTTGCCTTCTCGAGCGGCGCGCCGCTATCTTGCTCTCCCCATTCGTGAGGAGTCTAGCTCGATCATGGTCGCCATGGTTGATCCGACCGACGTAGTCGCCAAGGATGATCTCAAGACCGTCTTGCGGCGGGATCTTCATCTGGTGGTGGTGACCTATTCGCAGCTGCTCGCCACCATTGAGCGTTCCCAACTGAATCTAAAAGAGCAGTTCGATCTCTCCGAGCAGGCTGAAGAGAGGAAGGAGGCTGTCAAGTCTGATGTTGCGGACGTCGTAGAAGATGGTCCCATCGTCTCGCTCGTGAATCAGATGGTCTCTCAAGCAGTCCTCGACCGCGCATCAGACATCCACGTTGAACCGATCAATGGGGCCATCCGGATCCGATTCCGTATCGATGGGGTACTGCACGAAGTAGGCCGGCTGAACGTCAACGTTCATGCCAAACTCATGACGCGAATCAAGATTCTCGCGGGTCTTGACATCTCCGAGCGGCGCCGACCACAGGATGGACGTTTTAGCGTAGGCATTGAGGGCCAGAAGGTTGATCTTCGGGTGGCGACCCTTCCGACCTATCTCGGCGAGAAGGTCGTCATCCGTGTACTTGACACCGGTACTGCTCGGCTCGACCTCGAAGATCTTGGATTCCTCCCTGATGTTCGACGGCTCTATGATCGGCTGACCGACCAGCCTTGGGGCACGATCCTGATCACTGGTCCCACTGGTTCAGGCAAGTCGACCACGTTGTACGCAACGCTCAACCGACTGAACCGGGTGGAGACCAATATCATCACAGTCGAGGATCCGGTAGAGTACCAGTTGAGCGGCATCGCACAAATGCAGGTCAACCCTGCTGCAGGCGTCACCTTTTCGTCGGCTCTTCGGTCCATTCTCCGGGCCGACCCCGACATCATCTTGGTGGGGGAGGTGCGTGACCGTGAGACGGCAGAGATTGCGATCGAGTCGGCGCTCACTGGCCACCTTGTCCTCACCTCACTGCACACCAACGATGCACTCTCCACGCCAACCAGGCTTTTTGAGATGGGGGTGGAACCCTATCTCGTCGCATCTGCGCTCACCGCGGTGGTAGGGCAGCGTCTCGCAAGACGGCTCTGTCTCAACTGTCGTATCCCCTCCTCGATCACACGTGAAGGCTTACGAGAACTTGGCTTCATCGTCCCAGCGAAGGACGAGGCCTTCACGCTCTATCGGGCCGATACCAAAGGATGCGTACGTTGTTCTCGAACCGGTTACTACGGGCGAGTCGCTTTGCATGAGTTGTTGGAGATTACGGAGCCACTTGGGCGAGCGATCGCTGCACGTGCACCGATGGAGGAGCTGCACCGGATCGCTGCGGCCCAGGGGTTCATCACCCTGCGCCAAGCCGGTTTGGTTCAAGTATTGCAAGGAGTTACTTCGATAGAAGAGATATTGAGAGTATTGATTTGATGAATACCAATGCAAGAAAGGGCGCCTCCAGGTGTTAGAGACCCAAGACAAGTTATCGATCGATGCCCTGCTCAGGGAGCTGGTCGCGGCCCGAGGAAGTGACCTTCACCTCTCGGTCGGGGCGCACCCCCTTATCCGCGTCTACGGCGCTTTACGTGAGGTTGAGGGTACACCTGAACTTGACCCTGAGACGATCCGTGATGGTGTCTATGCAATCCTGACCCAAGCACAGCGTGAGCGCTTTGAAGAATCATGGGAGCTCGATCTCGCTTACTCGTTACGGGGTCTGGGTCGATTTCGCCTGAACCTCTTCCGACAACGCTCGAGTATCGGTGCGGTGTTCCGGGTGATCCCACACCAGATACCGCCCCTCGAGACGCTTGAGCTGCCACCCGTCGTCAAAACGTTCGCCGAGATCCCTAAGGGTTTAGTGTTAGTTACCGGACCTACTGGTTCGGGTAAGTCGACGACACTTGCTGCCATCGTTGACCTCATCAACCGGACCCAGCGACGGCACATCGTCACGATTGAGGATCCCATTGAATTCCTCCACACCCACCGGAGTTCCATCGTCAATCAACGCGAGGTTGGTACTGATACCAAAGCCTTCGCCACGGCCCTCCGTCAGGTCTTGCGACAGGATCCCGATGTCATCATGGTGGGTGAGATGCGGGACTTTGAGACTATTGCTGCGGCGATCACCGCAGCTGAGACGGGCCACCTTGTCTTTGCCACGCTGCACACCCAGGATGCTCCCCAGGCGATCGATCGTATGATCGACGTCTTTCCCTCCTTCCAACAGGCGCAAATTCGGGTCCAGCTCGCTTCCTCACTGCAGGCGATCCTCACCCAACAGCTCATACCCCGCTGTGACCAGCCTGGTCGTGCGGTCGCAGTAGAGGTACTTGTTGCAACCTCAGCGGTACGCAACGTCGTACGCGAAGCCAAGAGCCATCAGCTCTATTCGATCATGCAGTCGAGCGCACAGATGGGGATGCAGACGATGGACTCTGCGCTCCTTCGGTTGGTTAAGCTTGGTCAGATTTCACGAGAGGCAGCACTGCTCGCGACCACGAATCAGCGGGAACTCTATGAAGCGATGGGGGGAATCGGTGCTCGAAACCTATGAATATCGTGCCCGCGACACACAGGGCAACGTCAAGCAGGGGGCCATCGACGCCGATAGTCGTGAGGCGGTGCTCCGTCATCTTCGCGATCTAGGGTTGTTGCCGGTCTCGGTCAACGCGAAACGGGTGCCAGTGCTCAAGCGCGATGTCAATCTCGGCTTCTCACGTCGCGTCAAGCTCGCAGAGGTGGCGGTCTTCGCGCGCCAGTTCGCCACCATGATTGAGTCAGGTATCACGATCGTTCGCGCCCTGTCGATTCTCCAAGCGCAGACGGATAATCCCACGTTGCGAGATGCGGTAACGTCGATTCGTCAGGAGATCACGGCTGGGAAGTCGTTCTCTGAGGCGGTTGAAGGGTTCCCGAAGGTGTTTGACACCCTGTTTGTGGCGATGATCCGTGCTGGTGAGGTCTCTGGAACCCTTGATCAGGTCCTCTCAAGGGCCGCCGAGACGCTCGAGACTCGAGTGGAACTCCAGCGCAAAATCAAATCCGCGCTGACCTATCCCGCAGCCGTCGTGGTGCTGGTCGTAGTGATCCTTACCGCGATGCTGGTGTATGTGGTACCAACCTTCCAGAGTATCTTCACGTCCCTTGGGAGTCAATTACCCTTACCCACCCGGATCTTGATGTTCGTTTCGCATCTGGCCGTCACCTTTTTCCCGCTGCTGATCATCTTTTATGTCGGAGTTGTCGTCGGTTTTGTTCGATTGCGTCGGACCAAGCGTGGCAAGGCCATGATGGACAGGTTGGTGCTTAAACTTCCGGTCTTTGGTGTGTTGATTCAAAAATATGCCGTCGCACGGTTCGCCTCGACGCTGTCAACGCTGATACGCAGTGGGGTGACGCTCGTTCCTTCGCTAGAGATTGCGAGTGGGGTCGCGAACAACTCTCTCGTGTCTGCTGCGGCGCTTGACACGAAGCGTGGGGTCTCCCAGGGAGAAGGAATCGCGGAACGACTCGGGACCCACCCGATCTTCCCTCCCATGGTGGCACAGATGATTGCGGTGGGGGAGGAGTCGGGTTCGCTCGACACCATGCTCGAAAAGATCGCTCGATTCTATTCCCAAGAGGTATCGGCGATGACCGAATCCCTCTCATCGCTGCTCGAACCCCTTCTTATCGTGGTGCTTGGAACCGTGGTCGGGGGAATGGTCATCGCCCTCTATCTGCCGATGCTTGATATCATCAAATTGCTCAAGTAGTCTGCTTTCGCTAGCGCCCTTCCAAAGCACCTCATGTGACGTTGTCTCCGTTGTCAGGGAGTACTTGTTCCAACGGGGCACGCCCTAGTTGGCGCACTGATGGGACGCAGAGGACCAAGATGGCGGAGAGCACAAGGTAACCAGCACCAAGGAGAAACACACCCTCGACGGTGATGAGTCGGGAGAGTGGAACGACGATAGCGAGTCCGAGCGGCAGGAATGCCACTGAGGCGAGAAAATCGAAGCTGGCAACCTTCGAGATCACGTCCGCTGGCACATGTGTCTGGAAGCTATATGACCAGAGTGCGCCAAAGAGTTCGAGACCAGCACCCCCGAGGATAGCAGCCGCGCTTGTCAACCAAACATTCGCGTGGAGCGCTAACAGCACCATCACCGGCGTCAGTCCAACCATGGCAATGGTACCTGTTCGAACGGGAAATCGTGGATGGTATCGGAATGCAACCAGCCCACCGATCACGCCACCCACGCCCACGCCAGCCCAGATCAGCGCCCAACTGGTCGCGCCGTGGTAGTAATGCTCTGCCAACACCGGACCAAGAACCATCAAGGGGGCCCAAATCACCACATGCCAGAGAGCAAACTGTAAATCCACTGACCAGATCCAGCTCCGAGAGCGAAAAGCCCCCCAGCCACTGCGCAACTCGCTGAGCAATGAAGCCGGGGCCTCGCCCGTGCTTGCCCCTGCGGGCAGCTTGATAAAGATGGCACCACCGATGAGTGGGAGGATACCGGCCACGACCAAGGCCCAAGGAGCAGAGATCGCTGCTACCAAGACCGCGGCGAGGAAGGGGCCAGCAATCGCACCGATGTTCCGGTAGATGCTGCGCACTGCGCTCGCCTGTTGTCGCTGTTGGACCGGGATGACCTGTTGTGCCCAGCCCTCAAAAGCAGGGACAAAGAGGGCGTCGGCGAAGCCAATCAACACAGCGGCAAGAAGGTAGTAGGGTAGCTGGCGGACGGAGAGGACCGCGAGGATTCCCGAGGCAAGCATGCTGAGGCCAAAAAAGACATCGGAGAGCACCAAGAGCGATTTGCGAGGTACGCGGTCGGCGAGTACGCCAGCAAAGAGAATCGCAATGACCATGGTCAGTGTCTCCGCGCCGAGGATCAGGCCGAGGTCAGTTGCCGAGTGGAGGAGTTGAAGAATCGTAAAACTCAAGGCGACCGGCAGCATGCCATTGGCCATCGACACGAAGCTGCGCGCAGCGGTCAGTCGTTGGATGACTGGGTCGCGTAGAATCTCGCCCGTTGTGGAGCGCTGGTGGTCATGGGGATCTGGCATCGCCTAACCATTCTAGGTCTGCATAGCGGTATCATCCTCGTACTATCCCTATAAGAACGAGCATGTCCTTCGGCATCGAACCAAGCATGTCGTGAATCAGATTTCATACGTACTGCACGGAGTTTCGAATCGTGATAGAATGAATGATACCGTGTAGGGTATTTATGCGGGTGTGTGTTGAGAGGGGAAGCGTTCCTATGGACATTACGGTCGTTGCTACACCTGAACTTGGTGATCGGTCATACGTGGTCTCGGAGGGGACAACTGCGTTTGTCGTTGATCCACAACGCGATATCGATCGCATTATCAGCTCGTGTGCGCAAAGAGGACTTATCATCGCAGGAATCGGTGACACCCACATGCACAACGACTACGTAAGTGGTGGTTTTGCGCTCGCGAGCGAACTGGGGGTTCCGTATCTTGTTCACGCGGATGACCCAGTTGCCTTTGATCGCGTACCAGTGCGGGATGGGGATATTTTCGAGTTCGGCCCATTGACGGTTAGCGTTCTTCATACCCCTGGCCATACCCCCACCCATATCTCTTTCCGCATCACCTCGACGCAAGATCCAGTCGGCGCGGTGATGAGTGGTGGGTCCATGCTCTATGGCAGCGTTGGTCGAACCGATTTGATCTCAGAGGAGCTGACGGAGCCTTTGACACATGCACAGTATCAAAGCGTGCACCGGCTTGCTGACGAGTTGCCGAGTGCGACACAGTTAATGCCCACCCATGGTTTCGGGTCCTTCTGCTCAGCCGTCTCTGTCCAGGAGGTCTCCGATGGCACTGTCGGTGGGGAGCGGCGTGTCAATATCGTCTTCCAGTATCCATCCGAAGACGACTTTGTTGCCATGTTGGTTGGGAGTTATGACCCCTATCCCGCCTACTACCGACATATGGGGCCAGCAAATCTTGCTGGCGCATCAGCGCTTCGTCCGAAGACGCCCCGCATGCTGACAGGCGCCGAGGCGGCGAAGTTACGTGATGAGGGCGCCATTGCGGTCGATATTCGTCCTCGACGTGATCATTTCGACAACCATCCCATTGGAGCGCAGCTCATGGAGTATGGCACGCTATTTTCTACCTACCTCGGGTGGACGATCCCCAGCGATTCCAAGATCATCCTGGTCACCGATGGGTCATCTGATCCACTCGCCGCCGTTACCTCCTTAGGTTTCATCGGAATTGAGAACATTCTTGGACAGGTGGAGGCGAAGGAGTTCAGTGCGGTAGTAGGGGAGCGCTCGATCCCGGCGATCGATTTTGCCGAGTATTTTTCGACTACGATCTCCACGCCTCATCAGCTACTCGATGTTCGTAATCCATCGGAGCATCGGCAGAATCGTCTGCCAGGTGCGAAACAGATTCCGATCTACGAAGTGGCGGATCGGCTTCATGAGATCGATCCCACTACCACGGTCGTCGTCCACTGTGCTGCTGGTTATCGTGCCTCCGCTGCAGGTTCCATGTTGGCAGCAAGGGGTTTCGAGGTTGTCGTCATCGACGATGACTTAGCAAATGGCCTGTCGCTCATCTAAGCAGTTGACCAGGGGCGCTTGACCGCATCGCTGATCACCGTGACACGGTGGTACAGGGAGTAGCAGTGTCATTGACACTGAATTGGGAGTTGCCGCTGGGGCCATATCCTTCGGCCTAGCTTGGTAGTCGTGTTGCAAAACTGTGCACATGGCTGGATGGGCTCGTAGAGCTCCTCGCAACAGGACTTTGGCTGCGCGTATCGAAGCGATCGTTTGAGCTTCGCGTCCCTAGAGGAGCTTCAGGGCGAGCGTCTCCGGAAGCAATGATAGGGAGAGAGAAGCACTGGTGTGCACACTAGCGTCGTGCGCAGGGGTGAGGCTAACTCGCTGTGACGGATGCGTGAACAACAGGAATTCTCGTTGGCCCGTTGTGTAGAGGATCCAGAGAGAACGGAGATGGTTCGCCCTTTAACAGAGCTAAGGTCATACGAATGGCATCAGCGAACCCTGTTCGGCATCCTTATATCGTCGAGGCGTGTGACCTCTATCAGCTTCCGCTTCGTTCCGGTGACCCAACCCTGAGATTACGGCGGCCATCGAGTCCCCAGGAGTGGAGGCTGTTCTTTGACGCACACCCTGATGCGGTAGTAGCCATCGCCCTTGACGCAACCCCTGGCGGACCACTTCGAGATCCTGGCCGGGCGCTTCAGTCAATAATGGGTGGCCCTGCCATCGGCCTCACATTGGCCGCCCCCGACCTGTATCACTTTTGGCACGAAGGGAATCAAGGCTATGTCATTGACATGCCGTCGATGCTTGCAGCACAGTATCCACGTAATGTAGGGGTTGTCATCGGCGAGGGCACCTTGGTGGTGGGTGGGCCTAACACGGATGCAACGCCGGCAAGGGGTGTGGTCCATGGTTGGGGGAGTTCAACTCTTTGGACATTGGAGTCACTGTTGGGATCGGTGACCGAGATCGTCGGGGCCTCGGTGCACCCACTCGACGGATGTTTGAGTGCGGTCTCGGCGGGACGGCGAGTGTTGGTGGGGGTATCGGCGACTACCGATGCTCAGGTGCTCCTTGCAGCAGCCATCTTTGACTGCGCAGCCACTATTTTTCGTGCCGACAATGCGACAAGGTATGTGGTGACGGGTTGGACGTCCGCTACGCGCGCTATTGCTGCCGATCTCGCGGTTCTTTGCGGCGATTCGGTACTCTTTGTCGATCCCGTTTCTGTTCTTTCCCGTGGAGGATTGCCACTGGATTTGGGGTTGGGCGAGGAGGTGATGAGCCCAGCGGGGCCACAGCGCCTATTGCGGAGGACCTATGCGGACTGGGTGAAACTGGGCGCACGGATTCGCGCCGCGACGGAATCGAGATAGAACCGTAAGTAGCGAGCAGATGAATCCTCAAACAGAGGGTCGAGGTGATCGGCCGCGATCAGACCAAGAGGGGTAAGACAGGGCGGTAGGTGTGTTGTGATTGGCCGTTCGTGACACCGCGTCCAGCCGCACAAGGTGTACCCGAGCGGCTGACTGGTCGTAGCAGACGACACACTTGTGGAACCGAGGAGTTTACCTACGGCGTGGACTCGGCAAGGGGTGCACTACGGAAAAGCCACTTGTGCATGAAGGTGAACTTGCCAAACCATAAGAGCACGAAGGAGAGGAGATAGGACCCTTGCACGACGATGTCAGTGGCAAGTCGTGAAGTCCCTAGAAAGCCGGCATGTGAGTGAGAAAAGTCTACGAACCATGTAGAAAAGATCAGTCCCGTTACGGCCATGAGAATATAGGGAAGAACCTCTCGCCGAAAGGAGGTTGGACTCTTTTTCCCCCACGCCCAGTAGCGATTGATGAAATACGATGGTATCGCACCGATAAGCGTCGCCGTGATCGCTGAGTCACGTGCGTTCTCAAGACGCAGTACCGAAAAGACGAAAAACAGTACCAGCTGTGAAAAGACTGCAGTGATGACGGAGCCAGTCGCATAGCGCCAAAAACGAGACCACAGAGCCCGTATCCTACGGTACTGTTCCTCGCTGATGACGAGAGTAGCGAGCCGTTGTGCAACGATTTCTATGGTATCCACTTACCCCCAGCATAGCACCACTGGCAACACGATGCGTGCATGACTGAGACGGGTAGCGACCCGAAAACCCTGGTCAAATGTTACCATTTGGTTAGGGGAGAGCTGGGGCATGGTCCGTGCGCTGCTCGCGGCCGGGTAAGCTTGATATATTGATTAACGAATATGTAGTTGGTTGTCGTGAGCGGGTGTTGGGTCTGAATGACCGCCGGGAACTCGCCAAAAAGCGAGTCGTCGTGGCGACTTCTGCCTCAGCCCCTGCCGTGTGGTGTCGTCGGAAATAGGATAGGTGTATCGTTGGAACAGAGTAGCGCTAGGCGTCGCGTAGTGGTCACCGGGGGTTCCGGATTTATCGGTACACATCTCGTGAAGACCTTGCAGCGCGAGAACTCCCAGGTCGCTATCGTCGATCGGAATCAGCCGCGCGTAGATGGGGTCGACCATTTTGTTCGCGGTGCCATCGAAGATCCGTCGACATGGGACGCATTGGGGCGAGTGCTGCCGGATGGCGCTGATACGTTGGTGCACTTGGCAGCGAGGACCTCGGTCCTCGAATCGATCAAGGACCCAGCCGATGTGTTTGCCTCGAACCTCGTTGGCTTTCACCATGCGCTCGAGTTTTGCCGACTGCACGGGATACCGCGTGTAATCCTCGCCTCAACCAATGCGGTGGTTGGGATGAGTGGCGGAACGGATCTGATCACCGAGCTCTCACCACTTGCACCGCTCACCCCTTATGGTGCGAGCAAGGCAGCCGACGAGATGCTTGGTTCCGCCTACAGCGAATGTTATGGTGTTCGAGTGGTGGCTGTCCGCTTGACAAACGTTTACGGACCAGATATGTGGCGCAAGGATAGCATCGTACCTCGGCTCTTTCGCTATGCCCAGGGTATGGGTGACTTCGCCATCTATGGCGATGGCACACAGTTTCGAGATTTTGTCTACGTAGAAGACGTGGTCCGGGCCTTCCTGTCGTTAGCTGAGAGTGCGTTCGCTGGGCCAGTCTCCTTCGGATCTGGGGAGAGTGTCTCGGTCAATGAACTCGTCGCGCTCGTCGGTGAAGTGGTAGGCAAAGAACTACACCCTGATCGTGTGCCAGCAAAAGCAGGCGAGATGCCAGGAGTGAGCGTCTCACTTGAGCGTGCGCGTACCGCAGGACTCAAGGCCGATGTCAATCTTCAAGAGGGTTTAGGACGAGCATGGCGTGATTTTCTTACGAGTATTGACTAACAGAACATCGTCTGCAACCAAACGATAGCCGTGACCTCAGAATCGCAACGGTGTACCGAAATGACGAACAGTTGGTCATGTTCGCTCCTGGGGCAAGCATGGTGGCCAACACCATAGTTTCAGCGCTAGCGAGTGCTACCCTTTGTGTCGAAGAATGAACGCTCCAGACCGAAGAGCCGCACTGCTTGCCGATTGGCAGCCAATTGAGTGGGATCGGGTCAGTGGGGAGTCCCAGCATCAACGGCCTGCTTGAGCAAGGCGTTCACCACCACATGAGTCTGAGTAAGGCGCTCGCCCCACCACTGATCAATGGGGGAACTCCGATGTCGATACCATAGCAACTGAGCCTCAACGGTCTCCAGCACCGCCGCCAACGTCGTCTCAGGGGAGGCATCGAGCAATGACTCAAAGCTAAAGCGTCTTCCGCCAGGACGCATTCCTAGTTCACGTTGATGGGTGATCCTAATGAGTTGCGATCTCGGGAGGATCAGTCCAGAGGCTACTGGTGACAATAAGAAATCTACCAAATCCTTACGTTCATCAGTCGCCGGCGGCGGTGGGGCATGCCGCAAAAGATACGGTAGGGCGCTAGCGGGCGGAGCCTCTTCCTGCCACGTTTGGTGAACCTCACCGAGTAAGGAACCAATTCGACGGAGGCCAGGAGGTGCGAAGGTCGCTGCGGCTCGCGCATAGGTACTGAGCCAGGGACCCATCGCCTCGTAGAAGATCGCGTTAGCACGCTCCCAGCTCTCTTCATGAACCAGGAGTGCGAGTAAGCGTAAGAGAAATGCGAGCGAGTCGGGCTGGGCAGGCTGCAGTTCGGGCCGTAGATAGGCCGCAAGAAGGCCGCGTAAGAAATCGACAGGCGCTCCACCAAGGACAGGGCCAATCGTTAGGTAGTAGCTAGCAAAGGGAGGTAGATCGAAGTCAAAGAGCTCAGTGAAGCCGTCCCTCGTCCACTCTAGGTCAAGGATCTCCAGGATCGCTGGGTGAGGGTCAGGATTCTCGATCACCTCAGCGAGAGCCTCAAGAATTTCGCCACTTCTCCGTAGTGTCATGGTCATACTAGTGGTGGTCAGACCGGTGTGGGAAGCTCGAAGGCTTCCACGCTTGGCTTCAGTGGGCGTAGAAGCCAACGAGGTCGCCGAGTCCCATCTGGCGACACGTCCCGCGCCGACTGCGTGAGCTGCATCCAGCGTTCAAAGATCGCTCGTGAACGCGAAGTATCAACATGCACTTCACCATGAAGGTCATTTGGTTCAGCTTTCGTGACCGTTACCACCTGATGCCAGCAGTGCATGCCAGATATCGGATCAGGATGCACGCCGAAGGTGAGGTTCTGGTGGACCCCGATATCGGTCCACCAAATCCGAGCCGTGTCAGGATCGCTCGACTCATAGGGCTCAGCACCTCCGTGCGGGTGCATTCCCCACTGGGTCCCTTCCTTGGAGAGACTCACCGAGCGCATCATGGCGGATGAACCGAGATCGCCGATTCGCCAACGCCCCATGTGGTGTGAACAGGCAACCACGCCAGGTCGGATGCCTTCGGTGACCCAGGCTTTTGCAACAAAGTAGCCGAGGTCGGTATTCACCCGGACCAGGTCGCCGTCGTGGAGCGAGAGGTGCGAGGCATCGATTGGATTGATCCAAACTGGATTGGTGTGCGCAATCTCATCGAGCCACTTTGAGTTTGCAGAGCGCGTATGAATCTGCACTGGCAACCTGAACGTCGAGATCAGAGGGAACTGGTCTTGCGTGAGGCGATCCGGATGGACATGACTCTTGATGTAGGTGGGAGTCGCATACTCTCGCCAACCCCAATCCGCCAACGTAGTCGAGTAGAACTCAAGGCGACCCGAAGGGGTCGGAAAGCCGCGGCGCACGACTCCATCGACGATGACCCCAACGGGGCGCCGACCATCGTCATCAGGGGCGGGGTCTCCTGTTGGGACGACGTTTGCGCTCATCGGTTTGGGAGTCTTTGTGTAGACGCGACCAAGCGACGTCACCGCTAGATCTTCAAGCTCCTTCGCGGGTACCTCCTCGGCAAAGACTTGACCCACTCCGTTACGGATCTCGAACGCACCGTAGCGCTGCATATAGCCCAATGGACTCAACTCCTCGGCTGCTGCCTTCTCGGGTAGGCCGGGCACAGAGTTCTCGAACATCCAGCTGTAGTACTCCTCGACACTGAGTTTTGCTCCTGGATGGCGCCGTGACTCAAAGTATTGACGTATTCCAAGCGATCCATCGGGGTCGATGCGCCACGAGAGTTCGATGTAGAACTCGTTCTCCTCCCAAACCTCGCCTGGATTCACTTCGCGGGTATCATAGACGCGTCCACCGAGGCGCTCTCGCGCGACTTTGAGCACCGGTTGCCGGAACCCGATCCACTGTCCATCGTATTGTTCATAGGAAAAGGTGTCGTGCCGTTCCGATGCATGCCCCATCGGCAGGATGTAGTCAGCAAAGAACGAGGTCTCATTCCATGTCGGCGTCAGTGCCACATAGCAACCGATTTTGCGCTCGTCAAGGAGCATCTCAATCCAAGAGAAGCCATCGGGATTAGTCCACACGGGGTTGTAGACGCGGGTCATATATACCTCAAGTCGTCGCCCCGTTCGCTCCATGAGGTGTGGCAAAAGGTAGGAGAGTTCATTCATCGCCAGGGGGAAGTCCAATGGCCATGAGAGCTCATTCCAGACGTTGGGATGGCCGGGCGTATGGATGGGCCGAGGGACGTACTTGTTCCAGGCATTTAGATTGGTGCCTCCTGGAGTTGCCACCGCCCCGAGCAGCGCATTGAGCAGAAAGGTGGTACGTGAAACTTGCCAACCGCCGAGGTTCCCTGCCGCGGCGGAACGCCAGTTGTGACTCGAGAGCGCCGTTCCGGAGGTGCCAATGATCTCGGCCGCTTCCCGAAGGGTTTCGATGTCGACACGCGTCTCGGCAGCGGCGAACTCCAGTGTGTAGTCGGCGTAGAGTGACTTGAGGTGCGCCTCAAAGTTCTCAAAAGTCTGTGGTTCGTCCGGTGCTTCAATTGAGAGGTACTCTTGCCAGTTCCACCATGACCGCACGAAGTCCCGGTTATAGAGATCGTGCTGAATGAGATAGTTGGCAAACGCGAGATTCATCGCCGCCTCCGTGCCTGGCCAGGGAGAGATCCAGAGGTCAGCATGGGTAGCGGTATTGGAGAGTCGGGTGTCCACCACGATCAGCTTTGCACCACGTTGGCGAGCCTCGGTGATGCGCTGGGCGTGTGGGTTGAAGTAATGGCCTGTCTCAAGGTGGGAGCTGATCAGATAGATGACCTTTGCGTTGGCAAAGTCCGCACTGGGGCGATCGATTCCGCTCCAATAGTGGTAACCGGCACGCCCTCCCGAGGAACAGACGTTCGTGTGCGAGTTGTGACCATCGACCCCCCAGGCAGCCAGAACGCGCTCGGTGTAGCCGTCCTCACCTGGACGTCCAAGATGGATCATGATCTCGTTTTGGCGCTCCTCGAGGATGGCCGTACGCAAGCGATTGGCGATATCGCGTAGCGCTTCATCCCAAGGAACGCGCTCGAATCGCCCCTGACCTCGAGGTCCAACTCGCTTCAACGGATAGAGAATCCGATCAGGGTCAGTCACTTGATTGATGGTGGCCGGGCCCTTGGCACAGTTACGGCCTCGTGATCCTGGGTGCTCAGGATTGCCTTCAAACTTGCGAACCTGCAAAGTGCTCCGGTCGACATACGCAAGCAGCCCACAGGCAGACTCACAATTGAAACAGGTCGTGGGGATCAACATCGAATGGCGCTCGACGCGCTTTGGCCATTGGCGGGAATCTAATTCGACCCAATCATCCCAGCGCTCTTTAGGCGGGAAGCTCGCGAGGTCGGTCCGCGAGGGTCCTTGATAGAACGTCTCGCCAGCGGCATCGATCGCCTCGCGTTTGGCTCGAAGACGATCGCTTAGCTTGTTGAGTTCACTCATTGCTACTCCTTAGATTCATGAAGGGGATGGTCATCGGTACCGTAGAGCTGTTTTGTCGCATCACGCGAGCGGAACGGCTTGCCCAGCCTGCACGAAAGCGTGTTCGAGTGGCAAGATGCACAGGAGCGCAGCAACACCGAGATCCATGCCTACAACCGGGGTGGCGATCGCAAGCAGATTTAGGAGGATGCCGACAAGAAAAAACCATCGGAACCGGCCGCGGGTCATCTCGTAGGAGGCGAGGTGAGCTTTGGCCGTTGGATGGGTGATGGTGGCCTCACCGATCACCATCGCAAGGTTGATGACCGCGAGGGCGCTCACAATGCGATCGAGATAGGCGACGTGCAAAGGATTGGCCGCCGCTACCCCAAACAGCGCGATGACAGCACCGACCAGAAGGGCTTGTACCACCAAGTGGGGCGGCAGGAGTGGATTCTGCCAGAGATCACGCGCTTTTGCCTGCGCGAAGAGGAAGGCGGTATAAAGGGCGGCGAGGCAGGCGAGGGGAATTCCTGGGATTGCCAGCAGCTCCTCGAAGGTCCTCGCGCGGAAGATGGCGGCGACGAGGTCGAGCGTGACGATACCACCAAACAACATGAGCCCCCAAGCCCCCCGCACAAGCCAACTCTGGAGTCGGCCCTTCAGGAAGATCAGATGAAAGCGCTCGGGATGCTTGAGGTCGATGATGAGGAGCACGCCGGTAATACCGAGGAACACCAGTGAGGTGATCGGTCCTACAAATCGTACCACTGGTGAAGACCAGGGTAGACGGTGGAGGAGCGCCAGCAGAATCGGAACGAGATAGGCGCCGGCCGAGATTCCCTTCGTCCAGGTGTACAGGCTCACCTTCCATCCCCAAGGTGCCGAGTGAGCCACGTCATAGGCGAGCTTAGCCTCGGCAGAGAGGTTGGAGTCATGAAATTCAGCTGGGTGGCCAGATACGGTCGTGTTTGGTCCGCGCTGTATCTCGGACCACATAAAGGTATCCCCGCCAGGACGGGTGGCAGCGATCGGGTCGAGCGTTGCTTGGTGTGCTCCTTTGTAATAGACCTTGGGACGTGTGCCCTTGTCCGGAGAGCGAACCGCCACGCTTTGGCGATGAATGATTTTCGTCACCGGGGAGCTGGGATCATCGAGACGCCCGATCAGAATCGCCTCTGTGGGACAGACGACGACGCAGGCTGGTTCGAGACCCACCTCGAGTCGATGAGCGCAGAAGTTGCATTTCTCAGCGGAATGATCTTCAGGATTAATGAAGATGGCATCATAGGGGCACGCGGCCATGCACGCTTTACAGCCGATGCAGATTGACTTATCGAAATCGACGATACCATCGGGGCGCTGATACATGGCGCCGGTTGGACAGGCGGTTACGCAGGGTGGATTGTCGCACTGGTTGCACCGCGTGACCTGAAAGTTGCGGCGAACATGAGGGAACACCCCGACTTCAACGGCTTTCACATAGGTTCTCGTAACCCCAAGCGGTACCTCATTCTCCGCTTTGCACGCGGTGGTACACGCATGACAACCGATGCATTTGCTCTGATCGAGCACCTTGACCCATGTCTCGGTTCGTTTTGTAGCGTCTGTTAGCAACTGCTCCCCTTTGCACAGTGATGCCCAACTGGCATGTTGCTATCCTATTCCCGTCGTGACGTGGTACCGGGTCATTGTCTTTGGCGGGTCTTAGGCGTTAGCGAGGTTGCGGTTGGTTGCCCTAGCAGCTTGTGAACTGGTGAAATGTCAGATAATGGATACGCCGCAGCTATTGCCCGTTGGTAGGCCGCTCTTTGGCTCACGTCAGTATTGGCAATTCAGGGTATTTGCAAACTTATATCGTTCGCCGCCGATCGAACCAAGCAAAGCTCAAGAGCCCCGCGATCCCCAACGCAGAGAGCGCACCGAGCACGAGTGCGTCAACGATTCTCGGCGCTCGATAGCGCAACGTCAACCGTGATGTCCCCGCCGGTACGTCGAGGACGATCAGACCATGGTCGTCATGAACAGCGACCCTGGCGCCAGTGCTTGTGCGTGCTTGCCAGCCAGGCGCATAGGCCAGTGTTGAGCGAACGACACTTGGTATTCGCGCCGCAAGGTGCGCAGTAAGCGTACCATCGATGTGTTGCGCTTGAGAAAGTATTGTCACCGAAGCATTCGATCGAAGGTAGCCACTAGTGGGGTGTCTACTGACAAAGTCGATTGAGCTGTATTTGCCTTGGAAGGTGCGCCATCGAGACGGATCAAGATGATTAACCAGTGGTCCGGCCACCTCAAGGTCCGTCGAGGCCGTTGTGATGACGACGTCGAAGGGTTGCGTTCGTGTCAGATGAGGGTGAGGCGTGACCACAAGGGAGGCGAGTAGACCAGAGGAGAAGGAAGCTGGTAGGTTGATGGTAGCCCACCCATTAGAGCCGACCATCGCGTTGGGATCGACATAGGTTTGACCGTTGACGGTGGTTGCTCTTACCGCTAGCGAGGATACACCGGGTCCCGGCCGAAGCAGGACAGAGCGAGCTGTCCGAATATTCCCAACAAAGAAGGCGCTCGATTTGCCGGCCTGGAGCAAGGGGCGGGCACCATGTTTGCGAAGTGTGCTAGCAGCTAGCGTGCGAATCGGTACATGAAAATAGCGCCGAGCGGTGATCAGTAGATCCATATTGAGGTCCTGGCGGTAGAGGGATAGCAAGGCCGGGTCGAGGGTGGACTGGGTCTTGGTGTGGGTGAGATTGTTGTAGGTAGCGAGCGAGAGTGAGGCGTAACCCTGAATCGAGTTTGTGTGGGTAAAGACATTACGGTCGAGTTGCTCGTCGGCCACGATCGTCCGATCGTAAAGGTAAAGATTTGGATCGTAGAGTCCATAACGTTCTGATCCATGAAGTAGTTGGCTTGCCGCAGGAGCGGCGGGGTTCCCCAAGGGCTCATAGAAGGCTGGCAGCACCACGAATTGGATCGACATCCCGAGCATCTCGAAGGTGAGTGCGCCGATAAGGATCTGTCGGATCCGGCGAGTCGAGCGGGGAGTGGTGTTGCCATCGGGAGGTGAGGGTTGCCGAGGTGGCCTTCGTACGAGGAGTGCCCCGAGAATCGCCAGCATGATGGCGACCTCGATGAGGACATAGATCCGAATCTCCAAGAGGGCAACGTGCGTTGGCGCAGCGTTGGCAGCAACCATTTTGTAGAAGGAAGAGGGCGCCAGTACGATATCGCCGCCGACGACCACGGTGATCAGGCCGAGCAACGATAGAAGATAGGTAACTGACCGTGACAACGGCCGCAGCTTGCCGTTGTTCCAGTAGAACTGAGCACCAGCAGCGGCGATGAGAACAGCCGCGAGGTCGACATCGATGATGTAACGGGATGCAAGGCGCTGGAGATTGAAGAGCGGTAGATGATAGATAATGGTCGCAACGGGTGTCTCAGAGCCAAGGGCGAGCAACGCTGCGACGATCATCAGTGTGACCAGGAAGGATTTCGCCCAGGGTTTGATGGTGGGTAGATGTCGGGTAGCGATACCGATAATGGTAAAGACCAGGCCGACCGCAGTGATCGCAATGGTGATCTCAGAGGGGTTGTAGTTGCCGAAGTAGTTAGGAAGGTAGCCGCCGCTATAGCCGCCATAGGCAAAGGGAAAGAGGATAAGCGGCAGAAAGCGATAGGCAAAAGGACCAAAGCCAGCGTATTCGGCTGGGAGATGTGCCCGATTCGAGATGGCGGTGTAGGCCAATCCGGTGTACCACTGTGGCGCCGATAGTCCGAGTGCGAGTACTGCAGCAGCGGCCGTCAACCCGATGGCACTGACCCTCAGGGTGCGATAGGCGAGTCGCACCACAAACAGAACGCCGAGGGCCACGACACTCGCGAGCATCGCCTCGGGCGCGCCCGCAAAGACAGCACACGCGAAGGCAACGGCGAGGCCAGCGGCGTTGGCGATCTGCCCGGGACGCGTTGGCGCATCGAGTAGGCGCACGAGAAACAGGAGGGCGACAAGAGAGGCAAGGTCACCCTCGATCATGTCGATGTGAACCACCTGCGCCGTGAACGCACCTGTGCCGACAAAGACGATTCCGGCGGCGACTGCAAACCAGCGACTGATCCCGATGGTTTCGGCGATCTTGACGGTGACGATTTCGGCGAGGAACCAGCACAACATCAGGGTCAAGGTCATGGCGACGGTGGCAGGAAGCAGCACGAACAAGATCATCAATGGGTAGAGGGCGCCTGCATTGAAGCCAGCGAGTAGCGGGGTGCCATCCCAATTGAATGGATCCCAAGTTGGAAGGTGCCCAGCGCGGTAGTCCTGACCGACTAGCCATCGAAAGGAGATGTTCTGGGTGGCATTATCGCCGAGGATGGGGGGGTGGCCGAGCAGGGCTGGAATCACAATCACCAGAATGGGGAGGAGTGCAAGCGCCATCCAATTCCGGTAAGTGAGGCGGTTCCTTCGGCTCGCCTCTGATGATGTCACGATGGCGCTATCCAGCGCTCACGAAGGTAGGTGCGCAGTGCTGCTCGGCCGTAATACCAACCATAGAGCAGATTTGTCGCCTTCTTGGACTGACCTGCCAGCCTTTTCACCATGTCGACTGGAAATTCCTGGATACGAGCTCCAGCAAAGGCTGCCGAGATGAGAAGCTCCGATGATTGATACTGTGGTTGATCCAGGCGGAGTTTGCCGGCCAGGGTTGCGGTGAAGAGGCGCAGGCCGGAGGAGGTGTCGGTCACCGACACGCGGGCCATGCGCGATATCAGCGTAGCGAAGACCTTGACCCCCAGGTCTCGCACGGGATCCCCGACGATGGTGGAGCCGAGGACACGTGATCCTTGGACGAAATCGGCCCGACCGGATGTGAGGTAGTCGAGGCCAGACACGAGCCCCTCGGGTGACCACTGCCCGTCAGCATCGATCACACCGATGTAGGTCGCACCGAGGCGGAGTGCGGCAAGGTACCCAAGACGGAGTGCGGCTCCTTGGCCTCTATTGATGGGGGTCTCACAACAAAGCGCCCCATTGGCGAGCGCCACAGCACGGGTTTGATCGGTCGAGCCGTCGGAAACGACGATGACAGTTGGGGCGACGCCATCGAGCCGATCTGGCATCGCTGCAAGGACTGCGGGGAGGGCCTCTGCCTCGTTATAGGCGGGGATCACCACCACCACATGAACGTCGTCAATGTCAACATCCGACAGGAATGCCGTCAGTGTGCGGCGGTCGATCGGGTCAAGGGGATCGCGAGCGTCGATCGCGAGCGGTCGAGTCACGCGCATCGTGGTTTCGAACTCCTTACCTCATCGTAGGGCCATCGTAGTGTACAGCCATAGTACCGTATAGCCATCGTACCGTACACCGATACTCGCGTAGGTCGATCGTGTTGGCCGTAGCATAACGATCACTGTTGCTGGCACACCCATGCTACCAATGGTGACCGGGTCACCAAACCCCCCACTGTAGTGGCGATAGGAGAGATTACTCCTCTGTCACAGCCTCGGCCTAGCGTCAACGTTGGAGTTCCTGTGACCGAGAAGCAATTCCTTCCTTGAAATTCGAGAATTTCGTGATTTCTCTCACAGTGACCAAGCCAACTGGTATAGTGGGTGGTGCGCTAGATGTAGTGTTGTTGGTTTGTTGAAGACGCTACTTGTGGGGGCTGCAGAGTGTTTCTGCGCTGGAAGGAGAAAATATGAAGAGGCAGTTAAAGGGCTTGGAACGGCATTTCACAACCCAGGGGATGAGTCCGTTTGACTCGGTCGTGTGGGATCGACGAGACGCCAAAATCTCGAATTACCGCACGGGTGAGGTGGCCTTCGAGCAGCGAGGGGTCGAAGTGCCGAGCACATGGAGCATGAATGCCACCAATATTCTCTCCCAGAAGTATTTTCGCGGAGCCCTCGATTCAGCTGATCGAGAAGGGTCCTTGAAGACGGTGGCCAATCGGATCGTGGATACCTTGGCACGGTGGGGAGAGAAGGACGGCTACTTCGCTGATGCTGAAGAGGCATCGACGTTCGCCGATGAACTCAAGTACCTTCTGATCCATCAGAGGGCAGCCTTCAATTCGCCGGTGTGGTTCAACATTGGCGTTCAAGGGGTACCACAGCAAGGGTCAGCTTGTTTCATCCTCTCGGTAGATGACACGATGGATGCCATCTTGAATTGGTACCGCGAAGAGGGTGTGATCTTTAAGGGCGGGTCTGGCTCAGGCGTGAACCTCTCACGGATTCGTTCCTCACTCGAGCACCTCAATGGTGGCGGAACCGCGTCAGGACCGGTATCGTTCATGCGTGGCGCAGATGCCTCCGCTGGAACCATCAAGTCTGGCGGCAAGACGCGTCGTGCGGCCAAGATGGTCATTTTAGATGTTGACCACCCGGATGTCGAGGAGTTCATCTGGACAAAGGCGATCGAGGAACGCAAGGCCCGCACCCTTGAGGCTGCCGGCTTCGACATGGGGGTCGATGGGAAAGATGCCTTCTCGGTGCAGTACCAGAACGCCAACAACTCAGTCCGAGTGAGTGACGAATTCATGCAGGCCGTGCTCGAGGGTCGTGACTGGGAGTTGCGAGCGGTGACCACCGGAGAAGTACTCAAGCGCTTGCCGGCACGGGACTTAATGCGCCAAATCGCTCAGGCCGCATGGGAGTGTGCCGATCCCGGTGTTCAGTACGACTCCACCATTAACCGTTGGCATACGACGCCGAATGCTGGCCCTATTAACGGATCCAATCCGTGCAGCGAGTACATGCATCTTGATAACTCATCATGTAATCTCGCCTCGATCAATCTTTTGAAGTATCTCAACGAGGATGGAACCTTCGATGTCGATGGGTTTAGCCATGCCGTCTCGCTGTTGATTGTTGCTCAGGACATTCTTGTGGGCAACGCAGATTATCCGACCGAGAAGATTGCCCAAACATCGAGGGCCTATCGACAGCTTGGCATCGGTTACGCCAACCTCGGAGCGTTGTTGATGGCGCTTGGATTGCCCTACGACTCGGAGCCAGGGCGCGCCTACGGCGCGGCCATCACCGCCATCATGACCGGTGTGGCCTATGACACTTCAGCACGTCTTGCCGCAAGAGTCGGTGCTTTTGATGGTTACGCTGCTGACCGCGAGGGCATGCTCAGGGTTATCGCGATGCATCACGAGCATGTGTCAAAGATCAACTCCTACTTTGTCCCACCGGAGTTGTTCTCGGCGGCTCAGGAGATATGGCAGGAGACTGAAACCCTCGCCCAAGAGCAGGGGGTACGGAACGCGCAGGTCTCCTTGCTCGCACCAACTGGCACCATCGGTCTGCTAATGGACTGCGATACCACTGGTATCGAGCCGGATCTCGGTCTTGTGAAATTTAAGACATTGGTCGGGGGTGGAACGATGACCTTTGTCAACCAAACCGTCCCTCGGGCCTTGCGATCGCTCGGCTACGACCAGGTAGCGATCGACTCGATCGTCGCCTACATCGATGAACACAAGACGATTCTCGGAGCACCACAACTCCGCCAGGAACATCTGCCGGTCTTCGCCTGTGCGATGGGGGATAATGTCATCAGTTACCGTGGTCACATCGCGATGATGTCCGCCGTCCAGCCCTTCTTGTCCGGAGCGATCTCGAAGACCGTCAACCTGCCAGAATCGGCGACGGTTGAGGATATTGAAGAGGCGTATATCGAAAGCTGGAGGTTGGGTCTGAAGGCCGTTGCGATCTATCGCGATAACTGCAAGGTTGGTCAACCTCTCCAGACAATGCGTAAAGAAGAGAAACCCATCGTAACGGCTGAGGTTGACGAACTGCGGCGTGAACTGGCTGCGTTGGGGTCACAGTCCAAACGCGAGAGATTGCCACGACATCGACAGTCGAGGACGTACGCATTTCAGGTAGCCGATGCAGAGGGTTACGCTACGGTTGGTGAATATCCGGACGGACGACCTGGTGAGGTGTTTATCAAGGTCTCCAAACAGGGATCGACGCTTGCTGGCGTCATGGACGCGTTTTCGATTGCGGTGAGCTTGGGCCTCCAGCATGGGGTCCCTATGGAGACGTTTGTCCGCAAATACGTCAATATGCGATTCGAGCCGGCCGGTATCACTGATGATCAGGACATCCGTATCGCCTCGAGCCTTGTCGATTACATCTTCCGTCGCCTTGCTATCGACTATCTTGACACCGAGACTCGCGAAGACTTGGGGATCCATACGACTGGAGAGCGGGCACACAACTTGTTATTCCCCGCCGATGAGCAGGAGATAGCCTCAACAAGGGAGATCGACGAAAGCTATGAAGCCTCCGAGAAGCCGCTGCCTCCCCTTGACGATGCGGTGTCGTTCACGCAGTCGGATGCTCCCTACTGTTACTCATGCGGTAACGTGATGCAGCGTTCTGGTTCCTGTTTCGTCTGCTCAAGCTGTGGGACAACCTCGGGTTGTAGCTGATTTTTAGGGCTCTTGGAGTGTCTCCTTGGTACCGTTAGTTTGTTGGTGCCAAGGAGACTGAGTACAGCGGTGGAAAGACTGGGAATCAAGGATATCTCCCTCGAAGGCTAGCCAAGAGGGGGTCCTTCCTCTCAGCGCAACCCTCGTCCACAGGGATCGAGGAATGAGATGGCTGCTGCGGATCTGTAAAGGTTGTCGCGCTTGACGCAAGCTTGTCGGTGTGAGATGATTCGTTGAGCTGTCGATCATTGGTGATCAAGTTACTTTACCGTTGATCCTCGGTGAGGGAGCGTTCCATGAAGCAGCGCTAGGGCAGTTGGTAAGGCGTACTCTCCTCTCCTTCTCCGAAGCGCTGCAGGTAGATTGACCTAGTTTTCGTGCAAGATGCCAGGGCTAAGGAACTGAGGGCAGGTAGGAGTCTCCACTGGAGCCGAGGTGTATCACTCCATCTGAGAAGTAGTGGACCGGGCACGAGGAGGCCTTCCGGTCGCCTCGGCGTGCTGTTGAACCTCATGACCAGACGAGTGATCCCCTGCAAATGTTTTTTGTTGGCTTTGGGATTGCTCTCATGAGGTCAGCCGGGGTCAATAGGTGGCGCACAGCCGGGGATGTTATTGATCATGTGCCAATTGTTCTCGAAGAGGAATCGCTGTTTGTGTAGGTTAAGCAGAGTTTCGTGAACTCATTGTTGCGATGGCTCGTCGTCGCAAACGTTCCACGAGCAGCCTACCTTGCTTGCAGACGTCCACCGGTGCCCTTCATCGGGGGCAACGTCAGTGGCAGCGATACTTAGGGAGCCAAATGCAAACTCTACCATTGGAGGTGCTGGACTCGTGACGGTCCCAAACCATGGGGTAGGCACACGCGGCAACGTAGGAGATGACGTACTCGGCATAGCAGTCCGCGTGATCTTTTCGACAAGCCTTGATGGTCTCCTTACCCTTTCACCTAGTCAAAGGTCCCAATTAGGTGCCTAGATGGGGGCCGGATGGTCGCCCTCGTCTACCTTTGTTCCTAGACCTATCGGATTGGAGTCAAACAAGATGACTGACTATGACTATGACCTTGTCACCATTGGAGCCGGAGGCGGTGCCTATCCTGCGGCATTCCAGCTTGCTCGCACGGGCCAGCGTGTCCTCATGATCGACCCCAAAGGTGTCATGAGCGGCAATTGTCTGGCTGAAGGCTGCGTTCCTTCAAAGACCATTCGTGAGGCTGCAGAGTTGTATCGCGGTATGCGTGCGATGCCATATTTCCCATCAGAAGTTCCTCCTGACTATCGGTCACTGATCACTTTCAAGGACGCTGTGCAACAACTTCGCTACCAACAGCATGATCAAGAACTTGCACGGTTTGGAGACCGTCTTCGTTTGATCGACGGTATCGCGACCGTCCTGGACCCTCATAGCGTGGCGTATGAGACCAAATCTGAGGTCAAGACCGTGACGGCCAAGTATCTTCTCCTTGCTTCCGGATCAGACATCTCGATACCGCCGATCCGAGGAATCGAGCACTGTGTCACGAGCCGAGACCTGTTCGCCGTCTCGCCCACCGTTGCCACATTACCCAGAACGCTTGCCGTCATAGGAGGCGGGTATATCGGCTTAGAGGTCGCCACAATGTGGCATGCCCTTGGCGTCGATGTGACCGTGTTCGAGGCTGCCGATCAACTTTTACCAGGTATGGATCCCGACTTCGCCAAGCTGGTCGCTGACGGGTTAGCCAAGGGTATTGGGGTGGAACTCGGCGCTGAGGTCATCGAGGTCGATGATCATCATCGAGTAACCTACTCCCAGCAGTCAACATCGGCGTTCTTTGATGCAGATATGGTCTTGCTGGCCACGGGACGGCATCCAGTGTACCCACCTGGCGTCCAGGAACTTGGGTTGCTTGATGAACGGGGGCGGCTGGTCGTTGGGCCTGGTGGCACGACCAAGATGCCATCAATCTTTGCTGCTGGAGATGTGACCGGAACCCAGATGCTATTTCACGCCGCTACACGCGAGTCGTTGGCTGTGGCACACAACATCCTCGCAGGACGAGTTGTAGATCGGGCCGATCCCCAAACGATTCCTGCCACCATCTTCACCTTCCCTGAAGCGGCCCGGGTAGGAATGACACGAGCTGAACTAACCACCCGCAATATCGACACAGTAGAGGTGGCTGCGCCCTTTGATCATGAGGCACGCACCCAGATCCTGAATGAACCCTACGGCGAAGTCAGACTCTTTGGGGACGCTCGCTCGGGTCGCTTGCTCGGCGCCTGGGTAGTGGGGAAGGAGGCAGGTCAGCTCATCGGTGAACTCGCAATGGCGATTAGGCTCGGGGCGACAATCGCGGACATCGCTTCAGTTGCGGATCAACATCCCTTAGCCCACGAAGCGATCTCACGAGCAGCTCGTACTCTTGTCTAAGTTCCTCTGTTGGCCTCGCTAATCCTCGGGAGCTATTAATCGTGCTACATAGTGATGTTAAGCTCGGAGGAGGAATTGGCAAATGCGCATTCCGTAGTGCCACTGAGGTTGTCAAGTGTTCGTCGACGGCTGCTCTGGTGCAAATGTCGAGCAAGGTCCATGCAGCAGGGCATTCGCTCATACGGTCCCGAGTTCGTTTTGCCGTCGGCCTGCGTATCGGTGTGCACGAGCTGGTCTGCGCCTACCCCGACGCCACTCCTTCTTTGTTGGCAGTGGGCGAGGGTGTATGGTGAACGTACGCTCTATCGTGAACGACCTGAACCTTCAAGTAGAGCTTCACTGCTGGTTGAGTATGGGTTACTTTATGCCGATGATCACAAAAAGGGTTGCGGCTTGTGCGTTGCTGTGTTAGTCTGTGCAAAGGCTATTTCGGTCTTGTCCCACCGTGGACCATTGCCGAGTAACTGGAGGGTTTGTAGATGAGAAACCGGCTTAGGCGTAGTGCCTGGCAGGCGATTGGTGGAGCGGCAGTGGCCGTTGTACTGATCTCGGCGTCGAGCTCCTCGGAGGTGCATCCCCAGCTCACGAGCTCTGTTCAGTCAATGAAGCAAGAAGCAAACTCATTGACGCAGAGAATCGCCGCATTGAATGCACAGGTTCAGTCGATCAGCTCGCACTATGCGGCAGTTGAGGGCCAGATCCGACAGCTACAGGCGAAGGAGAGCACTGTCGAGACAGCGATCGTACAAAAGCAGCTTGAGCTAAAGAAACTTCATGGTGAAATCGTCACCGAGGCGGTTTCGTTGTTTGCTCAGGCTGGTACCGACTCTCAGGTCTTAAGCGTCCTACAGGATAACCCCAACGCTTCTGCAGTCGCACAAGAGGACATCTCGACAGCATCATCTACTCAGGAGCAGGCGGTCAATGCCTACGAAGCCGTACAACAACAACTGTCGAATCAGCAGTCGCAACTAAAGGCCGATCAATCGCAACAGGCATCCTTGCTTAATCTTCTCAGTGCGCAGGAGGCTAAGGCCCAATCAGCACAGCAACAGGCCTCGACAGAGTTATCGAGTGTGAACTCCCAGATTCAGCAGATGGTGGCGGCGCAACTCGCCGCAGAGGAGCAGGCCCGCCAGGCACAGATCGAGCAACAGCAGATCGCCGCTGAGCAGGCTGCGGCGGCCCAAGCGGCTGCGGCGGCTCAAGCGGCTGCGGCGGCTCAAGCGGCACAACAGGCAGCAGCTGGTCAGGCACAGGGTGCGGGTTCCCAGCAACAGAGTCAGCCCCCGGTGAGTCAAGCTCCTTCTCCGGCTGCGGTTGCACCGAGCGGCTATGCTAATCCGATACGATCCATCAGCGATCTCCAAGTCTGGCGGATCGATCAAGGCGTCGACTTTAACGGTTATGGGCCGATCTATGCTCTCGGCGATGGGGTAGTGCTTTCAACCTTCAACGGAGGTTGGCCGGGAGGTACGTTCATTACGTACCGACTGACCAATGGACCAGCTGCAGGACTGGTGGTCTACGCAGCTGAAGATATCAACCCTGATGTCAGTGTTGGCCAAGCGGTCACGCCCAACACCGTGATCGGAACGCTCTACAACGGTCCTGATGGTATTGAGACTGGATGGGCTGATGGGGGAGCGCTCGGGGAGACGATGGCGATGAGCTACGGTCAGTTCTACGGTTCAAACTCGACCGCATTTGGCGCCAATTTCTCGCAACTCTTGTCGTCACTGGGTGCCCCCGGCGGAGTTCTGCAAAACAGTCCGACGGGATCGGTTCCAGGCAATTGGCCGCAATGGTAGCTGTGTTGCGACACGCTAGTGTATCCTCGCATCTTTCATCGTAGCGCAAGTCCTAAAGAGCAGCTTCTCCGTCAAGGTTGAGGGATAATCCGACTCTGCAATCACCCCTCCCTTGCTTCCTGATGGGATCTTCGGAAGTAAGCGGTGATTCTGGTCCAAAGTCGCCTGGAAGTCGGTAAGTTGTTGATCGTTCCGGAGGTGGTTGACTGGAGTGGAGCCAGTTCGGTCAACCGTCTGCAAGCGTCATCCCAAGAGGCCTAGGATCCACAACCGACGATCACCAGCAGTGGCCAAGGAATCCGGCTGCTGCTACCAACAGGCATCTCGTACTCGGCTGAGGACCTCCGCCGTTGAGGCCGGTCCCGCCGGGTCGACCTCGGGCACGTTACCAACCATTAGGTGCGCAATCGTGCAGGACAAATGTCCAGTCTCAATACAGTTGGCACTTTCACAACGTTCCTACTAGGGATAATGCCATCTCCAGTGAGATCTCTGGAAGCGAATTCTCATTATAGTTGGCGCTATGAGAACAATAATCGTGCATATTATCGTTCATTCTGGCCATTTCGGGCAGGACTAACGGGAATACGTGTCTTCCTGCCGGAAGCCCTTCGGTGCCCGCAGTGAGCAACTGTTTTCTGACAGCCTTGTTGGAGCGCTGGCATCCACGTCTGAGGACTTGGCTACACAACTTTGATCCGACCATCTTCGCGTTCTGATCATCAGACCAGTGTCCGTCATTGCGAAGTCGCAAAGCTCGCGCCGTGTTCAGGCAAAGTTACCAACTCACGCTGAGCGTTCAGCTTGGAGCTTGCGCTTTCCATAATCAGGCGTTCCGTCTGGCTCGTTCAGCTTCGGCGGAGAGCATGAGTGATAAATGCGAAAGAGTTGTTCGCATAAGATCAATCGCGAAGGCAGCGTCAAGATGATCGACTGGGAATGAGCCTATAGCAGGGCCGGACTCAGAAACGTGTCGGCCTAGATGGAGGTAACTTCCAAGTTGCTTAAGGAGATCATCTACCGCCCTTCTCTTTCCGACATCCGCGATACTGTCGCAAATTGCTTGCTTCGCACCAGGTAGCGCGTCAAGGGCACCTCGCAGGTGACTGAAGGTCGCCGCGTCATCCCCGCTGGCATAGGAGCCCTCTGCGTTCTGTAAGTGATAGACGGCCTTATCCCATTCTTGGGCCAGTTCACGATCTGAACGGGGAAGCGCAAGTTCTAGGAATCGATACTCCTCGCTTCGTGTCGCTGACAGCACTCGCTGATACCACTCGGTGCGTTCGATGGTAATGGTCCCATTTCCGTGATCGAACAGAAATTCCCTTACTTCACCCGGTTGTGGATCGTCTCCCATTCGAAGATCGTTCTGCCTATCGGTAACGGGCTTCAACTGGTATTGCCCCACGCCCCGGAGGCGTGCGCTTATCTGCACCGTTGACTGACTGGAGGACAGTCCTTGTGTGATGTGTCGGAGTAGCTGCTGGGACGTGACAATCTCGAAGGATACTTGACAACAGGACAGCAATGAAGGGATCTAAGAAGGTCTAGAATGCGCCGAGAATGGATATTATGTCAAGTAGGACGTGTGGTGAGCCGGATATATGCTCGCGGAGGGTCTTGACATCTCGCCTGCAATCTAACAACAGACCTCATTCCCAACGCCCTCGTGTCAATAATCCACCTTCGAACAGGTCGAGTCAGAGGTGTCGGGGTGGTATCTGGTAAAGGCAGTTGACGCTCTGATCACAAGGTGCCACTGTTCTGCCTCCGTTAACTGTCACCACCAGAATGAACTGCTTGCTCACGTTGCTACCATGACTCCTCGTACAGCGTCGCTATGTGAACCAGCCCATGACCTGCCTTCCAAAAGTATGACCGCCTACCAATGCTCAACACTGCTTCGTTGCCGGATGGTGAGACGGCCAGATAGGTCTGGAGACTCGGAGCGACGACAGAGGCGACCTGGATCGCCTTGTGCTGATGCATACGCACGAGTATGAACCTCTGTGTTGCACATCCACCATAAAAACAGTTTGCGTCATGGGGTCCGATAGATGCGATATAGAAGAGCTCGCCATTCTGGGTAAAGGCAGGTGATGTCTGAGCGCATTCTGAGTCGCCCTTGGGACACGGCAAGACGTTCGCTGGACTCGCCTCCGGTGTGGCGCTCGCCCATTCATAGAGGTAGATCTTCTCACGTGATTGACTCAAAGGGACTGCTATCGCACCCTGTTGGAGCGCAAGTTCCGATCCGTTGGCCGTTACGGCCATGGATTCGACGAAAGTATGGTAGTTCTTCACTTGCGTCTGGCCGGTCTTCACATTCATCTTGTGCAGCGCATACGGAGGTCTGCCGTCACAACCCACGCTTGAAGAGAGCCAGAGTGCCCAGTGTCGGTTCCGGGTCATGGTAAAAGAGTTGATGTTGATCAGTTGGCCCTGGACAATCGGATGGCTCTTGCCATCGATCAGCTTTTTCTCAATGTCAGATTCGCAGGTCTCGTTACCTGGTGTTGAAGTGGTGAAGTATACTGAACTTCCGTTGGGGCTGAGAAAAGGGAAATGTCCAAACGGGGGTGCGGTAAGTTTCTTTAGCGGTCGCCCTGATTGGGGACTGTAGATAGATATTCCACCTAGTGATGGTCCAACCCCGACCAGTAATCCACCACCTGCGGCATTCGGGGCTGTTGCGCCAGGTCTGGTCGTGTGAGCATTGATCCTACCGAAGATAACTACTCCCATGACGAGAACAACTACTAGTACAGCAGCTGATATTACCGACACTTTAGCCTTTCTCATCATCCCCAGGAGACCTCCACAACCATAATTCTGACCAAAACATGCTCCATACTGACCTCCATGGTGAGACTACAAACAAATCTATAAGGCAGCGTGAAGCACCAGAACCTCACTATTTTGCAACTTGGGCCAGTTACCGTTCCGCTTTAATACAGCACAGTTCACGGTTCCCTTCCGGCTTCCCTGTTGAGCATCAAGCACGAACTGCGTCCTACTCGGACAACACCACCATCCAGTCGACATATTGCGTCACAAGCCATCCACCCAGCCTAGGCAGTCCAGGTCTTCGCCGCGCATCGCGCACCTAGTCAGGGAACTGTGCGAGCACGTCTCAATTAAAACCCAGTGCTCAACTTCCGCCATCTGAGGCATGCTCGACCTGTTCATCGCCGCCAGCAGCTCGCACTAACGAGGCAGCACCTCATTTCGCCAGGATAGCAGGTCCTATGAACCTACCCATGTCGAACTAGTTACAAGTATCGCTTTCGCCGCTTACGATTTGAGAACCATAGACTTGGTCATAGTCAGCTGATCCCGAAATCCACTGCCACGCCACAGCACATGGATAACTCTGGCTGCAACCTGCGAAGAAGTCCGCCGTATAGCCAAGGGGTGAACCCCAGCCACACGCACAATTGCCTGAAGAGTATGATCCATAGGTTGTCTCCGCAGTCCACTCATATGTCGCTCCAAGACTGCCCGACATGAAGGTAGACCAGAAGTAAGGGGAAGAATACACACCAGCATAGATTTCCCGTTGAGTACCCTTGATGGAGATGAGCTTCTGATGCACCTCGTTCCAGAATCCGTTGAAGACGTCTCGATTTAGTGAAGTAGCCTCCGAATTCCAGGTGTACTGCGAGTTCTCAAGATCTGCATAAATTATCGGGTTGGACGGTAAGTTGATTCCACTTTGACCATAAAATGAACCCCAGTTTTCTACCGCAGCATTACCTTGAGACTCACCCCAGAATGTTGCTTCAGTAGCCGTACCGTTGTATGAAGGACCTGACTGAGGTTGTGCAATAAAATAAGAGTTCTGGCTTCCGACGCCGTGTCCTGATATCTAATTCGTATTAGCCGCATTCTAATCTGAAGCAACGTTGAAAGCGCTACTCACTTGGTTGAGCTGGCCTATATACGAGCCATACGCCCCACCACAGTTCGGCATCGTGTACTCGACTCCCGTCCCCTGAGGGGGTGGCCCGGAGCCGTCTGAGCCATACCAATATCCTGTTGGCATATCACCAGCATACGCCACAGTGCCGGTAAGCGCGATGACCATCGTAACGGCCGACACTAAGAGAGCTACTGTCCCGCCTATCCGTCGGGGAAATCGTTCAATCACTGGAGCCTACTTTCATTGATCTCTTGCCGCTGAACCACACTGTAGAAACCTGGGGTCCGGATGGTATATGGGGCACCTACGGCGCGTTAATAAAGGCCGCGGTGTACTTGAGCGGGAGATCTCCTTGACTAGTGCGGGTATATGGAGCACCGACGAGATTACTCGCCTCACTCCAGGTGAGGAACGGGGAGAACGCCATTGCAGTGCATGACGAAAAGGGAGCTCCAGTTGGATCAATTAGCGGCTTTGACGTCCCTGCTTTAGCAGGCATGTGAACCTGTACCGGGGACCCATTTCCCAGTGAGACGGCGATGCTACCTCCGACGGGTGTAGAAATACAAGCGGGATCTCCTGGTTGCTGATTGACACCGACGGTACCGAAAAGGATGTCTACTGCCGTACCACCTGGTGCGAGGGTGATGGGAGCAGGGCTGAGAGGGATCCCAAATGACGATGTCGCGGGAGCTAAAGAGGACCCATAGGCCAAGAAGTCGCTCGATCCCTTTGTCCCCGCCGGACCGGGTAGCAGCGGCATCGTCGCTGGGGTGCCGTCCGCATTTGCCAGATTCAGAGACGAAGGATACACCGGCAGCGAACATGCCTGCCCTGACCTATTGATGAGATTGAAGCCACTCATCTGGTTGTCAAATCCCGGCAAACTTGTCCAGTACTGCGTCTCAAGCTGGCTCGACGTACAAAGTGGAGAGCTTACCATCGCACTTCTGGTCGCGCCTCCACGCTGCGATGGCTCCCACGGTGGACCCCCCGTGTTCTTGGAGGTCGGTATTGACTTGAGTGGAACAAGGTGCGGTGCAGATCTCCTCGTCAATGTGAAGCTCCCGGTTGCAGCAAAGATCAAGGCAAGAGACGCAACTACCATGATGAGTTTCTTGTGCGTTATGCGCGTCACGCCCTCCCACGTCGGGGTTGTGAGTTATCATTGATAATGACCCCGCTAACACCGACATCTTAATCATCATCACGACACGTGTCAGGTGGTTCGAGATGTGTTTTGAATGATTTCAGTGAATCAGTTACTTCTTTGGCCGGTTCCATGATCCAAAGAACCCATCTGTCTTGCTTCACAATACCCGTTGCAGTTACCACTGAAGCTCCCTGACAAACAGACTCTGCTTTCCTCCCGAGTTGCTGGACCTTGACTCACCACAAGCGTGCGATGGCGGGCGAAGGTACTACGATGATGAACTCACATCAGCCGCCTTCCGGACTCTCTTCAGCTCTAAATCAGCAGGACAGGGCGTCCCGAGAAGATCATATTGATTGAGACAGGCCAGAGTGTGCCACGAGCAACGGCGATAATGCAATCGTCATCGATCGGCGCACTGTGGAAGCGGATCGACGATGGATCGTGAAAAGGGTCCGGCGTTGTAAAGGACCACCGAATCACAAACGCATCGGAATAAGAGCACAGAGGATCACAGCACGCGCATGAAGCCGTCAAACTGTCCATCATAGCGAACGACTCACTAGCTGAGAATCCTGAGAGTAATCACGACAACCAACTGATGAACTTACCAGTATTTTGTTAGGGTTACTCTGATCAGTCTCAACTGGCGGAAGGGGTGTCGGCTTGGCTTTGTGGATGCAGGGACGGCGGTGGGTGATCGTACTTACCGCTCTTGGGTTGGTACTCGCTGCTTGTGGTTCGACGACGTCACCGCACGCGGCTACGACTCATCAGCACTCCGCCGCGCGTCAGCAATCGACGAGTACGACCACTCCAACACGTTCTGGGCGGGAGCCTACTGCTGTTCCCACCAGCGCGTCGCAAGCAGGATGTACTCTCGGTACGCTGACGGCGACGATGAGTGGGCGCCTTGCAAAGTCCTGCTACCGCATCCCCAACCTCCCCTCGGGGACTTACTATCTCGGTATCGAGGCAGTCCCTATGCCGCGAGGAACGGCGGCGGAAAAAGGGGGCTTCACGGTGCCCTCCGGTCATAGCGAGCCAGCGGTAGATCTCACGGTATCGCCTCCATCAGTTAAACCTGGGGCGACAGTAACTGTTTCTGGTCGTGTCAGCACGCCACTTTCCCCAGAGCCAGGCCATGCCAATCTATGTTTCGATGGTTGTGTGGATGGGTTGCACTACGATGGCGTTCCAGTGCATTGGCTCTCCTCAACCGAGTTTCAAACCTCCTTCGTTACGCCAGGCGCTCCTTGGCTTGAACACTATCCGCTGCGGGTCGTTTCGCCGAAGGCTGGTAACTATCGTGTGGGGATTCAATGTCTCAAGATATTGCAAGCCTGTGGGCTGGGCCACGCTGAGGGATCGACGACCCTCACCTTCGCACACTCCGTCAAGACGGTTCTGCCGCAGATCGTCCTCCCGGCCGACAAGGTTCTCCCCGGCGAAATGATTCCGGTGGAGGGCACCTCGGTACTCACCACCATCATCGGCAACAACCAACCCTTTGTCGATCAGTTTGACATCGTCGATCGACTTCCCAGCAAGACACTTGGCGCAGGGGTGTATGAGCTGCCTCGCACGCGGTCTGGCACCGGCACCGCGTTACTCCTTAGCCCCGTGAAGTTGCGGATGATCACCCCGTTGACGTACCAGTCCATCAGTCTCAAAGGTCCTACAGCTATCCAGACGAGCGCTGATCCCCCAATTGTTACCGAACGAGGAACTAACGGGGTCGCGCTCACCTGTAGCTATAACCCGCAAAGTCAGGCGAACGCGATCAGGATGCTGTCCAATGGAAAGGTCAGTACCGTGGACACCAAGGGTGTTGTTGTGCTTTTGGAGAACAAGGGAGTGCCGACCTCCGTCGCGAGCAATGAGTCCTGTGCTGGTCTTGCAGCTTTGCGCACCTCCAGCGGAGAAACCGTGATAGCGGCCTCCTACGCTATCGATATCCCCAGCCAGTCTCCCGCCTTCTCCTATCTTCCCGTCATCTCGACCAATGAGGGCACGACGTGGACCATCATTCCCTCGCCTACTGGAATCAGCGATACGAGCTTCGCCGGCCTTCGAGCCACACAATCCGGCATCCGCGCCTACTTCAGCGTTCCACATCATGGCGTGATCGCCGAACGTACCCTGAACGGAACTAGCTGGCAACAGGGTGGATTGCGCTGTCCGCGGTCTGGACCTTGCGTTCGCTTCTCCCCCATTACAAACTTGACGAACTGCGCAATGAACGGATCGCAAGAAGCGATCCTCGTCTCGGGGGATCAGGGGAAGAGCTTCAAGGAACCAGGTTGGCCAAGCGTGGTGAATGCTTGTGGACTCAACGAACTTTTCTCAGTTCATGGAGCGGAGTACCTGCTCGATGATTCCAGTTATTACCCACTGCGTCGCAGCACTGATGGTGGTGCCAATTGGCAGGTGGTGAGTAGCGTTCCGCCCCCACCAGGAGTGGAGTCTTCAAGCGTCTCTCCGCTTGAGCAAACCAGTTGGGGTGCGACTGCGCTCATCCTCCCGGGGTCAGGGGATCTCTTAAGTCTGGGACAGGGCACCAAGAGCGCCCTGCTCGCCCCTCATGCGCACCAGTGGTGCACAATACCTACCAGCATCATTCCAAAGAATATGGGTGGGGCGATCACGGGAAAGCACAGTCTCTATTTTGTCACATACTCCAGCTCCGAGACCTCTACCTTCAAAGACATCCCTTTGACGGCATTACGTTGCAGCAGCTAAAGCCTAGATCTGGAGTCCATTGTCGCGTTAGTGTGGTTCCACTGGCGCGCGGTTTCGTCTTCCAGGACTAATGACCTGGCGACAGAGGGCTCTGATGGCTATGGATTGCGTAGAGAAAGTCCTGCCTGAGAAGATTTCCGGTGTGCACCAAGTGTCCGCTCATGGAGCATGAACCAGAATTGATCTGGGCTTGATGGACCGCCTGATAGCAGGGACCACCTCAACTACCCCGTTGCTCCGAAGTGCGCTTCGGTGGTAGCCTGTCTGACTCCGAGCATTGGGCTCGCAACGTAGCTACGCCGCGGTCTCGGCCCTGGCCCGCGCGTCAGATCACTGAGCGATACGAGGTCAATGGAGCGGCAGATGGCGATCGCACGATCGCTGTGGGTTCGGGAATGATGGCTGGCCGCTGCCATCCGACCTTGGACTCATAACGACGGGTGCGCACGATGACAATGCTCTGGCTAAAGAGTTTGAATGGCCTGTACACGACGGAAGTCGTCCGAGCGATTGGTCTCCCGACGAGATCGCTGTTGAATGGGAGACCCGCAAGTGGGTGGATTAGCCCGATGATAAAAAGGCTACACTTGTCGATTGCCAATCATGGCCGCCAGTTGAATACGACGCTCGTGGAAGGGCTGAGTGTCCAGCCTCACTTGGTGGATGGGCCTTGAATTCGGTGCAGTTCGCGACTACTATTGAGTTATTGAAGATGAAGCAATTCACGGTCAACGGTAATACCTAAAGCAGACAGCATGATTTTTGGGTGGTGACAAATGGGCAAGAACGCAGGTCGCGATGCACGTCGGTTGCGCTCGCGCGTAGTGATGCTGACTGTCGGCGCCTGCATAGGTGTTGGGGCGCTGGCTGCTTATGTCAGTATCGAAGGCGGGGCTCGACAACAAGCAGTTGCCCATAGTCACCGGGTATCGAGCGACGTTTCGCCATCACAGCCAACCTCACCGGTTCCGGGCGGTGCGGTCGCAGCGGTAGTCCAGCAGGCCTAGGCGAAGTTGCCATCACAATCAGCCGATGCCGCCCTAATAGCCGCCCAGGGCATCGCCGTCAGCGACGGGAGATATACAGAATCTGCATCAGGTATCGGTCAAATGATGCATGGCTTCGAAGTGAACGATCTGGTTAGTCGTGTATCGCCGTCGATGAGCATGTCGACGATTGAGACGACTGTCGTTACGTCAATCGAACAGTCTTCAAGGTCCTACTCATTGCAGGCCGTTGCTAGTGCAACGCTGGATGTGATGCTCTTACAATACGCGGCGAAGACGAATCAAATGGTACCGTATTCCACTGCGCTCCAACAGGCGCAGAAAAACTACCATGGGTACTTGGTAGCGGGTTCACCACCGCCGTCGCTGCCCAGTGGTCAAACTGCGAAACAGAGTTTTATCTCTCCGGAAGCCGTCCATCTTCTCCGCGATGCGCTTACAACCACAGAGATGAGAAAGAAGATTGCCGGAGACCAGTACGCACCTGGGGGTTCTATCCATAATCAACGTGCTGCTCTGGCTGCTTGGATGACAAAACATCTTGACAGCCTGCACCCGGTTGTAGTAAACAGTCCCGTTCCCATTGTACAACTACCGAATGACCTCCCTTCGCCGATGTAGAGGGTTCGCAGGACAATCAATGATTGCCTGTGGCATCAGGTTCTCACGGCGCAAGGCTGCCGTCGTGGAGTACCGAAGTAGCCCTAATTCCAGCTCTCCCTCCTCGAAGTGCACATCCATTGGTCCCAGGTAGCTCATCGACGTCGTTCACTGGCGACGACAATCGTTACTCGTGTTCACGGCGTACCGAATACGACAGGCCTTCCAAGAAGTAGGCGAATTCTATCCCTAGCACCATCTGGAGTGATCCACATCCCCTACCGCTGCGTCACGCTACCGAGAATAAAGACCCTGCAAGGTGGAGCTACTGCTTCGATGTGTAGGCGTGGAAATTACTCACGATACGGGACACGGTTCTGCCTTTGGATAGATCGCGATGATCCGGCCAAACCGACCCCTCGTGCTGGTCGATCACCACAACAATGACGAGGGTTTGACCTCCCACCAGGCCTCTGTTCTATCGGGAAGGCACGACGGGCAAAGGAGGTCTCCCCTAACGCACTATGCAGACCCTCTCCACCTTATCCATGCTAGAAGGGTTGGGATTAGCGAACCGGAAGACTACAATTACGTAGCAATTGTCTTGATATACTTCATGGCCTCCTACATCCACAAGCAGAGAATTCCCAGCTATGAGCACGCCTGACGCACACTTTCACTCGTCAACGAGCACTCTCAGACTGAGCCTCCCCAAGCGCCTGCTAGAAACTAAATTTTTGGAACTACCGGATGATGGTGTGCAAGCGTCGCGATGATCTAGTACGTTCGTAGTTGGACGTGGAGGCATTGCCAACAAGGTCGGCTGCCATAACCAGAGATGGGTGGCAGAGGATACGAAGGGTAGAAAAGAACGTGTACCAGGAGCACTCACCAAGTATCGTGAAGGGTCAGGCAGTCCAACATCGCTCCATACTCGTTTCGGTATCCATCACCATATTGGCACTTGTACTGTGTTCCTGTGGGACAAAGCCGGTAGCCACCAAGAACACCGTGAATTTACCGTTGCTGCCGGCCGTACCTAGTAGTGCGATGCGAACAGTAAGAGATGCTGGGCACGGAGATGCCTCGGAGATGTGGAACCGTCTAGGAGCAATCCGAAAGCCAGTCGTCATTGAATGGGAATGCGAGGGCCCAGGGGGAATCCGATTTGAGACTGCTGGAAAGATGCTAACCTCTCAGCCTGAGTGCGGTAAACGGGCCAAAACATTCTTCTCGACGGAGGTACCAGTGGATCTGCTCAGTGGACAAAAGCTGGAATGGACGGCTAGCAAGAAAACTGAATGGCGGGTTGTGATCTATGAAACGTGAAGAGGATCCACGAACTGTACACAAGATATCATCGAGGTTGTCCTTGGCTGATCAAACTCGGATGCCAACTGATTATCTTCGTTCCCACATCGGGTCTCTAGGCAACAATGGGCCTCAAATACTCTTGCACCGAGCAGGTCCTGCGTCTTGTGAAAATATGGTGACATCTACACCATTCCTTAGGCAATCTATACCGGTACTGAGGATGGTATGTAGCATCGACTTCATAGCCGCAACCGGTGCGCGGAGGAAGCGGACCTTGCCAGTCTAGCGCAGAAAATGAGGAACAATGGTCGAGCACTACCAGAGGGGGGAACCGCGAGTCCCAGACGATATCCGTCACGAACTCATGGAGATGTCACTCGTTGGACGAGAACTCACGCTCTCGTATGATCTCGAGATCGACCGTCTGGCCCTCGATTCGATGCTGGTGGAGTTCATGGCCTGGCGAGCTCGGCAGCGCGCGTCGCAGCCGCTCACCAAGGAGCAAGTTATCCTAGGTGTTCTTGCACCAGTACGCCTGGGCATAGCCTCCGCCCACTGGCTGTTGACTCGACAAAAGCAGAAGCCTCTCACTCGTGCCCAGCAGTTCGACGCTTTCCATTCAATCCAGATCCGTACCTCGTGGGAAGGAATCGTTCGCGCCGAGGATAGTGATGGGGACATGGTTCAGTTTCCCATTCACGGTCAACGTCCAAGTGATACGATTGGGGGACTTCTATACGATTTGGCGAGTTTCGTCGTGCTACCAAAGGCGAGGAAGTTAGGGCTCGGGTTGCCATTCTCGTGCGCAATGAGATCCGACGAGGATGTAACGTTGGCCCTCATCTTCGAGGCCGACGCCTTCGATCTGGATACGGTGGCCCAACAGCCCCCGGTGCCCTACTGTCGCTGGGCCGATATAGCCATGGTTCCGTACGCAACACGAGTGCAAGCCGATTTCGATACCGGAAGGAGGGTACTCAGACGGCACCGCGTTTTCGATGCTTCGGGAGGGCAACTGATCGACCTTCGGCTCTGTCGTGACCAAACGTGATCGGTTATCGCCTGCTAGGAGCGCTACAGTGACCCAACAAGCCGGTGTAACGGCTCCACCGTTGAAGAACCGGAAGCCACCAGGGAGCATATCGTCAGCCCCAATTGGATGGAGGTAGCTACTGCCGCAGACCCACCACCGCGTCCTGGGGCATCAATGGCCTATGATCACAGGAGTTAGCCTGTGATTCTCATAGAGTCTCATGGACCACAAAGGAGCGCACCATGACCAACAGCCAGTCCCGAGCCGCAGGCAGGGGCGTGTCGGTTCGCGCACAGGAAATCCTCGAATTCGCTGCATCATTATCGGACGGCGGAGGATATCAAAACACTACTGTCATCCACGTGCTGCAGGCGATGCTCGCCGTTGGAAGATCGCCGATTCGCGACACCCTCAACCGTGTTGGGATAACCGGCGAGCTTCTCGATCGTTTCCTCACCGAAGATCGAGGCCTGCTAGAAACCTTGTTGGCGAACGAGCACGATTTCTATCCCGGGTGGGACGAGATCGTGACCTATTCCTTTGGTGCCAGTGCGTCGCATCGCTTTGCGATGGCGCAGCTAGTCGATGACGTAGACCTACTCTACGGGTTCGCTCTTATGTCACGGATGGCAGGACTTGCTGATCTTATCCGTCAGGCTCATGGACACCCCTGTATGTTCACTATCCGCGTGATCCACGACTGCAAGAGGATGAGTAAGGATGGAAACATTGCAGCGACAGTTGATCCTACTTCTAAGATTCATCTTCTTCTCACCGATGTTCGTGATCGCTCAGCCCTTTTCGCGGCCCGGAATGCTCCTGGCCCCTACTTGTACACCCTAGCGTTGTGGATAGCGTTTGCTGGAACACTACGTTATTATTACCACAATCCATGGGTGTTCGCCTCGATTATTAGCCTGCCAGTCGCTTATATACTAGGTGCGAGTATCGCCAAGGTTCTCCTCTTTGTGAGGAAACATATCTCCCTCCGGAGCGATGAGCCCTATGTATTTCAGTAACAACATTGCCAGAGGGACGGCCGCCCTTTTCCCCGTCTGAGGAACGAGCAATCGGCCCATGTCCATCCTAGAACTGTCGACCGACGATACTGATACTTTGTTGGGCTATCGACCCACCAGAATGGACCGGCTTGGCGGTAACGACAAGAATGATAATGGGCAACGTCACCACAAGGATGGCAACCACCAACGCAATTGCAATTGCGCGACCACTCCAGGTTCTTGTAGGCTCACTTGGCTGCACCCCACCTCCGTAACACCCCCAGTGTAGCGCGTGCTCCAACTCATGACTAACCAAATCGATCAGCACAACCTGATTATCACGATATAGCTTCGGGGCTCCGTTTTGCGAGGCGCGGCTATCTCGGGCCCTCTCGGACAGAGGCTGGGCTGACCGTCATTTTCTGCGTTGGAACACCGGCCTCTTCTCTGCGCATCCACCAGAAGGGGAGATTGAGAACGAGGAAGAAGACAACAGCAACGAGCCCTGCAACGACGATGTACCAAGGCCACGGTCCGAAGAGGTTGAGAATACTCCAAGAGTGTGGCGTCCTTCGCAGGAACATGTAGTTGCCACCGGTGAGCCAATCGATCAATCCGGTACCAGCGGTGAAGAGTAGCGTAACCCCATAGACCTTGACGATAGCGAAGCGTCGAGGGTAGATCTTGAGTCCAACGACTAGGTAGATAGCAGCTGCAACCACGGCGAGATGACCAAAGGTGTACTGAAAGACCAGTAAGTGAGAGAGGGTGCGTGGTAGATCGGGCGTGATCAATGCCTGGACCACACCCGCTAGTGCCCAGAAATAGGTGACCTCAACCAGGAGCGGAGTGCGCCACCAGCAGGCAGCTGCCGCAACAAAGACCGCAAAATCACAGAGGTAGAGGGGAAGCCCGTAGCTCGCATGCCAAGGTCCATCGGTGAAGATTGTATAAAACCACAACGCACCTTTTGCCAGGAGAAGGATGGCGAGTACTCGGGAGATTATGATTCCTTTGCCGCCAGGATCGGTGCGCGCAACACGACAGGTGGCGACGGTCACAATGATGGCAAGGCCAATTCCACCAAGGTAGCAATCCAACGTGTCTGGCGTCATCTCCACCCAACTTCACGGTGCTCTAGTAGCAATTCTATCCGTGAACAAACGGTGGTACGGTGCGCCAGGACCGGGCTCGCTTCAGATGGGTAATATCGCGGCTAGGATTGCATGGCTGTTACCGCCCTTTCGGTGTGATCGAGGTGGTGCTCATGGGAGCCATAAGCAAGAACGACGGTATCGCACGCTCGCCATCGCCTGCAAGCGATAGCCAGCGCCTATGCACCTTATCCGATCTTGGCAATGCGATGGATCACAACAACTTTGCGTGCAGTGCAACGGTTGCGAGACCGGTCAAGTCGCGGCCATCCGCGACAGTAGCCAGTGGCCAGTGCTCGGACAGGCCCACTGGACCCGGACCCACGCATCCGATAACAGCGATCCTTAAGACCCGCCCGACCGTTACTGGTGCAACGGTCACTGGTACGGCAAGACTCCCAGGCGATCGCTTTGACTGGCCTTTCCCGCCCATGCCGTGGCCGTAGCCTTCACCAACGCACCGTGACACCACCGCTTGCCCGACGACGTTGCCTTCCAGGTCTGCTCTCAGCTGGGTACAACACGTGATGACGATAGATCTTCGTAGAAGTTTCCATTCCCACTAGTCTGGTAGATGCCGGAGACAAGCAGCTAGGTGTCGGCGGAAGTGGCGGGAAATGCCTAGCATGGAGTTAGGTTTTAGGCGGCGCGATCCGATCCAATGACAAGAAACCCTAGGGTGGTTCGGATGTCAAGAAACCTCGGACGTGCCCTGTTGGCCAAGCGAGAGGAGTCGATATGAAGAGAACCTGGGGATTAAGGACCGGCCTACGACGCCCAACGCTTATCGGTGCCACTGTTGTCTTGACCGCTGGCCTCACGCTATCAGCCTGCGGCTCCTCATCGAAGCCGACATCGACTTCACAAAGTGCAACGAGTAAAACGAACTCCTCAAAGGCCAGCAACAAAACGACGAAGTCAACCGATACCTCGACCGCGGATCGAGGAGGACGTTGTCGGTCAGCCAATCTGGTGGCGCATATGGTATCCGTAGAGGGTGCTGCGGGCAGCACCATTCGTACCTATACCCTGGTGAATACGGGCAACAACACCTGCACCTTGTACGGCTATCCTGGGCTTCAGCTTCTCGGTACAGGCGGCGCCAAGTTGACGACCCGAGTGGTTCGAACTCCAGCGAGCGAAAAGACGGTGAAGCTTGCCCATGATGCAAAGGTCGCATTCATGATGCAGTTCGCCAATGCAACTGGGTACGGTAACGAGTCTTGTCCGACCTCATCCGCGCTAGAGATCACCCCACCCAATGATTATCACTACCTCACGCTTACCGGTCCGGCAGGGACCATACAAGCCTTTGGCGGCACCGTACAGGCTCTCAAATGTGGCACCATTCAAGTACAACCAGTGGCGGCAGAACCTTCGTAGGATCGATGACGGCCGACCTATGCTGGGATATGCGGTCGTGCCTTCGATCGGTCATCAATGGATCGTCGCTGGGTAACGTGATATCGTTACCATAGGTCGTTTCGTGCTTACGAGGGAGAATCAATGTCTGACGCGAATGAGTTGCGGTCCTTAACCTCGACCTATCAGGAACTAGCCGCGCGGGTGGAGAAGATCGAGCGCCAGCTGCTTGCCCACAAGCAGGAGTCTCCCGCGCAACCATTGCGCCAGGTTGGGGCGCACTCGCGAGCCATCCTCCGAGAGCTCGAAGAGGCAGTACGACGTCTCGAGCGCCATGAGGGAGGCCAATGACCTCATCCAAAGCACTTGGAAGGCGATGGGTCGCACTTGTTGTCGCCGCGATACTCATTGTTGGTACGGGCGTCGAGGGCCTCACTGCTGGCAAGGCTGTGCACACAGGAGTCGATCACCGCGTCCTGCTGACCGCTCTCGTGCGTGCACTCATCAGTGCACTGATGGTTCTCTTCGTCGTCGGTGTGGGTCTGCTGGTCTTCGCGGCCTTGCGCCGAAACGCAGGACAAGGCACCCGCTGGTTCACCAGTCAACAGAGTCCCTTCACCTTCCCGCTGTGGTTGCGGATACTCATCGCCACTGGCGCAATCTTCTTCTTAGCCTTTCTCGGGTTCCTGTTCTATGCGCTCGCCCCGCGACGCAAGCATCGACAAGCATCGATCGAACGGCCCAGGGTGAGTGCAGGTCTCCATGCGAAGGGACCCGTACCGGTGCCCACTCACTTCAACTACCTGCTTCCCATCGTTATCGGTCTCCTCATCTTGGTCGTGTTGAGTGCTGCTGGACTCCTGCGACAACGCGCACGACGCCGTAGCTATGCTGGTCGTGAACACGCATTGACCCGCCAACCCGGTACCGGTGGACAACTTCGCCCAATCCAAGAGCTCGAAACCATCGAAGATCCCCGTGATCAGATCCTTGCCTGCTGGGGGTATGCGGAGTCTCGCCTCGCACAGATCGGCTTTACGCGCTTGCGCTATGAAACATCCATCGAATTTGTACGCAGGCTAGCGCCAAGCCTCCCATTTCCTCCGCTAGAGCTGCAAACACTGGCCAACCTGTTTGTGGAGGCGCGTTACTCGAATCATCGCGTCAGCCAGCGGGATGGACAACTCGCTTACACGCTCATCACGCTTTTCGACGCCGCTTGTACGAGATCCACGACCTATGCGTAATCCAACCATCCTTGGTGTACTCGCTATCATCACCCTGGGGGCCGCTCTTGCCTTTTTCCATATCATCTCCACCCTGGTGGCGATCCAGGCCGTGCTCATCACGAGCAGCGTACTGCTTATTCTTGCCTCGCTGCCCCTCGAGGCCCGTGCCTGGTGGAGCTTGGGAAGCAGTCGGTCGCGGAACTTTGATCGCGCACTTGACCCTGACCCCATCGACATTTTGCTCGCCACCTATACCGTTGACACAGCCGCGGCACAGAACTTGATCGCGATCTTGAATGACCTTCTCTTCGCAGCCGAACGTAGGTCAACCAGTAGCGAAATCACTAACCTGAGAACATCTCTCTCGGCGACAGGGAGTTCACAGGTCGACCGATCCCGTGCGCTCGATGACGATCTGCTACAGCGTGCGCTTTCACTACTGGAGGATAGTTGGAACCAGCAATAACGAGATATCACGCTACCATACGAGACATTATCAATGAGATGAATCATGCTATTCATGGAAAAGATAGTGTAGTGGAGCTGGTCGTTGCATCGGTGTTTGCCGGGGGCCATGTACTTTTAGAGGACGTGCCAGGCGTGGCGAAGACACTACTTGCGCGTAGCCTGGCGGGGACATTGGGTCTTGGTTTCGCACGCATTCAATTCACCCCAGATCTCCTGCCAAGTGATATCATTGGTCTGACTATTTGGGATGCTAAGAACCAGGAAATGCAGTTTCGGAAGGGACCAATATTTACCAATATATTGCTTGCTGACGAACTCAATCGTGCCTCGCCAAAGACCCAGTCAGCACTGCTCGAGGCGATGGCAGAGTCGCAAGTCACCGTCGATGGCGTCACCTACCCGCTACCGGACCCTTTTATCGTGATCGCGACTCAGAACCCAATCGAGTTCGAAGGAACATACCCACTGCCAGAGGCCCAGGTCGATCGCTTCCTCGCCGCTACCACAATCGGCTATCCCAGCCAGACCGATGAGGAGCAGATCGTGAACGATCACCTGCTAACCGGGCTGGCAAACACGTCGGTGCGACAGATCTTCGATAGCGAACAGCTGCAAGAGGTTCGAGGAACACTGCCTAAGGTTTTTGTCTCGAACGCGATCGTCGCCTACATCGTCGCGCTCACGCGCTACACGCGTGATCGTTCGTCAGTCTCGTTAGGCGCGAGCCCACGAGGGGCCATCGCACTCGCCTTGCTCGCTCGAGCATCGGCTGCGGTAGCTGGTCGAGATTTTGTCACTCCAGAGGATGTGAAGGCCATGGCGCTGCCCGCACTGGGCCATCGCATTCGACTAAGTCCCGAGGCGTGGATACGTGGCGTACGCCGAGAGAGCATCGTCAACGAAGCGGTGCAGGCGGTGCCGGCACCTGTCGCCCTCAACGAGGGTAGCAACCCACATTAATGCAGCGTCGCTACACAGCTCGATTTGCACTGTTGTTGCTCGCTACGTGGGTAACCCTTATCTTCGCAGTGATTGATGGCCCTGCCATCATCGTCATCGGTGCACCCCTCATGCTCCTGGTTGCCATCGGTTTATTGTGGCCGAGGACACCCTTCGGTGCTGTCAAACTCGAGGCTGGTGACTCTGCGATGTGTTTCGAGGGAGATGCGATGACGTTCCGGATCAACCTCGAGGCGCTTCGATCACAGCGCTATCGGATCGAGCTGCGCAGCGGAGATCTTCTTTTGGGCGACGCTGAAGTCGCGTCTGAGTCGGCGATGATCACCGTCATCTTCCCCTGTTTTGGAAGCCATCACCTCGAGGCGAGTACCCTCGTGAGGGAGGGACCATTCGGACTCTTTGAGGATGTGGTGCACCCCGAGGTACCTGGTCCTATCAAAGTCTTTCCCGCTATCGAGGAGATCAGTCCGCTCTCTCGAGCCGTGGATGCACAGTTCGCCGTTGGCCGTCATCGCTCGAACAAGAAGACGCACGCCGGTCTCGAGTTTGTCGATGTTCGCCAGGCAGGTCCTGGCGACGTTCTGGCCGACGTCAACTGGAAGGCAACAGCCCGGACCGGCACGGTGTGGCTAAACCAGCGCAGCAGCGAGCTCCCGCTTGATCTCGTTATTTTCCTCGACACGTTTTCACCCGTGCAGTTAGCCAACCTCACCAAAGTAGCGTCCAACCTGGCCCGGGTGCATCTACGTAACTACGATCGCGTGGGTCTTGTCGTCTTTGGTGGAACCATCGGTTGGATTCCTCCGGCCTCCGGTCGTTATCAGGAACGGTTGATCGCTGAGCGGCTCTTGCAGGTTCGTCCGTACGCGACTGCTGCTGACAAACGCATCGATCTCCTGCCACAAAACGCAATCCCTCGGTCAGCGGCGGTCGTAGTCCTCAGCACGCTCCAAGATCGTCGAATGGTACAGGCAGTACGCGACCTGCGTTTTGCAGGGCATCCGCTGACGCTCGTCGGGCCCGTAGGATCGCAGACCACCGATGGCGACGACGCCGAACGACTAGGTGGCTTGATTCGCCGCCAGCTCCTCGAGGATATCACGCGGCTTGGTGTCAGCGTGGTGGACTTGGAGAACCCAACCCTCTCCCCCACTCCAGGACCCTCGCATGTCGACTAGTTCGACGAGATACAGTGGTCTAGCCCTCATCGTCCTTGGGGTTGCGTTAGCCCTTGTCGTCGTGGCTCAGCGATCCACCGCGACGTGGTTCATCGGTGCAGTGACCATCCTGACAGCGGTGATCGGCACGACCCGGGGGAAGGAGGGTACCTCGCTCTTGGTCGCCACCGGCCTAGTTGGCCCAATTGCGATGGTAGCCATCAGTCCGCCTCGCACGACAGCACACCTCCTCCTCCTGGTGCCCCTCGGCGTCTTCGACCTCATTGGCTTTCTTCTGGCTAGCTCACCGGAGCCCTTGCGTTCCACGTTGGGTCCCCTTGAGTGGAGCTTCCTTCTCGGCGCCAGCATCGTCTCCGCTCTCGTCGTGGTCGTCGCCTTGGTCACCCCGCTTACGAATCTTGTGGGTCACCTGATCTCAGGTATTCTCATCCTGGCAGTCCTTGTCATCCTGTACCGACTGGTTCCGGAGGCGAGACAGCACCCACCGCGCTGAGGTGCGCCTGACAAGTTCTCAGTGGCGACGTTCACTCAATCGGGGACGGTTGATTAGTCATCTTGATAGCGATCGGTAATCGAGAGGAAACCCTCACCTACGATCTGGACCTTGATCAAGTTGGTCGTGCCGCGAACACCAAAGGGAATGCCGGCGACCAGCGCGCAGAGATCTCCGGATACGCACAGGTGGAGGTCGATGGCATTCTCAATCGCCTCCTGGATCATGACCTCCGTGCTTGGGGAACGGGGAATCACGACAGGAATCACACCGTAGCTGAGCGTCAAGGATCGCGCAGCGAAGCTATCCGGAGTTGCCCCCAGGATCGGTACGCTTGGGCGATACCGGGAGATCGTCCGAGCGGAGTGGCCAGACTCCGTCACCGCGATCACCACCTTGAGCAGCAGATGCCGGCTCAGATCAGCGGCAGCGGAGCCAATCGCGTCGGCGGTTGAGTGGATCGTCCTGGTGGGATGCGTGAGCAGCGTGAGGCTTTGGTCCGATACAATCCCCTCGGTGGCGCGGGCAATCCGGTCCATCTGCCCTACCGCATCGACAGGATAGGATCCAACCGCCGTCTCGGCGGAGAGCATGATCGCATCGGTTCCGTCGAGGATCGCATTGGCCACATCAGAGGCCTCAGCCCTCGTCGGGGTTGGAGCGCTAATCATCGACTCAAGCATCTGTGTGGCGGTGATCACCATCTTGCCGCGAGCGTTGGCCATGTGGATGATGCGCTTCTGCTCGATCGGCACCTCCTCGACCGGGATCTCAACGCCTAGATCACCTCTCGCCACCATGACCGCGTCGGCAACATCGATAATATCGCCGATATGTCCAAGGGCATCACGACGTTCGATCTTGGCGACCAGTCGTGGCGTGTTTTGGGTCGTAGCGTGTGATCGGATAAATTCACGAGCCAGCGTGAGATCTTGGGGGCCTCCCACAAATGATAACGCAAGAAAGTCGATAGCATGCTCGAGGAGAAAACTGGCATCGGCAAAGTCCTTGTCGGTCATCGCAGGTATTGAGAGGTGCGAGTCGGGCAGGTTTACGCCTTTACGCATCGCGAGTGAGCCACCCTGGGTCACGAGTACGGAGACCCCTTCGTCGGAGATACCCTCGATGACACCACGAACTGCCCCGTCCGCAAAGGCGATGCTTTCGCCCACTGCGACCTCGCCCAAGACCCCGAGCGACGTAATGGTAAGTTTTTGGGGGACCTCCTCGGGTTCCCCCTCCGAAAGGATAAATTGATCCCCAGGCTTTACGAGATGAAGACGCGCTGGCAACCCAGTGATCCGCAACTTCGGTCCGCAGAGGTCGCCGAGAATCCCGATGATCTGGCCAGTTCGTTTGGCCGCCTCGCGAACGTTCTCGATGGTAATGGTATGCTCGGCGTAGGTCCCATGGGACATGTTGACGCGGGCCACATTCATCCCGGCTTCGATAAGTGCTACAAGACTCTCAACATCTTGAGAGGCGGGTCCGATACTGCAGACGATCTTCGTCCGCCGAGGTGCGTTCATCAAGGCTCCAGTCGCATTTGCCTATCACCCTACTGCGCCTCTGGTCATAACGCGATGGGATACGCGTTCAATTCCTTGAATGAGCCTCAACAACCAGCCGCCGGTTTGCGACCCAGACCAGCCATGGCGCCAGAGAAGCTCTCCCCGATCACGGAATCTCGTCGTCGGGGACCTGATTCTTGAGTGAACGAGCCAGCCGCAACAAAAAGCCACGAATGCTCGAGTCTGCCAGTCGATGAAAGACCGCTTGATCCATGAGCTGGCCAGGTCTCCCGAGCGGCGCGCGATAGGTGCCCTCGAGCCAGAGCTGGCTCATCTCAGCCTCCATGCGTGAGATCCCTAGCATACCCTCAAAGGTCGGGAGCAGACGCGATCCCGAGACGGGTGCCCACGTGATGGGGAAGATCACGCTGTCTCTCGAACGTGACGGTGCGGCAAGGGTCACCACCACGGAGGCACCAAAAATCCTCGCAGCTCGCAGCCCCATACGGGCCTGCACGGGGCTCTGGCTGAGGCGTGTTCCAGTGATCAACTCTCCAAGCCAGCTGTTGGGGTGTTGGGTCAGCTGCAGCGCTGCCATCTCCCAGTTCATATCGAGATCAACAAAATCTCGAACAAAACGGACTGGAGACTCGTCACCACTGAACGCAGCGTCGCGATCTGCATACTCAACCATCATGGACCTTCATCTTGTCCTTTATCGTAGGGAGAAGCACCGTCAAAGACCAACACCCACGCGCAGGTGTGACTTAAGTCCCTTAGGTAGAGGACTCTTGGGGGTACGTCGCCCCGCCTGGAGGAGTGATAGAGACAAGAACCATGGCCACTACGACGATTATACCGCCGATCCAGACGGCCAAACCCTCCCGTTGATGGAGTGCGATGAGGGCAACGAGGGCGGCGAAGACGGGCTCAAGGGAGTAGATCACCGATATCTCAATCGAGTTGAGCCAGCGCAAGGACCAGGTTTGGGCCATAAATCCGAGCGCTGAGGCACCAACACCGTTGATCGCGACGGTTGCCCAAGCCTCCTGGGACGCGTGCAGCGGCAACAGCCCCCCTCCTCCAGGTGCCATCGCCACCAAGGCGGCTAAGGCGGTGACGGTCGCCATCTGGAAAAGGGTAAAGCGGATGACAGCCGCTGTGGTGATACGGTAGTATTCAACGGCGACGAGTTGGAGGGCGAAGAAGAGCGCACAGGCCAGGAGGAGCGCAATGCCAAGGAGGCCCTCGTGTCCTTGGGGTCTTGCGAGTAGGTAGAGGCCGACCGCCGCGATCAGTGTTGCACCGAACTGGCGGCGGGTAAGACCCCGATGCAATACCAGCAGGATCAGCGGCACCAGTACAACCGAGAGACCAGTCAGAAAGCCCGCTAACGATGCTGAAAGAAAGCGTTGCCCCTCCGTCTGTGTTAGGTAGCCACCAAACAGCAGAGACCCGGTGAGCAGCCCGCCCAAGAGTTCAGCGCGGTTCACGCCTTGCCAAAACGACCGACGGAGGCCAAAGCCCAACAGCAGGAAGAGGGAGGCTACCAAAAAGCGGAGGAACGTCAGCGTCGCCGCCCCCATCGAGTGGAGCGCGACTTGGTTGAGCGAGAAGGTCACACCCCACAGCGCGGTGACCGATACGAGGCCGAGGCGAGCTCGTCGGTGACGGGAATCGATCATCGCCGACCTAGGATCGCCAGTGGAGCAGATATGCTACCCTGCACATGAGTAACTCCCCCCTCAAATCATCGAAGCTGGCGAACTATATCTCTGGAACCGAGACGGTGTTTTATCTCATCGTAGCGTTGTTCCTAGCCCTCATGGCCGCGGCTGTTCTCTACCAAGCGGCCCATAGCTTCATTGACATCAATCTCGACGCCGACGTCACACGATCGCTCGTTGCCACGCTTAATGAGATCCTGTTTGTCATCATCCTACTAGAACTCATGAGTACCGTCTACAACCACCTCAAGCACGGTGGCTTTCAACTCCGACCCTTCCTCATCATCGGGATCGTCTCCTCTGTGCGGCGCATCCTGGTGCTCGGCGCCGAACTCTCGACGATCAATCACGCGTTAAATGCGCCAGAGTTTCACTCGGCCGTGACCGAACTCCTCGTCGAGACACTCGTCGTGTTGGCACTCACGGTGGCCCTCTATCTTCACGCACTCACCAAGCGTAAGCAGGCAGCTCCTACAGACGCCGCTGATCCTCAGTAAGGATGGGCTTTCTCGCCGCAAGCGCCTCATCGAGACGGCGAACCGGGGTGTTGCGCGGCATCGCGAAGATCGCCTCTGCATCCTTGTAGGAGGTCGCGACGATCTCTTCCAAGGCCAACGCCAACGCCTCAAGCGTCTGCGGGGACTCGGTCTCGGTTGGCTCGATCATCAGTGCTTCGTGCACCACAAGGGGGAAATACACGGTGGGCGAATGGAAACCACTGTCGAGAAGCGCCTTGGCCACATCCAGCGCGCGTACACCCGTCTTGGCCTTGAGGGCCTCCGCCGACACGACGAACTCATGCATGCAGGGTTGCTCGTAGGCAACTGCAAAAGAATCGGCTATCCGGGCACGCAGCCAGTTCGCGTTCAGAACTGCCAGCTCTGACATGGTCCGCATACCATCGCTGCCGAGGTACTTCATGAAGGCCAGAGCACGCGCGAGCACCACCGCGTTCCCGTAGAAGGCATGCACCCGTCCAATCGAGCGCTCCGGGGTCACCCACGAGTACGAGGAACCACCATCGAGCGAGCGCGGGAGCGGACCAGGGAGAAATTGTGCAAGATGCTCGACAACCGCGACCGGCCCAGCTCCTGGGCCCCCACCTCCGTGGGGTGTTGCAAAGGTTTTGTGGAGATTGGAGTGGACGATGTCAAACCCCATATCACCGGGACGTGCGACACCGACAATCGCATTGAGGTTCGCTCCGTCGTAGTAGGCAAGGCCATCCACCGAGTGGATCACCGCGAGTATCTCGCGGATCTCCTCCTCAAAAAGACCGAGGGTATTGGGATTCGTGAGCATGATGCCGGCGGTATCAGCATCGACAAGATCGCGCAGCTTCGCCAAGTCCACCAGTCCATTGGCGCCACTTGGAACGGTGACAGCTTCAAATCCGGCGAGCGATACCGAGGCAGGATTAGTTCCGTGTGCAGAGTCCGGAATAACCACCTTCCGCGGTGAGCGGCCGCGTGACGCGTGGTAGGCACGCATGATCAACAGTCCAGTCAGTTCACCGCTAGCTCCCGCCGGCGGTTGCAGCGTTGCTTGAGCCATACCGGTAATTTCACACACATAGCGTTCGAGCTCATGAAAGAGTCGCAGCCAACCCTGAATGGCCTCTGGTGGTGTGGCTGGGTGGACGTTAGCAAGTCCGTCGATGCTAGCTACCTGATCTGCAAACTTTGGGTTGTACTTCATCGTGCACGAACCCAAAGGATACGCACCAAGGTCGACCGAGTAGTTTCTGCTCGCAAGGCGTGTGTAGTGAGCAACGAGGTCTCGCTCAGACACCTCCGGCAGCTCGACTGGCTCATCGCGAATCCATGCCGCAATCGGCGCAAGATCCATCGCTGGGACCTCAGTGTCACGGAGGGAGAAGGCGCGGCGTGTCGGAACCGAAAGTTCAAAGATCGTTGGCTCCTCAGCATCGCCAACGAGTGGCGCTGAACGAGCCCGTCCACCTGGGGCACTGGTCGAAGCGAATCTCATCGCAGCTCCTTCGCAATCGTATCAACAAAACTATCGATCTCTACCCGTCGGCGTGCCTCAGTGACGGCAATGACCAGTCGATCATCAAACCCTGGAGGTACGACCCCAGCGAGAAAACCATGGGTAAGGAGTCGATGCTGCAACTCGGTAGCACTGATCGGGGTACGCACCGTGAACTCACGAACAAAATGGGTGGTGCTCGGCGCCAGACCGATCTCTTCGAGCCGCTCCGCAAGGTAGTGGGCGCCATCGTAGTTCCGGCGAGCGAGGAGTCCAAACCCTTGTTTGCCAAGCCACGCCATGTGGATGGCGGCTTGGATAGCCATGAGTGTTTGATTGGTGCAGACATTCGATGTCGCCTTCTCACGACGAATATCCTGCTCACGGGTTCGAAGTGTCGTCACAAATGCCCGTCGTCCCTCCTGATCGAGGGTCTCGCCAACGAGCCGCCCTGGCATCAATCGGACATATTCGCTCTTCGCAGCGAAGAGGCCTAGATACGGACCACCAAAGGACAGCGGTATGCCAAGCGATTGGCCCTCCCCCACCACGATGTCCGCACCAAACTCCCCAGGAGAGCGAAGGAGTCCGAGCGCAATGGGGTCAGCGACCACGATCAGCAGCGCCCCGCGTCGATCGGCCAATGCCCGCGCGGCCTTGAGGTCTTCGATGGCGCCGAAGTAGTTAGGGTAGCCAACGATCACCGCTCCAGCCTTGGAGCCATCTGCCCCATCTTCTGTGAACGGAAACGACGTGGCGTCACCGGCGCCGAGTTCGATCGTCTCGAGTGACAGACGGGTACCGGCGCCAAAGGTGGCGAGCGCCTCGCGATAGGCGGGGTTCACGCCGGCCGAGACAAGGATGCGTCGCTCCTTGGTGAAGCCGACTGCCATATTCACCGCCTCAACCAGACTGGCTGCCCCGTCATAGAGGGATGCATTGGCGATCGGCAAACCAAAAAGACGCGCGATGATCGTCTGAAACTCAAAAAGAGCCTGGAGAACACCCTGAGCCACCTCCGGTTGATACGGAGTGTAGGCAGTGACAAAGGCGGATTGGGTGCCGAGGTGGCGTGCGGCGGCGGAGAGATCATGGTCGTAGGCACCACCTCCCGCAAAGTTCACTAGGACGGTGCGCACGGCGGCGTTCTCGGCACCATACTGGGCGAATTGTTCAAGGACTTCGATCTCCGACTGATCCTTGGCAAGTGCAAGGGGCTCGGTCCGCAACAGTGCAGCAGGTATCGAGGAGTAGAGTTCTTGGAGGGAGCTCATCCCCAGATCTGCCAACATCTGTTGGATCTCTTCATCGGTGTGCGGCGCGAAAGATGGCAACCGATCCTCCTTCTCCATTCAATCAGTATGGCCTATAGGACCCTGACAACCGGTGACCCACAACGCCGCTATCCACTCTAGTGCGCCCGTCTGGATGCTGCTTGCGCCCTGCTTCTTACCGAGGGAGGTCAACGAAGGGGTAGGTGCATCGCTGGAGTGCAATGGTGGAGGCACCACGCCGCAGGTGCAGCGCGTCTGGGGCATCAGCGTCGAGGAAGGCCAGTCCGATGCCTTCCTTGAGCAGCGGTGAAAATCCACCACTTGAGACCCATCCGACCTCGACATCGCCAGCGTAGACACGCTCCCCGGTGCGCAACGGAGCGCGCGAACCCGAACGCAATCCAGCGAGGAGGGGGGAGACTCCTCGACGTCGCTGTTCGAGCAAGGCTCCTTTGCCAGGGAAATCACCTTTATCGAACTTCACCACCCAATCGAGCCGCGCATTCAAGGGGGTGAGACCATTGCCGAGCTCGTGACCATGGAGTGGTAACCCTGCTTCAAGTCGAAGGGTATCGCGTGACCCAAGCCCACACGGGGAGACGCCCGCCTCGACGAGTGCGAGAAAACACTCCTCGGCAACGGCGTTAGGGAGGAATAGCTCTACCCCATCGCCTCCGGTATACCCCGTTCCCGCGATGAGAACCGAAGCACCCCGGTAGGTCCCAGCGACGATACGGTTCTTGGCCGGCAGCTCTTCGACGGCTAACACACCGCGGACATACCCGCGTGCCAAAGGTCCTTGGACGGCGAGAATCGTCCTGTCGTGGGTGATGTCATCTCCACCGATACTGGCTAGCACATTCGCCGTGTTGGCCGCATTGGGCATCACCTGAAAGCGATCATCGTCGAGCCACCAGACGATGATATCATCCAAGACAGAGCCATCGTCATCGAGCAGGTGGGTATATTGTGCGCGGCGAGGCCCTATCCGACTGAGGTCATTGGTCAGCGCGGCTTGAAGGCGCCCAAAGGCGTCAGTACCGACGACCTCGACGGTGCCTAGATGGCTGACATCAAAGACCCCAGCGTCCTCACGCACCGCGAGGTGTTCCGCCAATGTGCCCCCTGGATAGGCTAGCGGCATTTCGTAGCCACCAAATTGCGTCATTTTTGCGCCAAGCCCGAGGTGGGTGGCGTGGAGAGCAGTGGTCTTCGTCACTTCTCACATGCTAACCGTCAGACCCGCCATCACCCCACATTCTTCTTTGGCACCATCGAGAGTTCGACTTCTTCAGTGGTATAGGAGCGAGACAGGCGGAGTCGGTTGCCCAGGTGATCGAGTTCAACGCGAATGCAGGCCTGCTGCGTGCACCAGTTCTCTAGCCGTTCGAAGACCCCAGCGTCCGAGCCAAACGCGACAAAGGTGCCTTGTGCCTTAGCTACGTCCTGGGCGGCATGCAGATACGGTTGGTACCCGATGAGGACTGATTCCTCCGCACGCATCACGTTGGTGATGAGCACCTCGGGCTCATAGGCCATCGTCTGCGAGAGATGATTCGCGTTAAACTCTGCCGCACGCCTTGCTCGTATCGAATTCATGAATCGAGTATGTCGCCGCCAACCGACTAGAAACGCCACGATTCCCATCAAAACGATGGTCGATGGGAAGACAACGAGTGAAAGCATGGATCCCTGTGGCACACCTCTATTGTACTGTAGGCTGTTTGACTAAACGGAGAATTCCCACAATCGACGGCGAGGTCTATGCTAAGAGCCGTGAACAAGCATCGGCTATTGGCCATCACACGCACGGCGATCCCTTCGCTCATCACGGCACTTCGCGTACTCCTCCTGCTTCCTGTGTGGATTCTGCTCTCACACGGGCGACACGACATCGCCGCCGCAATCCTGCTCGCGGTGATGGGCATCACTGACTTTCTCGATGGCTACGTCGCGCGTCGTACTGGTGCGGTGACGACCTTTGGCAAGATCTTTGATCCACTTTCGGACCGCGTCGTCCTCATCGTGGTGGCCATCGCTGCGCTCTTGGACCACCTCGTTCCGACCTGGCTTCTCGTCATTGTGCTTCTACGGGAGATACTTGTTGGGATCACAGTCCTTGCTGACCTGCTCATCCACCGTCATCGCAACGACGTGGTCTGGATCGGCAAGGCGGGCACCTTTGGCTTGCTGCTAGGATTTCCTTTGGTAGTTCTTGGTGACGGCCTGCACCAGCCGATCGTGAAGGAGACAGCAGTCGCCCTGATGACCTTGGCAGTGGTGCTGCTCTACGTTGCACTGGTGTTCTACGCCCTAAACTTTGCGAGAACAGCTCATCCGGAGGAACTGCCCTAGCAAGACCGTACAGGATCGTCGGTCACATAGGAGGTTTGCATGCAGGCAGTCATTATCGCGGGAGGAGAAGGGACCCGACTACGGCCGCTCACGAGCACGACACCAAAGCCGATGTTGCCAATCGCCAACAAACCAATGATCGGGCATGTCGTGGAGCTACTGGCAGCGCATGGCGTTACCGATATCATTGTGACGGTCGCATATCTTGGCAACGCCATCCGTAACTACCTTGGTGATGGCGCCGAATTTGGTGTGTCAGTGCGCTACCTACAAGAGGAGACACCCCTTGGTACCGCAGGCGCGGTAGCCCACGCCAGGCATCTTGTGCGTGGCACTTTTCTCGTCCTCAGCGGGGATGTTCTCACCGATATCAATCTGAGCGAGGCGATCGCGTTTCACCAACACCGCAACGCCAAGGCGACTATGGTGCTCACCTCCGTAGACGCACCAACCGAGTTTGGTATCGTGGCGACCGATACCACCGGAAAGGTCGAACAACTGATTGAAAAGCCGACCTGGGGTGAGGTCTTCACCGATACCGTCAACACCGGCATCTATGTGCTAGAGCCCGAGGTTTTAGACACTATCCCGACAGATCGACCCGTTGACTTCTCGAGCGAGGTGTTCCCTGGCCTCCTCGCTGACGGTGAGGCTCTCTACGGCTACGTGTCCGAAGGGTATTGGGCCGACGTTGGCACCTTCGGAGGGTTTTTCCAGACAGGACGCGACGTCCTCGACGGTCGTAGCCAGACGCACTTGGAGGGTTTTAGCTTTCAGGGCGGCGTCATGATCGGCAAGGATTGCGAAGTGCATCCGACTGCCAAGATTGAAGGGCCCGCACTGATCGGCAACTACGTCTATCTCGGGCCTGGCGTTGAGGTTCGTCCCTACACGATCCTCGGGGACAATGCGCGCATTGAGACGGGCTCCGTGCTCTCTGGAAGTGTGGTTTTTGACCATGTCTTTGTCGGCGAGGCGTCTCGCATCAGGGCCGCCATTCTCGGTCGAGGCGCGGAGATCCGTTCCCGCTCCGTCGTCAACGATGGAGTGATCATCGCCGATGGGGTCTACGTCGGCCGCGAAGCTGTCTTAGCCCCCGACATCAAGATCTACCCAGCCAAGAAGATTGAACCGCTCTCTACCGTCACCAACTCGATCGTTTGGGAAGCGGGTTCACCCCGCACTGTCTTTGGCCCACTAGGCATCGCCGGGCTGGCCAACATCGACATTACCCCAGAGCTCGCGTGCCGTATCGCGATGGCCTATGGTTCCATGCTGCCCTTGCACTCCGTCGTGATGGCCGCACGGGATACCTCGCGATCCGCCCGCGCGATCAAACGCGCCATGATGGTCGGCTTTAACTCGGTGGGGATGGATGTTGAGGACTTAGAGGTCTCGACGCTCCCGGTTCTGCGGCACCTGGTTGCTCGCTCCGACAGCCGGGCCGGCGTTCGCGTCGCCCTCGACCCCCAGGACCCACAGGCGATCCTCATCCATCTGGTCAATGAAGTTGGGTGTGACCTTCCCTCGGGTGATCGTCGCAAGATCGAGCGTGCGCTGGAGCGGGAGGACTTCCGACGTGTCTCAGGTTCAGAGGTCGGTGACCTGCGTGCCTACCCGCGCTCCTTTGAGAGCTGGAAGGCTGAGCTCAACGCGCAGCTCCCCATGACGCGCATCCGTAACCTGGGTGCAAAAGTCGTGATCGATTTCTCCTTTGGAAGCGGCAATCTCTCGCTTCCTCAGGTGCTCAGTTCACTGGGCATGGATGTCCTCGCCGTCAACTCCTATCCATCGACGATTCGATCAATCACCCATGATGCCCACGCTCAACTCCAGTCCCTCGCCCGCCTCGTCGTCGCATCCTCGGCACAGCTGGGCCTCCTAGTCGACGCTGGGGCGGAGCGTATCACCGTCATCGATGACGAAGGGGTCACGCTCAGCGATGCTGAACTCGCGGCACTCTTGACCAAACTGGTCATCCAAAGTGATGGGATCCAGGAGGTGGTGGCGCCTGTCAACATGCCAAGCACGTTGGAGAAGTTAGCCAATGATGCAGCTATCACCTTTACCTGGGCCGGACTGGACTTAAACGATATCAGTCGTCGCGTGCGCGCAAGCGGAGTCCCAGCGCTCGGCGTGGGCGGGCAAGGACTTTTCCTGTTCTCCAATCTCACCTCGGTTCCCGATGCGGCCGTGAGCCTCGCCTATTTGCTCTCAGGGCTCGAGCATGTCCGCCAGCCGCTGTCGAGGCTGCGCAGGGGCATCCAGGTGCCAAAGGTCCACGTGGATGAGATTTCAGTGAGCTATGCGCAGATGGGCTACACCATGCGGGAGTTGCGAACGCGGGCTGAGTCTGACTCCAACGAACAACTGATCGTGATTGACGGAATACGCGTCGGTGACGGTGATCGGTTTTGGCTCATCGCGCCAGACCAACAAGAGCCCCTCTTGAAGGTCTGGGTCTCTGACGACGACGATGCTGCTGCGAATGCCATGATCGCCAAGCTTCATGAACAGGTGCGCACCATCCGTGATAGTGCTCCTCACCTGTCATAGATCTCATCGTGCCCCTACGTGAAGGCGCACAATGATGATGATTCTCAGTTTTTTTCGCTGCGAGTCAGCACCGACGCCGATTAGCCGTTAGCCTTGGCAACTATGAACTTTCCAGAACATCTTCAATACACCGCCGAGCACGAGTGGGTCCTGAGTGATGGCGGTACCGCAACGATGGGGATCACCGACTACGCCCAGGATGCCCTCGGTGATGTCGTCTTCGTAGGACTTCCGGAACTAGGAAGATCCGTCGCCGTCGGCGATTCGATCGCTGAAGTCGAGTCAACAAAGTCCGTCTCCGATATCTTTGCACCGGTCGCAGGTGTCATCGCCGAGGTTAACGAAGAACTCAACACCCGCCCTGAGCTACTCAACAGCGACCCCTATGGGGAGGGTTGGATCTGCCGGATCACCGTCACTGCCGGCACAACCGAACAACTGCTCGATCTCGAGGCCTACCGCAAACTGCTCCACAGCGAGTAGAACATGTCAACCTGCCCGCAGTGCCTTGAAGTGAATCCACCATCAGCTCATTTTTGTGCTGCCTGCGGTGCGCGGCTGCTTGAGCGCCCCGAGGAGACTACTGGGTCACTCGATGTCATCGATCCATCCGTGCTCGTTCAAGAGGAGGGGACGGAGAGCATGGAGCCTGCCCCTACGGGCGGCTACGGGTATCTGATGATCCAGATTGGACAGGAGGCAGGTTCATGGTTTCAGTTGGATCGCAAGATCATGAGTATCGGCCGACATCCTGATAGTGATATCTTCTTGAACGATGTGACCGTCTCCCGACGCCACGCGGAGGTGGAACTGCGTGATGAGGGGTACTACATCAAAGATGCTGGTTCGCTCAACGGGACCTATGTGGACCGAGAGCGGGTGGAGGAGGAGAAATTGTGCCCGGGCAACGAGATACAGATCGGCAAGTTCCGCCTGTTATTCCTGCAGCAGGGTCAGGGAAGCTGACAACGCCGCGCTGGGAGGTTTTGCGAGGGGAATCAGCAAAAGAATTTTCCATCAAAGAGGTGCTCACGCTCCTCCAACAGGAGTTCCCCGAGGTGACGATCTCCAAGATTCGTTTTCTCGAGAGCCAAGGGTTGATCGCACCCGAGCGCAATGCCGCCGGGTACCGAAAGTTTTACCAGCCAGACATAGAACGGCTCTGCGAGGTCCTGCGGCTCCAAAAATCGACCTACATGCCGCTTCGCAAAATCAAGGAACATCTCGATGCGGACACGCGCGTCGACCTATTTTCCCAGGAGACCGAAGAACCGTCGACCCCGGAGGTCGCTCACAGCGACGATGCCCCGCTCTCCACTAGTCGACCAGAGCTGTTTCCCATCGATGAACTCGCCCGCCTTACTGGGGCTCCAGCCACTGCCATCGATGAGATGATTCGTAACGGGCTCATCGCCGGCGTTACCGTCGCTGGTCAACGTCACTTCGCCCCTATCGAGATAGAGATCGCCCGAACTATTCACTCCTTTGCCAAGTTCGGACTTGAACCGCGACACCTACGACACTATCGCACCTCTACCGATCGCGAGGTGGGGCTCATCGAACAGCTCCTCATGCCGCTCGTTCGTCAACGGAGCCCAGAGGGTCGACGGCGAGCTGGTGAGGAGCTAGAAGAGCTTGTTGAACTCAGCTCGGGTCTACGTGGCCTGCTGCTCGAGAATGCGCTGGTCAGCCTCAAAAGGTTGACGGATCAATCGTCATGAGTCGTGCCTTCATCATAGAGCTCATCCTCGTCACGGAGTGGGCGACGAAAGAGGGCTAAGCCAAAGACAATCATGAAGAAAGTACCCCCAATGGTTGCCGCCACGCCGAGCGAAGTGGATACGAAGTAGGCACCGACGATGCAAACAATGAGCACGCCAACGACGATGAGCGCCACCTTCACTGGATAGGACCTCCTTGTTTTCCTCTGTAGCGTAGTTAAAAAAGCGACAAGGAGAGGTGAATCCCTCGATTTGCAATCGCAGCAAGGCGACATTATACGGATGAACGTTGGCCGGTATCGTGGCCTGCTAACGTACCGACGTAGCGGGTTACCTACTCGGAAAAATCCTCCGGTCGTATCGACTTGAGGAAGTCACGAAATTCGCCGACGATCTCCTCCTGTACGACTTCGGGTCCGGAGTCGGCTTGCTGGGTATCATCAAAAACCGTCCCCTCGGAGTTCATGACCGCATCATCCACAAAGATGGCGGCCCCACTACGTATCGCCAGCGCCACCGAATCTGAGGGACGAGCACTCACACGGTGTTCGATGCCGTTGGCAATGAGCGTGATCTCGGCGTAGTAGGTCCCGTTACGAACCTCGGTGACCACAACCTGGGAGATTCTGGCATCGAGCACGTCAAGTAAGGTGCACGCGAGATCGTGGGTCAATGGACGGGGCGGATCAACGTTGGCGATGGCGAGATCTATCGCATTTGCCTCAGGGACACCAATGAAGATTGGCACTACACGGTACGGGGCAGTCAGCTCTTGCAACAACAGCACCGGCGAGTTCGAGCGAAGATCCACCTTGACACCTGCAACCTCGACCTCTACCATGTTGGCTATTCTAGTCGTGACCGTCATCATGCCGTGGTTCCTCCCCCTGGCATGTCGGCGCTTTATAGATCAACTCCAAGTATCTGCTCCAGGGCTTGGCCATGACTGCGTCATCCAGCCGTACACCCACTGGTGCCTAGCCAAGACGGTTGAGCGACGAGAGCCCAACGGCTGAAGCGAGCGACTGGAGGTGACTGGTGATCCACGAGAACTCATTGAGCGCCATAACGACGCCAAACACCAACAGCACGACGGCAGAGCCAATCGTGAGAATGCGAGTGTGTTGTTTGAGAAACTTGAGCGCCCCGACAGCTCTGGAGAAGACAAGCCCAGTCACTAGAAACGGAACCGCCAATCCCGCCGAATACGCGAGCAGCAAGATAGCACCCTTGATCAGTAATGCTTGGGTCGCTGCGATCGCCAAGACTGAGCCAAGGATGGGCCCGATACAGGGTGTCCAACCAAAGGCAAACGCCATTCCTGCCACCGGTGCAGCGAACTTGCCGTAGCGCTGCAATGAGGGATGAAAACGGCGTTCCATAGCGAGTTGCGGGGCCGACAGAAACTGGGTTACCAACAAGAAGAGCGCCATGACGATAAGGACGACCCCTCCGATGCGTTCGATGGCGACATGATCGCGAGCGAGTTCCTGACCGAGCGCCGATGCGGTGAGTCCAAGGGCGGTGAAGACGACGGTGAAGCCGGCCGCGAACAAGAGCGTCGAGGTGGTGACCTTACGGAGCTGTAAGACGCTGCCTGAGGCGATCTCTTGTGCATCGAGTCCCGACACCACGGACAGGTAGGCAGGGACAAGGGGGAGCACGCATGGAGACAGGAACGAGATCACTCCGCCGCCGAAGGCGATCACGTAGCTCCCATCAATTCCCACATCCACAGTATAGGGGAAGAGGCGTACCCGCTGGGAACGCCTCTCTCAGGTCGCAAACGGGTGCGTCATCATTCCGCCGCCACCTCCGATCTCTAGCATGACAATTCGGGGGGCAACGTGTTGGAGTACGAGGGGTGAATGCTCTAGCATAAGAACGAGGAGGTGTGGTGGATACTTTTCACTATCTAGGGTTGTTGACCGCGTGGTCGCTCAGCCCGTTCTCGATCGCCGTGTTATTTTTCCTCATTGCGCTAACGTCGTGGTATCTCGATAGCGTCATCAAAGTGCGGGCAAAGGGTCGAAAGTGGTCGAATGCTCGTGTGGGAGCCTTCGTCGGCGGCGCCTTTGCCATCGAGTACGCCCTTGGCGGACCGGTTTCGGTCTACGTGATGCATTATTTTACTGCCCACATCGCCCAGCACCTTCTCTTGATGATCGTGGCACCGGGTCTGCTCTCACTCGCCGCTCCCGTCACGTTGGCACTACAGACCTCAAAGAAGCATACCCGTCGACTCATCGACGGGTTCTTGCACTCGCGCTTTCTCCAGTTCCTCACCTTCCCTCTCGTGGTTTTTGTCCTGTATTACGGGGTCATGTGGTGGTTCTTCACCTCAACCGCCGTCGGCTTCGCAATGGCTCACATGTGGCTAATGGACATCTTGAACATCATGTTTTTTGCTGGTGGAGTCCTCTTCTGGTGGCCAATCATCGGCAAGGACACCATTTTGCACTGGCGCCTTGGCTTTGGTGGGAGAATCTTCTCGCTTGCGATTGGGATACCATTTGAGACGTTTCTTGGCATCACCATCAGTTCAAACAAGGTCTCCCTCGCGCCGACGATCTACTCCCTCGGCAACTGGCACGCCGGAGGGCAGGTTCTCTGGGGGGCGGGTGAAGCCATGACCACGATAGGTCTTGCGATCGTGATTGGAAGCTGGATCGCCTCCGAGGATCGCGCGCACCGAAGGATGGATGCGAGCAGCGACGCGTTCCCTCTGTCGACACGGGGCGAAGGCATGCCCAAAGAGTACTACTGGGCACAACAGACCCTTTCGCGTACTCCGGTCGATTCCCCCATGCATCAAGAGGCGCTAACGGTCCTCAAACAGATTGAACGTGAACAACTCAAGCAACGACAGAAGACCACGGCCCCTGCAGACCAGGACGTGTCCCTGGAAAACGTACAGGGTATGCAGGCGAACCAGGCAATCGCGCCGACCAATAGCTCCTTGGACTGAGTACGAACGCCTCGTTGATCGGTGGCATCATGTGGCAAAGCCAGCCTTTCGCTATCACGTGTTCCCTATAACGTGGCCCGGGGATGATACGCGTGGTAAACCTTGGTGAGATGGGCAATGGAGACTTTGGTATAGATCTCTGTCGTCGCAACAGAGGCGTGCCCCAGCAGCTCCTGCACCACCCGTAGATCAGCGCCAGCCTCGACGAGGTGCGTCGCACACGAATGGCGCAGGGTGTGTGGCGAGAACTTGTAATCGAGGCCTACCGCTTGCGCACGTTGCTTGAGTGCAAACCAAGCACCTTGGCGAGTGAGGCGAGCCCCGCGACGATTGACAAACACCGCTGCTTCATCGCGATGAGGCCCGAGGAGTTGGCGCCGATATAGCTCAAGATAACGGGTGAGCTGGCGCGCGGCAATCGGTGGTATCGGCACCAGCCTCTCCTTGGCACCCTTTCCGGAGACCGTGAGCCAAAAGGACTCCTCTCGCAGGTCCCCAATGTTGAGTCCGATGAGTTCCGAGATGCGCATGCCAGAGGCGTACAACACCTCGAGCATAGCCCGATCCCTCGATCCAAGCGCGTCCTCAACCCCAACGCTCTCGAGCAGCATCTCGGTCTCAGCGATCGAGAGCGCCTTTGGCAACGATGGTATCGTGTTGTGGAGGCGAATACCCTCCGTTGGATCCCGAGTGAGGTACTCGGAGGTGATCAGATGGCTATAGAGCCCTCGAATGGCCGAAGCAGCCCTCGCAGCGCTGCGAGCGGATGTCGCCTGTTGGTAGGCGGCCAGAAAATCGTCAATATCTCGTTGGGTCGCCTCCAGCAGCGATGTATTGGTCGCGGCGAGATGACGGAGTAACCGCGCCAGATCAGCGCGATATGCCACCACCGTGAGTTCACTGCGTTCCCCCATGACGGCGAGAAATACCAAAAACTCATCGACGAGTGGAGCACCTAGTAGCTCAGTGAAGGCGTCCACGAACCTCGGGCGAGTCAATATACGACGACAGCTCCTCCCGGTGCGACATGAGATGCAACTTAGCCAAGGCAATACCGACGATCGACTTACCATCGGTGAATCCGCTGAGAGCTGAGAAGTCCTCAATGGCGCCGATGGGAACTACGCGCACCTCCATGTCTTCCTCCTCCACCGATTGCGGTGCTTGCGGTGCCTCCGACAGCCCAACGGCCAGCACCACATGGGTCATCTCATCCGTAAATCCGGGAGAGTTGAGAAAGGAACCAATCATCGACAGGTGCTGCGCCTTTAGTCCACACTCTTCCTGGAGTTCTCGCTCGGCCGTGACCAGAATGCCCTCATCGGGAACGTCGCGCTTGCCAGCAGGCAACTCGATAAGATACTCCTCGACAGATGGGCGAAACTGGCGAACCACGACGACGTGCGTGCCATCGACGATTGGGACGATGACGACGGCTCCTGGATGTGCAATGATCGTGCGCCGATACTCAGCACCACCACTGAGAAATGATTTTTCCACCATGGTGAGAAAGCCGTTGGTTGCTACGGTCTGCTCGCCGGTCTTGGCAAACGCCATCTCAATGATCCTTAGCGAACTCGAGTGCAGCACCAATCAGGCCGACGAAGAGTGGGTGTGGACGATTCGGACGTGATTGAAATTCAGGATGCGCTTGGGTCCCAACCCAAAATGGATGACCCGGCATCTCAATAAATTCGACCAGACGTCCATCCGGAGAAAAGCCAGAGAGATTAATCCCCGCACTCAATAGTCGACCATGAAATCGCTGATTCACCTCGAAGCGGTGTCGATGCCGCTCGTAGACCACCTCGGAGTTGTACAGTTCATGCACTAACGTACCAGGCTCAAGGCGAGCTGGATACGTACCCAATCGCATGGTGCCACCGAGATCGGTGAGCTCCCGTTGGTCGTCCATGAGATCAATCACCGGATACGTGGTACCACTATCAAACTCAGTCGAGTGAGCATCAGGCATTGCACCAAGATGTCGCGCCACCTCCACTACCATCACTTGGAGACCCAGGCAGATCCCGAGACACGGAATCCTACGCTCCCTGGTGACCATAGCGGCGGTGATTTTTCCTTCGATTCCTCGTGGGCCAAAGCCACCAGGGATCACCACGCCATCCACCCCATCAAAGAACGAATCTGCCATCATTGGAGTCACCTCTTCCGCTGAGATCCACTCCACAAGCACTTTGGCATCGTGACGAAGACCACCGTGTCGAAGCGCTTCAACGACGGAGAGGTAGGCATCTGCGTGATCGACATATTTCCCAATAATGCCGATCCGCACATCCCGAAGCGGCGCAGATGATCGGTGCGCAAGATCTGACCACTCCGAAAGCTCCGGTTCCGCTAACCCATCAAGGTGAAGCAGTTCCACGATATAGTCATCGAGCTCCTGGTCATGAAGGACCAGCGGAACCGCCAGCAGGTTATCGGTATCGATCGCCGTGACGACCCCCCGGACCGGCACATCGCAAAACATCGAGATTTTCTGCCGCACGCCTGCCGACATCGGACGGTCCGACCGACACACGATGATATCTGGTTGAATTCCTCGGGAACGGAGTTCTGCCACCGAGTGCTGCGTCGGTTTCGTCTTCTCCTCTTGAGAGGGGCCGATGTGGGGAACCAACGTAAGATGGACAAAGCATGCGTGATCGCGTCCGATCTCGTTGCGTAGCTGACGGATCGCCTCAAGAAAGGGAAGAATCTCGATATCCCCAACGGTACCGCCGATCTCGGTGATCACCACATCGACATCGTCGGTTGCAAGGGCTTGGATCCGCGTCTTGATCTCATCGGTGATGTGGGGAATCACCTGGACGGTCTTGCCTAAATAATCGCCATGGCGTTCTCGTTCGATGACTGTCTTATAGATCGCTCCCGTCGTCACCGACGATCCACGACGGAGTTGAATATCGACAAAGCGTTCATAGTGTCCGAGATCTAAGTCTGTCTCTGCACCATCAGCGGTCACAAACACCTCGCCGTGCTCGAAGGGGTTCATGGTGCCGGGATCAACGTTGATGTAAGGATCAAGCTTTTGCATCGTGACACGAAGGCCGCGAGCCTTGAGTAGACGACCGATCGACGATGCCGTAATGCCCTTACCCAGCGAACTCGCAACACCGCCAGTGACAAAAATATGCTTAGTCAACCCCGCTCCCTTCCGGTTCAGTATACGTGAGATTCTCCCGAAAAGCGTGCGATCAGGTCGGTTGCGTGGTCGAGCGCCTGCGGTGAACTGGCATGACCAGAGAGCATGCGGGCGATCTCCTCTACCCGTTGTGGGCCACGTACAACGTGGAGTGAGGTCATCACTCGATCGGCGGTGGTCGACTTTGTGACCACGATATGTTGGCTCGCCGCCGCCGCGATCTGGGCAAGATGGGTCACCACCAGCACCTGGTGGTCCTCAGCCATCGATCGCAGTACCTGGGCGATACGTAGACCGGTCGCACCACCGATGCCAGCGTCAATCTCATCAAAGACCAGTGTTGGCGTTGATGCCCCCGCTATCTGCGCGATAGCAAGCATCAGACGCGAGAGTTCTCCACCCGAGGCGACTTTGCCAAGTGGCATCAGGGGAATGCCAGGGTTAGCGGTGAACAGAAAGGTCGGAAGGATTCCATCGGGATCGTCAAAGTGGATCGCAAATTGGGCACTCCCGAGCGCGACCTCAGTAAGTAGCTCCTCTACCTGGCGCGTTAACTCCCTTGCAGCCTGTTGACGTAGGGTCCGTAGCTGCGTGAGCGCCTCATCGATCTGTGGTGTGAGAGCTGCCAGCTCGGCAACGATTGCCGCCTCAGACTGCGTGGAATCTTCGAGGTGAGCATACTCCGTCGTGAGCTCCGATTCGACTCGAAGGACCTCCGTCAGCGTTGAACCAAAGCGGCGTTTCATAGCCACGAGGACACCAAGACGTTCCTCAAGCTCCGCGAGCGTGATCGGATCCTCTATCTCCCCCTCCAGGGCGTTGCGACTTTCGTGAGCAAGGTCGTCGATCTCGTCCAAGAACGCATCGAGGCGGCTGCCGATCGTTGGCATCAGCTCCTTGGCCTGACCATGCAAAGCCGCAAGCTGGTCGCTCAAACCCCCATCCCCAACGAGGAGATCATGCAGGGCCGAGAGCAGCTGCTGTCGGTCACGCGTTGAAGCAAGACGCGCAATCTCTGCCTCAACTTTGGCGTCCTCCTCGGGATCCTCAAGCTTGGCATCGCGTAGGAGACCCAGTTCAAACGCAAGAAATTCGAGGCGGCGCAGACGCTCACCACCACGCTCCCGGACCTCCGCAAGCTCGGCTTCGAGTCTGGATGAGCGAGCTCGAAGCTCTCGTAGTTTCGTGTCATCGATGGCACCAAAACGATCAAGGATACGAAGTTGGGCCAGTGGTTGGGTTAAGGTTGCTGCGAGATGTTGTCCGAAGATCTCGACTTCGTGTGCTGTGCGCTCGCTCAACTCCCCAAGCGTCACCGCCTCGCGATCGATACGGACTCGATTTCTCCCCGCCATTGTCAGCTCACGCCGCAACAGAACCTGTCCCTCATGCTCGGTCAGCTGAGCAGCAATACGCGCGCTTTCACCATAGGGGCCGATCAGCTCGGGAGAGCCACGCGCCCCCAACAAGAGTCCAAGTGCGGTGGTGAGCAAGGTTTTGCCCGCTCCGGTCTCGCCAGTGATGACGACGAGTCCCGCTTCGAACTCAAGTTCCGCGTACTCAATCACCCCCAGATTCTCGACCACCAGGGAGTCAAGCATCTGAGATACTTTCGGAGTGATTTAATCGAAACTTCCGCTTCACAATGTCGTAGAAGGGTACATCAACGACGCGAATGAGTTGTACCGGCGCAGGATGGGCATAGATCGAAACAGCACCGAGCGGCGCAAGCGAGTGTACGACCTGGCCATCGACCATCACCGATGCATTGGGGCCTCGCGCGAGATGGAAATCAATACGCTGATCACTATCGAGTACGAGCGAACGATCAAAGAGCATGTGGGGCGAGAGCGGTGTAAGAATGATGGCGCGCAGGCTCGGTGCGATGATGGGTCCTCGGGCGGATAAGTTATAGGCGGTCGAACCAGTGGGCGTCGCAATGATGAGACCATCCGCCTCGTAGCGTAAGAACAGTTTGCCGCCAAGAAGGACATCCCCGCGGATGACGTGACCGGAGACCTCCCGCTCAACGACCACCTCGTTGAAGGAGATGACTTGACGAAGCTGCTCATCAACTTTAAATTCAGCACAGAGTGCTAGGCGTTCCTCGACCGTGAACTCTCCCGAGATGATCGACGCCAACGCGTCAATCATCTCGCTCGGCTCAACCTCGGTAAGGTAGCCGAGCTGGCCAAGGTTGATTCCGAGCGCGGGCACACCTTGCCGATGTGCACAGGCCATGGCACGCAACATGGTGCCATCCCCACCGATGCTGACCACCGCATCAACACGCGGTTCGGATGTTGTCCACGGCTCTGGCTCCGTTCGGTCGACCTCGAGGTGTGCAGTATCGGTCGCCAAGAGTTGGATGCTCTCGCAACCATGGGTCGCTAGATAGCTCTTGGCCTCAAGAAAAAGGCTGCTACTTTGAGCATGGGCGGGGTGGAGCACAAATCCCAGAGTCATCATCTCCACGAGAGCCTAGTTCCTCGCCAGTGCATCAGCGATAAGGTCTTCGACCGCCGGCATCGACGACGGGGCGGGAGTCGCTACGTACGCGAAGTACTCCTGGTTGCCCTTCGACCCCTTTCTCCTGGACCGTACTAACTGGGTGACGACCAAGCCGTGCTCGCCAAGATCCACTAGCATCCCCCGCAATACCTCAGCGTGAATCGCAAGGTCAGTGACCACACCCTTGGCCTTAGAGGCGATCCGTCGGTCTACCTCGAACTGTGGTTTGATCAGGATAAGCAGTTCGGTACCGGGACTCGACAGGGAGCAAAGCGCATCGATGATGTGACGGATGGATATGAAGGACACATCGACCGTGATGAGCTCAGGAGCGGTCGCCAGCGGCCAAGCAAAACTGCGAATATCCGTCTGTTCATAACTCGCAACCCTCGTATCCCGCTGCAGCTGTGCATCGAGTTGTGCAGTACCCACATCGACAGCCACCACCGACGCCGCACCGGTGTCGAGTAGTGCCTTCACAAAGCCCCCAGTCGACGAACCCACATCAAGACACACCTTGTTGGCCGTGACTACCCCACAATCCTCCAGGGCTCCAGCGAGCTTGTCGTACCCACGAGGATGCCAGTCGGTCGATCCAAGGACCTCAATGGCGTCGGAGGTGGCTACAAGTCGTGAAGCCTTGGTCGCCAAGGAGCCATTCACGAGGATCTGCCCATCACCGATCAGGAGGTCGGCCTGTGCGCGCGAACGCACGAGGCCCCGACGCTGCAGGACGATATCAAGGCGTTGTCGGATTACCACCAGCACCTCTCATCACGTATTCCCACCCGTCGTCTTAGCGTCATCTCTCTTCACCTGGAGTGTATCGGACCACACCATGGTCGCAATCCTTGCCCCACACGAATCGACCGTATAGAATGCGTCCCAAAGGGGGTCCGATGACAAACAAACCACGTCAACATGTTACCGTCCAACCTGAGGGTGATTTTCTGGTCATCACGATGAATCGACCATCAAAGCGCAACGCTCTCTCGCTTGCTCACATGGAAGAGCTCACGGAGGCTTTTGAGGAGGCACAGGCCTCCGACGTTCGCGGCGTGGTGTTGGCTGGGAATGGACCAGTCTTCTCTGCCGGTCATGACTTCTCTGAGATGGCGGGTCAAGATTATGCCTACATGCACCGGTTGTTAGAGGCCTGTACTCGGTTGATGCTCACCATTATCGGCACACCACAGCCGGTGGTGGCACGCGTCCACGGACTTGCCACGGCGGCGGGTGCGCAACTGGTGGCTACCTGTGACCTTGCGGTTGCATCGTCGAATGCAGGCTTTGCAGCACCTGGCGGCAAGGGTGGCTGGTTCTGTCACACCCCTATGGTGGCAATCGGTCACACCATTGGCCGTAAACGGGCAACCGAGATGGCCTTAACGGGTGACACAATCGATGCCCCTACCGCTCTATCGTGGGGTCTGATCAACCGTGTCGTGGAACCTGATGAGCTCGACCAGGCCACCTTTGACCTACTCGATCGTGCGAGCAGAGGCTCTCGGTACTCGAAGGCTCTTGGGAAAAGTACCCTCTATCGACAGCTGGACCTTCCTGTCGTCGATGCGTATTCAGTCGCCATCGCCGCGATGGCAGGTGCGTCCCAGACGCACGATGCGCAGGAGGGTATGACGGCTTTTCTTGAAAAGCGTCCCCCAAAATGGACCGACGCGTAGTCCAACCGGTGAAACACTCGCAATGGTTGCACCATCGCATGGCCAATGCACGAAGCAGCATCCCTTCCAGCTCTTGCCTTGCCAACCTCGCAATGGTTGCACCATCGCATGGCCAATGCACGCCTCTCTATCGATGGTGCAGGGCAGGCGAACCACGCTGGCGAGTGAAGCGCTGACCGATACACCATCGCTGGCGAGCGCTCGCCAATGACAACTGGTGGGCCAGTGCACTGCGGCATCAATGACTGGTTGCAGTCGAGGAGGATGCCGGTTGCTCTGGATTTCACCATCGCCGAGATCCGTGGCTGCGCTCGAGCCATTTTGTGTCATCAAACGTGATTAGTGTGGCCGGCCATGGGTTCGCCGACATCGGAGGTTCCTCATCCAAGGTGTGTCACCGTCAGAGCCGGTAGGCGAGATCGGAGTCCCACGCTGATTATCGTGTTAGCGTGATCGCATCCACTCCCAACTCGCACGACCCCTATCGGGCCTTCGTCAACACCGATCAACATGTTATCGACACCTTCGCGCGGCTCCATGGAAGGTGGCCACGTCTCGATCGGATGGCTACGTATTTAGCGGCCAATGCTCCCGAGATCTACGCCCTTGGCTTCATCGCCGCCTGGTATGGGCTCAAACCTGCCAATATCGAGACGCGAACGATGATCATCCGCTCGGTCCTCACCGGTGCCGCGAGCGTCATGGGTACGCGCCTCATCGCACAACTAGCCCCAAGAACTCGTCCCTTTGCATCGCCCAACCCGGCGATCTCAAGCCTGGTTGACCATCGTCCCTCTCACTCGTTCCCTTCGACTCACTCAGCAGGATCGGTAGGTTTTGTCGCGGGGCTCGGAGCTCATCCAACTGCATTAGCATGCCTGTTTCGCCCACTCACGCTTGGTGTGCTGGGCTCACGAATCTACTCCGGGCTCCACTGGCCGAGCGATGTCGCTGCTGGTGCACTTGTGGGCGCTGGTTGCGCAGCAGCGCTGCGGGCCCCGACCCATCGACGCTGGCAGCGGTGGCTCACCCAAGAGATCGCCAATCTCACACCATGGCTCGGCTGACTGGCCATAGTTCAAGGGATCGGCTACCATCACTCTTCGCGGGTCGCAATCTCTTGGATGAGGAGAGAGCGCCCTACCATGACGGCGACGGCCGCAACGATCACCATACCGGCAGCGAATCGCCAAGCAACCGCATAACCAAAGTGGTCAACGATAATGCCAAAGACCAGCGGGCCAAAGACTGAACCCGCGAAGGCGCCGGCTTGCGTGATGCCGGTCGCATGGCCGGTTGCATGGGGGTGTGTGCGTGCGACGGCATAGTTGAAGACCCCATTCCAACCCCATCCAGCAGCGTAGGCCAGGACGGCGGCAAAGACCACCAATGGCCGCAATCCAAAGGAGAGGAGAAGATAACCGAGGGCACCAAGTGAGAGCATGGCTGCCACTACCACAAAATGATTACCACTACGGCGATCAGCCAAGTAGCCGGATACGATACGGGTAAAGAGTGATGCCAGGCTACCCAAAGAAGCTAGATAGCCTGCCGTACCCACCGCCACTCCGATTCGAGCCGTCGAGCTGATGAAGAAGGCACCCAGTCCATTCGCCGCACCTGCACCAAGTCCGATACCGACGGCCAAGAAGATCAACGGCTTCAGCACCACGGTCGTCTTAGCAGCCCTTCCATGAAGTTGGGTGCGTATCCCTTGCGTTCTCGGGAGTAACGCTGTCACCGTCAAGGCGACGATCGCGGCCCCAAGGTAGGCGTACCTCCAACCATAGGTGAGCGCGACGAGGGGTACCGAGATGCCAGCGAGCAGCGTTGAGACGGGGATCGCCGCTTGTTTGACTCCAAAGGCGAAGCCTTGTCTCGTTAGATGCACGCGACTGGTGAGATAGAGGTTGACCGCAGGCTGCATCGCTCCATTGGCGATACCAGCCAGGACGAGAGCGACAAGGATCACGGCGAATGAATTCCCCACGCCAGCGATCACTGCCAAGGCGGCCGTAGCGGCGATCCCAGTCACCCGCATGATACGCTCTGCCCCGATCGCTGCGACTCGAGGGGCTATCAGTAGTGAGCTCGGAACGGCCGCTGCAAAGAAAGCTGCTACCAGCAACCCCAGGTCAGTCGAACTCAACCCCAGATGCTGTCGAATCACCACCGCTAACGCCCCCGTTAAGAAGACAGGTAGCGTGGTGATGGTGGTTGCAGCGATGCAGAGGACCAGTATGAGCGCACTCGAACGATCCTCATCGGTACCCAAACTTCATCCAATCTGATAATAACCTTAAGATTTCCTTAAGGCTATGTTCTTCTAGATTATACAGTGCTGCGCAAAGTCCCTGGCCGCCTGCATATTCATCGATCAACAACCCTCGAACTCGAAAAGTTTTGTGTGAAATGTCAAAGAACTCCCCAAAGGGGTGGCGCATTCCATGCAGAAATAGCGTAACATAACTTCGACCCCTGCGCGTAGGAGTGCAAGGGAGCGAGATATATGGGAGGAATTGGGGAACCAATGAAGAAAACGTCAAGGCGGAAGACCGCCGCAATCATCGGAACCACCGCTGCAGCTGCAATGCTGCTTGCGGCTTGTGGTTCGAGTTCAACGAGTACAAAGTCCACCTCGAGCACCACGTCTACCGCGACAAAGGTCAAGGGTGGAGTTGCCTACTTCGCGGAGGGTCCAGGGGCAAATCCGAACTATATCTTCCCGCTCACCCCGAGCACTGACTTCTCTGTCGATAACCTTTCACAGTTCCAGGCGCTCATGTACCGCCCGCTGTACTTCTTTGGAGTTGGGAACAAGGCCGAGCTCAACACCAGTCTGTCATTGGCCAACACTCCGGTCTATTCGAACAATGACAAAACGGTCACCATCACCCTGAAGAAGTACAAGTGGTCAGACGGTGAGTCCGTGACCTCGCGCGATGTGATCTTCTGGATGAACCTCCTAAAGGCAAACAAGACCGATTGGGCGGCCTACGTACCTGGCGACTTCCCTGATAACGTCGTATCCTACTCAGCTCCAAATGCCTCGACAGTGGTGTTTCAGCTGAATAAGTCCTATAGCCCAACGTGGTTTACCTACAACGAGCTCTCGCAGATCACTCCGTTGCCAATGGCATGGGATCGTACCTCGCTCAACCAACCGGCGCCGAGCCCGACGGCGGCCAACTTGCCCGATACCACCACAAGTGGTGCCCAGGCGGTCTACAAGTTCTTGAGCGGCCAAGCCGGTGACCTCTCCACGTATGCCACGAGCCCCATCTGGTCCGTCGTTGACGGCCCATGGAAGCTCCAGAGCTTTACCACTGCTGGCAAGGCTGTCTTTGTGCCAAACACCGACTACTCGGGTCCGGTCAAGCCGAGCCTGTCAGAGTTCGTTGAGCTGCCATTCATCTCTAGTTCATCGGAGTTCAACGTCCTTCGTGCCGGTAACAACGCCATCACCTATGGTTATCTGCCGGTCACCGACCTCTCGCAGAAGTCCTACGTTGAGTCTCTCGGCTACAAGGTGGAGCCATGGATTGATCTTGGCTTTGACTACTGGGTAGAGAACTACAACAACCCGACCTATGGACCACTCTTCAAGCAGCTCTATTTCCGCCAGGCGCTCCAGCATTTGGTTGATCAGCCTGCGTGGATTTCGACCTTCCTGAAGGGCTATGCGGTTCCGAGCTATTCGCCAGTCCCGCTCGCACCTGCCAACCCCTTCGCAGATGCGAACTCGAAGTCGAATCCATACCCCTACTCGGTCTCTGCCGCCAAGAACCTCTTGACCTCCCATGGTTTTAAGATGGTCAATGGCGTGATGACCTGTGAGAGTCCTGGCTCAGCGGCTACCGACTGTGGTGCTGGTGTCTCGAAGGGCTTGGCCCTGAACCTCAACCTGCAGTACGCCTCTGGCAACACTGCGACTGAGCAGGAGATGGCTGCCTATGCGTCTGCCGCAAAGCAGGCGGGAATCACCATCAACCTGACATCGGCGACCTTCGATACGGTGATCACCAACGCCGCTCCTTGTACTTCTTCTCAGGCCTCGTGTAAGTGGGAGATGGAGAACTGGGCCGGCGGCTGGGAGTACAGCCCGGATAACTATCCATCCGGTGGCGAGCTCTTCGGCAGTGGGTCAGGCTCGAACTTCGGCAGTTATTCCAGCAATACTGCGAACACGTTGATCGCCGCTACCCACACGTCCTCTGATCCACAGGCCGCCCTTGATGCATATCAAAACTATATGGTCAAGCAGCTTCCTGTTATCTACCAGCCATCGCCCGACTACTCCATCTCACTGGTGTCGAGCAAGCTCGGTGGCGTGACCCAGAACCCGTACCTGAATCTCACACCTGAGAACTGGTACTTTACTAAGTAATAATCGCGCCATGCCAATGACGGCCCTGTCCAATAGCTGCTACGCTACAGGTCAGGGTCGTCATTGTGCTGGACACATCTACTGCTGCTGCTAGAGGGGAAGCCATGGTTGGTTACACCATTCGCCGAATTATTCAGTCGCTCATTGTAGTGCTCGGCGTCTTAGTTATTATGTTCATCCTGCAGACACTACTTCCAGACCCTGCCCGCGCGATCGTCGGTTTCCATGCATCGCAGGCGCAGGTTCATGCCTTCATCATCCAGAACTACCTGAACAAACCCTTCTACTTTCAGCTCTGGCACTACCTCTATCAAGTGGTGTGGCAACACACCTTGGGTCAGTCCTACAAGCTCAACGAGTCCGTCGGCTCGATCCTCAACCGCGACGCACCAAAATCCCTACTCCTGGTTGGAGTCGCACTGTTGATCTCGATCGTGGTCGCGGTACCGATTGGCATCTTTCAGGCAGTTCGCCGCAACAAGTTCGCGGACCAAGGCATTACTGGTATCTCCTTTGTCCTCTATGCAATGCCAACCTTCTTTCTTGGTGAGCTACTGATTTTCGGCTTTTCCGAGTACCTCCACCTGCTCCCCGCCGAGGCGCCGCAGGGATCAACAGTTGGGCAGATCTTAAGTCAACCAATGGCCCTAATCCTTCCAATAGCCACCTTGGCGCTGGTCAACTTCGCTGGCTACTCGCGTTTCATGCGCTCCTCCGCCATTGAGTCACTTGCCCAAGACTTCATCAGGACCGCACGCGCCAAGGGCCTCTCCGAACGGGTAGTGCTCTTCAAGCACATGTTACGCAATTCACTCATCCCTATCGTGACGTTGATTGGCCTGACGCTCCCCGCCGTCTTGACTGCTGGTCTGGTGACCGAGATCACCTTCAACTATCCGGGAATCGGCTCTGATTACATCAACGCTCTCACCAGTCAGGACTACCCCACTGCCCTCGGCATCACACTGGTAGTGGCGATCGCTACCGTAGTTGGAAACCTACTCGCCGACATCGCCTACGCGGCGCTCGATCCCCGCGTACGCTACTAGGAAGGAAGCTTCGCATCATGTCGATCACCGAAGATCTCAATCCCGAAGTTGAACGAGAGTTTGCCGCTCCCTTCGCTGGCACCAATCTCCCCTCGACACCCGATGGTGGGGAAGTCTCGGGCTCGGGCTCGGCGTGGCGCCTCCTGGTACGTTCGTTTTTCGACAACAAACTCGGCATACTGGGAGTAGGACTGCTCGTTCTCCTCATCCTCTTCAGTTTCGCAGGGCCTATCTTCTATCACTCCGACACAACGGTTGCGACCTACAGTATCAACCTTCCACCAGGTCCCGGTCACCCACTTGGCACCGATCCGAGCGGACGCGACGTCCTTGGGCGATTGATGACGGGTGGTCAAGATAGCCTGATTATCGGTATTATCTCGGCCCTTATTGCAACGGTCATCGGGACCCTGTGGGGAGCCATCTCGGGTTTCCTCGGTGGCTTTGTCGACACGATCATGATGCGCATCGTTGATGTCCTCCTCGCCGTACCAACGATCTTCATCCTCCTCTACCTCGAGACGATCTATCACCCGACGGTTTTGCTGTTGATCATCACCATCTCGATCGTCTCGTGGCTTACCGCAGCACGGTTGGTGCGCGGTGAGACGCTAAGCCTTCGCACACGTGAGTACGTACGTGCCGTGCGGATCATGGGTGGGGGCCGCCTCCGCACGATCACCCGCCATATCATCCCGAACACCATCGGTGTCGTCGTCGTGCAGGCTACCTTCACCGTGGCAAACTCGATTCTTATCTTGGCGACCCTCGGGTTTCTCGGCTTTGGTCTCGCACCGCCAGCAGCTGACTGGGGTTCGATGCTCTCCGGTGGTGTCAGTTACATCTATGACGGCTACTGGTGGCTCATCTATCCTGCCGGCCTTTTGATCGTCCTCACCGTCCTCGCCTTCAACTTCATTGGTGACGCATTACGCGACGCGCTTGAGGTTCGCCTGCAGCGCCGTTAAGGGGAGCTGAGATTCTGACTGCGCCGAAGGCACTGACGCCAACTAACCTATTCGAATCGTGACTCATCAACACCAAAAAAAGATCGTCAAGTCCTCCAAACTACGTCGCAGGCGTCGCCTGGTCACAGGACTAGTCGGTTTTCTCGTCTTGATCCTGATCCTAGGGGTGAGTGGCTACGTCTATGTGCACTACCGCTACGATCAGATAGGCCGCGTCCACGTCGATGGACTCACCACCCAAGCCCCGAGCGGCAAGCCCGAGAATATTCTCCTGGTGGGAGACAATAGCCGCTGCACGTTGAAGAAGTATTCGAGTTTCTATCAGAAACAGAACAACCATTTCGGCACGTGTTCCCAGGTCGGTGGCGGACGCAGCGACGTCACCATGGTACTACACCTCGACCCAGCGAAGCATTCAGCCTATCTACTCTCCATACCGCGGGACCTTTGGATGCCCATGCCCGGTGGCACTGGGTTGCAGCTACGGGTCGATGATTCGCTGAACTCCGCCGAGGACACCTACCTCAACCGGAAGTTTGGCCCAACGATGCTCGTCAAAGCGATCCAACAGGATCTCGGCATTCCTATCAGCCACTACGTAGAACTCAACTTCTATACCTTTGAAAAGGTGGTGAACACCCTCGGCGGCATCACTATTGACTTCCCGACCAAGTTGAAGGACTACTATTCGGGACTCAACATCACGCAACCCGGATGTCAGCACCTCAACGGCACCCAGGCGTTAGCGCTTGTTCGCGCGAGGCATCTGTACTACTACGACCCGACGACGGGAACGTGGAAGTACGATGGAACCGGTGATCTTGGTCGCATTCAACGGACGCATATCTTTCTGAGAGTTCTCGCCTCTCAAATTAAGACATCGGCGTTATCCAATCCCTTGAACGCTAACGCGTTGTTGGGCTCCATTCTCCCAGCACTGAAGCTCGACCAAGGCTTCACCCTCAGCGACCTCGTCTCACTAGCCTTGACCTACTCACACGTAAATCCCGGCGCTATTCCTACGGTCACCCTGCCGGTGATCATTCCCAATGGCACCTTCCATGATCTTGCCAACCCCAGTAACTATCAGGCTCCTGGATCGATCGTCCTGCCCTACCAACCCAATGATCTCACGCAAATCTCCAAGTTCCTAGGCACAAGTGCGGTGGACTACCAGGCGGTATCCCCAGGTTCCGTGACGGTTTCGGTCCTGAACGGGTCTGGCGTTACGAATGAGGCCGCGCAAACGGCCTCCGGCTTACGAGCTCTTGGCTACAAGATCGATTCTATCGGTAACGCCACCTACGCCGGAACCGACTCCGAAGCGGTGGTGCGGTATCGACCTGGTGACCTGGCGATGGGAGAGAAGGTCCTCTCTTCATTGACCGGTCAAGCGATTATGGCCGAAGGGCCAAGTTCACAGTCCGCTGATGTCGTCCTCACCACAGGCTCCACCGTTGCCGTCGACCCACCACCAAGTACAGCGAGCTCTTCCTCCTCTAGCACCGGTAACAGCTCATCATCGTCGAGTGCAACCAGCAGCGGGTCCTCCAGCAATGTTCAAAGCGTGACCCAGCTCGCTAACACCAATCTTTGGAGCGCCTCTGAACCGATCAGTTGGTGGGATCCGAAGGCGTGCCCTTCGAAGTAACGAGTTGAACTTGCTACTGTCTTGACACAGTATTTGCCACAGTTGGTTGCTCCAAATGACGACATCCCACCGCCATCCACGACGGGATAATCGGACGTACTATCGCGGCTAAGATTAACAGACGATGAAGGTCGACCCAAGCTACTTGAATACTTTTTCCGCGCCGTAGCACGAATAGCTGCTTGCCATCGCAGTACGGCCCGAGTAGCAAGAAAGTACGATGCTATTGCCCCACCGCTGCAATCCGCTGCATTCCAACTCCCACACAGCATTACCCCACCAACATAGACATTTATTGTTGGTACTATGAGGTTCTTCTACCCAGCCCGCTTCCATCACGTTGCGACCATGATGTTGCCCACATCACAACGAGAAGCTACGCCTGGCCTGCAAACATTTGCCACCATCGGCTAGCCTTTGCCAATTCGGTCACTGGACAGTAGCAGCAATGAGCTGGCTTCCCCCGGACGCATAGAAGCTCATTCCCGTGTGCTACCACGGGTAGTCGTGCATAGCAGCGCACTCTCCCGCAGCCATCAGGCCGCCCTGCCTACGTCGGGGCGTGGCTTACAGCGAAGAGGGTCTTGCCTTCCTCATAGGACAACACCTACCGACCCGGTGCACGCCCGGCGCACCAACGACCATCCATCATTGATAACGCTAGCCACGCTAATCCAGCGAAATGGCTCATTATCCCCTGTAGGCGACCCACCAAGCTCGGGCACATAACTGACCGGGCTCGGCTTACGCGATCTATCAATCTCGGTAGCGCCATCTCCCTCAGAATCAGTGGTAGCGAATGCGTTCACCAACCAATCGAGACGTTCACCTCATGGCGCTGCAATCATGACTAATGCCTAGCCAGCAGCCTCAGTTTCGGCAAATCGCGGCGGGCGTGCCATCGGATAGAAGCAGGCCGCGTAGTGCTCTTGTCCATATTGGGTGTAATCCGGCTGCTCCTCTGCGCATCGATCCTGGGCAAAAGCACAGCGGGTGCGGAAGCGACACCCGGAGGGTGGAGTAATTGCGGAGGGGATTTCGCCACGGACGGTGCCATGTTCCTTAGCTAGCTCAACCTCCGGGTTCGCCTCTGGCACGGCGTCGAGGAGCATATGAGTATAGGGATGTTTGGCCCGCTGAAAGATGTCCGCCTCTGTTCCAAGCTCCACAAGCTTGCCAAGGTACATCACGGCGATTCGGTCGGCCATGAATCGAACAACGGAGAGATCGTGAGAGATAATGATGTAGGTAAGATCATGCTCTGCCTGGAGATCCTTCATGAGGTTCAGCACCTGCGAACGAATCGAGACGTCCAGTGCCGATACTGGCTCATCTGCCACGATGACCTCTGGCTGCAGCGCCAAGGCCCGAGCAAGACCGATACGTTGTCGCTGACCACCGGAGAACTCATGTGGATATCGGTCAGCGGCCGACGGCGAGAGTCCGACCTCGCGGAGCAGCCGTGCGACCGTCGCATCGCGCTCACGTTGGCTACCAAGACGATGGATGGTTAGCGGCTCAGAGAGGATATCCTTTACCCGCATTCGCGGGTCGAGCGAGGCGTAAGGATCTTGGAACATAAGCTGAAGATCCCGACGGACCGACTTCAAATAGCGACCGTGATCCTTGATAATCGAGCGACCTTTGAAGCGAATATCTCCAGCAGTGACATCCTCTAGGCCGACGATCATCGAACCCGTCGTCGTCTTGCCGCAACCGGACTCACCGACGATTCCAAATGTCTCGCCGCGATAGACCGAGAATGTCACATCGGTCACCGCCTTGACGGTACCAATATGGCGCTGGACAAGGGCACCCTTTGTCACAGGGTACTCCTTCACGACGTGATCGAGTTCGATAATGGCCTCGCGATCCGTCTTTGAGCTCGCCTGATCGCGTTTGATCACATTCACCGGAATACGATCGGGTGCAGAGACCGGGTAAAAGCAGCTGAACGGGTGTGAGTAACCATCCGGAGTCTCGAAGGGTGGCTCCTCAACTCGGCATCGATCTTGGACATAGCGACAGCGTGGCGCAAATCTACAACCAACTAAATCAGTACTGAGATCTGGCGGTAACCCTGGGATCGAGTAGAGACGCTCGGGGATCGAACCCTCTAGGGGTGGGATTGACGCCAAAAGAGCCTCAGTATAGGGGTGATAAGGGTTCTGAAACAGATCCTTGGAGGAAGCGAACTCGGCGACCTCGCCCGCATACATCACCACCACATCATCAGCACGTCCAGCGATCACACCCATATCGTGGGTGACGAGTATCATCGCCATCGAAAGACGTTCCTTCAGATCCTCAAGAAGTTCAAGAATCTGGGCCTGAATGGTGACATCAAGTGCCGTCGTTGGTTCGTCAAGGATAAGCAACTTTGGATCACAGGTGAGGGCCATCGCGATCATCACACGCTGACGGAGTCCTCCCGAGAGTTGGTGAGGAAAGTAGGTGAGCCGCTCCTTTGGGTTTGGCATACCGACCATGTTGAGCACCTCAATCGCCCTCGCCTCAGCGTCGGTCTTGTTCATGCCGAGATGAAGTCGCGCCGTCTCGCCGATCTGGTCACCAATCGTCAGTACCGGATTTAAGGACGTCATTGGGTCCTGGAAGACCATCGCGATCTCGTTGCCACGATATTTGCGCATCTGGCTTTGCGAGAGCTTCGTGAGATCGACACCATTAAACAGGATCTCGCCATGAGGAATGTAACCACCAGTTGGCAGCAGTCCCAAAATTGACATTCCAGTCATCGTTTTGCCTGAGCCGGACTCCCCTACCAGCCCGACCGTCTCACCGACATTGACATCGAAGCTTACGCCATCGACCGCCCGGACTTCACCCTTGCGCAGCCGAATGTGCGTATGTAGATCTTTGATTTCCAAGAGTGGCACGTGCGTTCCCCTTACCTCGGTGGCCCTCTAGTATGTTATCCGGTCCCCGCATAGTAGCACTACCTTCTCTAACAGAAAACTTCAGCGATGCGTGGGTCCGCAGGTGCGATGGTTGGTAGTATGAATCTCTCACGTCGGAGTGGCGGAATAGGTAGACGCGCTAGGTTGAGGGCCTAGTGACCGATAAGGTCGTGCGGGTTCAAGTCCCGCCTCCGACACCAGCGCTTGTCATTGGTGTCTCATCGCGAGCAGGTCCGTTTCGCGCGGGGTCGACAGCGTCACAACACCGATCCGGCTCTACCGTGGGTGTGGCTCTCCTGTGGGTGTGGCGTTCCTAGAGTGCCAAGCCGTCAGAGCGCTCATTAGCGCGCTGAACAGAGACCTCTTCAGCCGATGTGTCCAAAGATGTGCGCAAGCAAAGGCCCAACCTGCGAGTTCCCGGCCAGACCAACAAGCGACTCGGGACCAGGATCGTCGCCGCCATGGCGATCGAGCAGCAAGACCGGCTATAAGTTATGCAGGTACTTCTTGAAGACGCCACGAAGCCGTCCCATCACATCCATAAGCTGGATTTGGATCTCATCCCAATCGCTCTCCGGGGCGTCATAGCCTCCCGTGATCATCGAGGCGATCCGATAGTGTCCCGAACCGAGCGACTCCCAAACGAGCGCATCAGGATACAGGGCGGCTTCGATCGCGTCACGCTGCTTGAGCAGAACCTGATAGATCACGAGCGCCTCGCGTTGCCGCTCCCCTACCCCTACAATTCGTACCTCCGCACCGCATTCAGTCGCATCGGCCACAAAATTGTAGGTCACCCCGGCGAGCCTGGTCAACCGATGCGTCACCGAGGTCATGCCCCGCATCGGGGACACCATCACTGGAGCATTTGCTTGAGCGCTCAAACGATCAAAGAACGATAATCGCAAGTCACTGCGCTCCGTCATACGGCGCCGTTCGGACTCCGCTGAACGCACCAAAGGTGACGGACCAACCACACGGGTAACCAGATAGGTAATCGTCCCTTCAACACCCTTAAAACAGTGCATCTGCAACAGAAAGAACTTTGCGACACCGCTGCGGTTTAACCAATTCACGGCAGCCACGTGTTCAGCTGCGATCTCTTCGACGATCCATACGGCCATCTGGGCCTGCAGGGCACTGACGTAGGTGACCAATCGTCCAAGTCCTGTGCTGCCAGCACGGCCAAGTGCCACCTCGAGAACGCAAAGACCTCCACCTGGATCCTCTGCGAGCAAGTCAGGGGTAATGGCCGCACCCCTACGGCCTCGAGTAACCGTAGATAACTCCAGATCGAGCGCATCATTGATCACACTAGGGTGTTCGAGTAACCAAGTGACCAGCTCCTGGGAGCCACCAGTCCATACCTCGCGTGTGGGTACTCGTACTGGTCTTCCTATGACCTGCTGAGCCATTGCCACCCTCCTTGGTAAGGTTGCTCCAGTTCCATGCTGGCACCCCAATTAACTCCCCCATTCTATCGGGTGCAACAGTCCCAAACGGGTTTTCTTTGATCTTTCTACACGGTTTAGTGATCCTACCGACAACAGCCGCGCCCACGCTATCGACAGGTCATCTCCCACCATTTTCTACGCGGCGTTACAATCACATACAGTGCTTCTAGTACTACTTATTGCGTTATTTCCACTTGTTTTACTGTACATAATGGCAGCACGCACCTCTGCTGACTCGTACGCGGATCCGTCTGAGCAAGGTCGCGCGCCAACGAACTCACACAACTAATGCGGCCCTACGCCATGTGTGAGGCGTTCATCTAGGGTCTACAGATTCAGTAGGGTAACAGGGCAGAATGTAGCGATCTCCCCGCTCTCAACGAGTTCGAGTGCCGCCTGGATGTCGGGTGCCATGAAGTGATCAACATCGTAGTGTGGCACGACTTGGCGTAGGCAGTCCATGACGTTGCGAAGTGTGGGGCTGGTGGTCACTGGTGCCCGCAGCTCGATACCCTGGACAGCCGCCAACAGTTCAATCCCAATAATGGTGGCTACATTATGCGCTAACGGCGTTAACCGACGCGCTGCGAAGGTCGCCATAGAGACGTGATCCTCCTGGTTTGCTGAGGTAGGTAGTGAGTCTACCGATGCTGGATGGGCGATGCTTTTGTTCTCAGAAGCCAGTGAAGCCGCCGTCACATGGGCAATCATAAAGCCAGAGTTGACACCACCGTTGCGGACAAGAAACGGTGGCAGGCCACTCAAGGTTGCATCGATCAAAAGGGCGATTCTCCGCTCTGCGAGGCCCCCGACTTCGCTCGCCGCGACGGCCAAGAAGTCGCAAGCCATCGCTACCGGTTCGGCATGGAAGTTTCCCCCCGAGAGCACCTCATTCGTCTCAGTGAAGACGAGAGGGTTGTCAGAGACTCCATTTGCCTCGACCATGAGTCGTTCGCCTGTCCATTGCAGGACGTCAAAGACACTTCCCATCACCTGGGGTTGGCATCGTAAACTATAGGGATCTTGGACCTTTTCGCAGTCCTGATGCCACTGCGTGATTCCTGATCCTGCCAGTAGCCTACGATAGGCCCCAGCCGCTATCTTCTGTCCCGTATGGCCACGGACCTCCTGGATCCTCGGATCAAACGGTACGACCGAACCCGCAGCTGCATCAACGCTGAGCGCTCCGGTCACCACGGCAGCCTTGGTTACTCGGTCGATGGCGAAGAGTCCCTCAAGTGCCAAGGCGGTAGATACCTGGGTACCGTTGAGCAAGGCAAGGCCTTCCTTCGGACGGAGCACCACTGGCTCCCGGCCAAGCGTCGCTAATCCCTCCCGGGCCAGCATCGTCTGGCCGTGACAACGCACCTCTCCGACCCCGATAAGAGCGGTAGCGAGATGGGCTAACGGAGCTAGATCGCCCGATGCGCCCACCGATCCCTGCGATGGAATCACCGGGAGGATATCGTTGACCAGAAAATCAATCAGCGCCTCCATGAGTTCACGTGAGACGCCTGAGTACCCCTGTGCGAGGCTTGCAATCTTGAGCAGGAGGACCATGCGTACAACCGTGGCCGGGAGAGGATCTCCAACACCAACCGCATGCGAGAGCACCAGATTACGTTGCAACAGTTCTAGCTCAGCAGGGGGGATCTGTGTATTTGCCAAACGTCCAAAGCCAGTATTGATGCCGTAGGCTGGGGCACTCGCCGAAGCGATCTCGGTTACCGTGGTGGCAGCAGCAGCGATACGCTCCCACGTAGGCGCCGCCAGCTCAAGGCTGTCAATGCCCTCCCGGACAGTTTGCAGCTGAACTAAGGTCAACGCTCCAGGCTCGATTCTCATGGCACTCCTTCGTGGTCAGTGGGTCTCAGGGGCGATGATCACCACCCCATCAAACTATCGCAGGTTGATCAGACCACGCCACTCGTGGGCCCATGGAGGCTCTATCACCGATGGTCACTCCCTACCCCAAAAAGGAGTCAGGTGCAGGCGATCACACCACGGGCCACTGTCATGTGGCCCAAGAAGAGAGTCCTGACGGGTCATCGAGTAACGCTCGACGGTAACAGATCAGCTCGACCCCGGGAAAGTTCACGTCGCGCTCTGGTAGCCGAAGAAACCCCTGGCGCTCATAGAGAAGCTGCGCGGCGTGCATTCGCGTATCCGTATGAAGCACTGCAGCGACCTTATGCGCAGCTCGTGCACGCCTAAGACACTCCTCGACTAGGGCTCGACCAACTCCTTGCCGATGGACTTCGGGCGTCACACCAAGCATGCGGATACCCGCCTCGCCAGCGCGCAATCCTTCCGCCAACGGAGAGCTCTCCTCGAGCACTAGCGAGACACAACCTACCACCTGCCCATCCAAGAGGGCGACGAGTACCACAGCGTTATCCATGCGCCCCTTGACGTGAGCTACTTCATCGATGTACTCGCCCGCAATGCCGGGCGGATAGATCTGCTGATATGCGTGCCGTAACACGAGACCTGCTCGATCAACCTCGGCTTCCCCGATGGGCCGAACCTCAAGTATCTCTGCCATGGCACCACCTTAGGGCCTTTAGGTGGCGAAGACACTGCCTACCACACTGCCTACAATGGAGCGATGACCCAAGAACGCACGCCCACGATACTCGCGACCTCAGGCGGATTGATCCGCGGACAACGCACTGAGGTAGCCTTTGGACCCCTCCTCCATCATGCGATCGAATTGAGTGGGGCGACCCGACCAAGCCTTGTCTATGTTGGCACCGCTATGGGGGATGGGAGTGCACAAGGACTCCGCATGATCGAAGCAGGACAGGCGGCTGGGATTCCGGTTCGTCTGCTCAAACTCTTCCCGATGCCCAATGTCGATGATTTTGACGACTACCTTCTCAGTCACGATGTCGTCTGGGTTGGCGGTGGCAGTGTCGCTAATCTTCTCGCTCTCTGGCGCCTTCATGGGCTCGATAGCGCCCTCACGCGGGCTTGGCAGGCCGGAGTCGTGCTTGGCGGGGTCTCTGCCGGCTCTCTCTGCTGGCACCAGGGAGGAACGACCGACTCCTTCTCCCCGGAACTCACCCCGGTGACCAATGGTCTGGCACTCCTCCCGTACTCGAACGGTGTCCACTACGACTCCGAACCGCGACGGCGGCCACTCTTCCAAGAGCTCATTGCAGCCGGAACACTCGCTGACGGCTATGCGACCGAGGACGGCACCGGTCTTGTCTTCAGGGGGACGACCTTAGTCGAAGCGGTAACCGAGATCAAGGACAAGAGAGCCTACTCGGTCCGACGTAGCGGCGAGGGAGTCCAGGAGGAATCGCTACCAACTCGTCTGCTCGCGAACGGGTGAACGGGAGGTGGAACGCGCTTGCAACGCACCCCGAACAAACGTTGACCACCAAACCCGGAAAGCACTTTAGTGTTTGACCTAATGTTTGAGTTTGCGCCCGACTGAGTCCAACAGTGCATTCCAGTCGTCGGTAAAGCTCTTAGCCCCCTGGACCTGCAACTCCCTCGCCAACTCCTCTAAATCCAAGCCTGCACTTGTGAGACGGCCAAACAGCTCCTGTGATTGTGCCAGGGCGTTGTCTCCTAAGACTGAGGCAACTTTGCCATGATCGTCGAATGCAAGCAGCGTCGCCTCCGGGATGGTGTTGATCGTCCCCGGAGCCGCAAGTGCCGAGACATAGAAGGTATCAGGATACGCAGGATCCTTCGTCGAGGTGGATGCCCAGAGTACCTTTTGCATGCGATCCGCGCCATTGCAAAGCTTTTGGCAACGCTCTGTCGCCAGTATCTGGAGATGAGCAGCCCAGATACCCTGCATGACCGCCAGCCCCGTCTGCTGGACAAGCTCAGGCGGCAGCTTTGGATTGGCTGCCGAGTCCCACCGAGAGACAAAAACTGATGCGACCGAGGGCACATCAAGGCTGAGGCCCGCTCGCTGCCGCAGCTCAAGGCCATCAAGAAAGGCAGTCGCGGCTGCAACATAGTGCTCTACCCCAAAGAGGAGGGTAACGTTCACTCCGATGCCATCGGCGATCAGATCACGAATGGCCTGCGCACCCGCCTCCGTTCCTGGAACCTTGATCAACACGTTCTCGGTGTCAAAACGACTCCGGAGACGCCGTGCCCACGAGATCGTCTCTGGCATGGAGTTGGCATACTCAGGGGGGACTTCAATCGATACGAAACCATCCCGACCCCCACTGCGTTCCCAGACCCCGTGGAGAAGTTTCGCAGCATCGGTGAGGTCGACGATAGCAAGCTCGTAGACCATCTCTTCTGCATCGAGGACGCCCTCCGACTCAAAGTGATGGAGCGCCTTGTCATAGTCGTCGGAGTGGCCGATCGCATGCGCAAGAATCGATGGGTTTGATGTGAGGCCCGTCACCCCAATATCCGTGATGTAATGGGCTAAGGTCCCAGAATCGAGCAACTTCCTCGATATCGAGTCGAGCCAGACGCTCTGACCCAGAGCCGCTAACGAACGTACACCTTGCATTATTTACCTCCAAGTATTTCCTGGACCGAATCGGACACCTGACTCGGGGTGAAGCCAAAGGCTTCCAAGACCTCATCTTTGGGTCCAGAGCCTCCGAAGCGATTCATACCAATGACTGCGTCAACAAACTCGTACCAACCGAAAGCCGATGCCGCCTCGACGGCGATCCGTGGAGCAGCACCGAGCAGCGCGTCACGGTCCGCTACGGTACGCTCTCGCAACAACTCAAGGGAGGGCACTGATACGACCCCTGCATCAACACCGCTCTCATGGAGTAACTCGGCTGCGCTCAGTGCAAGACTTACCTCCGAACCAGTGGCTACCAATGTCACGTCCGCACCCCCTCGTAACCGATGGCCCGCCAAGGATGTCGTGTCAATCGTCTTGGTTCCAGAGAGCACTGGCAGGCCCTGCCGGGAGAGGACAAGCGCGGTTGGGCCGTCATCCCTGCCGAGCGCAAACGCGACACTCGCCGCCGTCTCCCGAGCATCGGCAGGCCGGAGCACAACAATGCCGGGCATGGCGCGAAGCCCTGCCAACTGCTCGACCGGCTGATGCGTTGTCCCATCCTCACCAAGAGCGATGGAGTCATGGGTAAAGATGAAGAGGGTGTGGAGCTCCATGATTGAGGAGAGGCGTAGGGCTGGCTTCAGGTAGTCGGAGAAGACAAAGAAGGTACTCGCAAAGGGAAGGAATCCACCATGAGCGGCAATCCCATTGGTGATGGCAGCCATCGCATGTTCGCGAACACCGAAATAGATATCCCTCCCCTCATAGGTTGGCCAAGTGACTTGGGTATCGAGTCGAGTCTCAGTGGAACTCTCGACGTCCGCAGCCCCACCGACAATCTCAGGGGTAACCGATGCGGCAGAACGCAGTGCCTGCCCGAGCGCGACGCGAGTGGAGATTGCGGCCCCGTCATCAAACGAGGGCCACTCGAATGGGACTTTACCCAGTTCGCCATTAAGAACACGACGCTCGAACTCTGACCACCGATGTGGGTCGAGAGCTGCGGCGTCTTCACACAGCTGAGTCCAGGCGCTATATCCAGAGTCTCGATCCGGTCGCCATCGCGCATAGGCCTCATCAGGAACCACGAAGGGGGGGTGTACCCACTGCAGTTGTTCGCGTGTCGACAACAACGCTTCGGCGCCGAGGGCGGCACCATGGGAGCGATGATCATCATGGAAAGGACTTCCTATCCCGATATGGGAGTTCATGATCACCAAGGTGGGCTGACCACGGGTTTGCATCGCCATCCGCAGCGTCGCATCCACTTGCGCAAAATTATCAACGTCAGTGATACGCAGAATCCGGAACCCATAGGCCAAATAACGCGCAGCCACCTCCTCGTTGAAGGAGAGCTCGCTTGGTCCATCGAGTGTGACGGCGTTGGAGTCATAGAGGATCGTCAGCTTCTCAAGGCGCAGATGGCCAGCGAGTGAAGAGGCCTCCGACACGATACCCTCCATCATATCGCCATCGCCGCAGAGCACCCAGGTCCGGTGATTCACCACCGGGGCTTGAGCCACGTTGAACTGCTCGGCCGCCATGCGCTCGGCGAGGGCCAGCCCCACCGCGTTGGCAACACCCTGGCCGAGTGGACCAGTGGTGACCTCTACGCCTGGGGTCATCCCCCGCTCGGGATGGCCTGGGCAACGCGAAGGGTAGCGGCGAAACTGCTGTAAATCCTCCAGGGTGAGATCATAACCATTGAGATGCAACGCGCCATAGAGCAGCATCGAGGCATGGCCACCGGACAAGACAAACCGATCCCGGTCCGCCCAATCCGGCTGTGCTGGATCGTGACGGAGAAATTGCGTAAAGAGTCGATAGATGACAGGTGCCATTGCGAGCGGAGTACCTGGGTGGCCGGAGTTCGCGCGTTCCACCGCGTCAACGGCGAGGAAGCGCAATGCGTTCGATGCAACGTCGAAGATATCCGGCGAACGCAATCCTCCAAAATCCTGCTTGTGATCGGTCATGTAGGTCGTCCTCTCATATGTCGGTAGCGTGCAACTAAATCGGCCGTCGATACGTCCAAGGTGTCGAGCGCTGGCGCGCTAGCGGAGGTGAGGATTGGAGCGAGCTCCGAAGCGAGCTCCTTACCGAGCTCGACACCCCACTGGTCGAAGGAGTCGATTCCCCAGATCACTCCCTGCGTAAAAACACTGTGTTCGTAGAGGGCGATCAGCGCACCGAGAACCTCTGGCGTCAGCCGTTGTGCCAATATCGTGGTGGTTGGGCGATTTCCAGGCATGCGCTTCGGGGGGCGTAGTTGCGCTGGCACTCCTCGTTTCTCCAGCTCAGCATCGTCGCGTCCGAATGCGAGCGCCCTTGTCTGCGCAATGCCATTCGCAAAAAGCAGATCCTGCTGGGCATCAGGACCGCCAAGTGGTTCTGCAAAGAGAATAAAATCTGCAGGAATCAGCACCGTTCCCTGGTGGAGAAGCTGATAAAAGGCATGTTGTCCGTCGGTACCTGGTTCGCCCCAGTACACCGCACCCGTGTCATAATCAACCGTTGCCCCGTCGATGCGAACCGACTTGCCATTGGACTCCATCGTGAGCTGCTGAAGATAGGCTGGGAACCTCGATAGTCGTTGGCTATACGGGAGGATCGCCTGCGATTGCGCACCCAGGAAGTTTCGATACCAAACCGCTAACAACCCAAGCAACACTGGACCGTTTTCTGACAACGGAGTCTCTCTGAGATGTCGATCGATACTCGCGAATCCACGAAGAAACGACCGAAAACGTTCTGGACCAATCGCGAGCATGATGGTTAACCCCACCGCCGAATCGACAGAGTAGCGTCCACCGATAAAGTCCCAGAATCCGAACATATTCTCGGTGTCGATACCAAACTCGGTAACGAGTTCATCGTTCGTGGAGACCGCCACAAAATGCTTGGCAACGGCATCCTCATGATCACCCAGCGCTTGTAGGATCCACTGACGTGCAGCCTTTGCGTTCGTCAAGGTCTCAAGGGTTCCAAAGGTCTTCGAAACGACGACAAACAACGTCGTCGCAGGGTCACAACGCTGGAAGACCTCTTCAATGGCGATTGGATCGATGTTGGAGACGAAGTACATCTCGCGACTCTTATCGCTGAAGTCATAGAGTGCCTTCGTGACCATCGCGGGACCCAAATCCGAGCCACCGATGCCAATGTTTACGATGGCCGAGAAGGGTTTTCCCGTGCAACCCACCCGTTGGTTGGCGCGTACGCTTCGCGCAAACTGCTCCATCCGCGTGAGCACCTTCTCGACCTCAACCTCGACCTCGATACCATCGATGGGCCCCGACAATGTCGCCCCGTTGCGCAAGGCGGTGTGGAGTACGGCACGATCCTCGGAGACGTTGATATGCTCACCGGTGAGCATGGCGGTAATCGCCTCAGGCAAGAATCTCGCCTTTGCCAGGTTCTCAAGAAGGGAGAGTGTCTCCCGTTGGATGAGGTGTTTTGAGAGATCGATATGTAACGGCCTCACCTCGAATGTGCTCCATCCGAGCCGGTCGGAATCCTCGGCGAAGAGGCGCCCGAGATTGGTCTGCTGCAGCTGTTTGGCATGTGCTGCTAGGGCTTTCCACTCGGGAAGTTGATTAGGCGAAACTCCTACTACCGGATACGGCACAGTCTCCTCCGATCCATTCTCTCTACCATCCTAGACATGATGGGTGGATCCGTCGACCTCAGAGATGGTCACGAGAAGTTGACGTGCGAACTTTCCTTCAAAGAGTCGACACTTCCGGCGTAGTGCATACCGCTCCGCGCTGAGATCACTATCGGCATGCAGATCGAGCTCGACAGCGGTCGTACTGATATTGCACTCGAGATCTGTGACCAACTGTTGATGTGATCGGTCGAGCGCATCAGCGAGGCGCAGGAGTGCAGCACTGAACTGGATCTCGTCCAAGTCCGAGGGATCAAGATCCGAAGGCGCCTCGACCTCCCCTTTGGTGTGCGAACCGATAATCGCTCCAATTACTGCGATCTCTCGCCGGCTAAATCCCCGGGGAGGTGACGCCTTGACGAGATATTGTCCATGTCGGTCGTGTTGATCACGATTGATAAAGGCGCCGATGTCGTGGAGTTGGGACGCGACCCCAAGGCGTTCGCGTGCCTCAAGGGTCAGGCCATGTAGTGGTGAGAGCTCATCGAACAATTGAAGCGCAAACCTGGCTACGAAAGCGGCGTGCCGACCATCCACTCGATAGCGCAGCATGAGCTCTCGTACCGAATCAGCCCTCAGTTCTGCAGAATTGATCGCAAAAGCAAAGTGCTCTTGGCTCTGAGCTTCGTGCAATACGATACCTTCGCGTAATGCCCAGGAGCAGAGCCACACTTCATCGAGTGCCGTGACACGGAGCACCTGAGCTAGGATGATCGCGCCATAGCCCACCGTCGCCGCTCGACGCTCGTCCACTCCTTTTAACGTCGATCGTTCACTCTCGGGCGTGGACAAAATCAACTCTACCGCGTGTTCAAGAGCAGAGCGAGTAACGGCTCTCGCTAACAGTCCATCGTCGCGGTCGTCGTGGTCGTGATCGAGTGACAACGCCAGTCGTCCGATAGCGTTCATCGTTCCACTGGTCAAGATGAGACGTGTGGGGAGATAACCGATCATGGTCGCCAGTGGTTCCCCGAGCTCTCGCGCCACGTAGTCCTCAATCGCATCACTACGCTCATCTGGAAACTTTGCGCGAAGGCGACCAACGCCAAGTCGCAAGCTCCTCGCAGCGATCAGCTGGCGTTGATCTCCAAGCATGAGCTCGAGACTACCCCCACCAAGATCCGCGCCAAGAACTGGCCGCGAACCGAGATGACACGCAGCGCGAATCGCATCAAAGATGAGTGTCGCCTCCTCATGGCCACTGATGACCTGCACCTTGACTCCAGTGCGCGCCCAGATAGCATCGTTCAACTGCTGGGCATTTTCGGCATCCCGAAAGGAGGCTGTCGCCTTTGCGACGATCACTTGAGCACCAAAACTCTCGCTGATAGCGTGGAACTGTGCAACGGTTCGAACCGCTGCGCTGATCGCTTCATCACTGAAACTACCGTCACGATAGACATGCTCACCCAGTCGAAGCATCTCACGCTCCTTGGCAACGGACTCGAGGGTTAGATCTGGACGGACACGGAAAACGGCCAGATGGAAGGAGTTGGATCCCAAATCCATGGCAGCGACGATCACTCCATTCATCTCCCTATGAGGGCTCAGCATTCGTCGTGCTCCGCACTGCGTGCTGCCCATGGTGCAAGCTGGGTATCGACCGCATCGAGCAACCGTACCAATCGACCCCCAAGATCTGGCCCTTGTGGCTTGGGGGAGGTGCTCCCCAAAGGCCGTTGGTTCTCACCCATCAGTGCGGTGGCAAGTTTCGATTGAGAGCTCGGAGGTACTGCTGGGAACCGGCCTGCAAACTCGTCTGCCAGCCAGTCAAGCACACTGCGCTCTTGCGCCTCTACCTCGAGTTCGATAAATGCATACGGTTGTGGAGCCTCGACCATCACTTCGTCAAGGCAGACCTCAAGTTCAACCCCCGACAGGTCCATCACCCATCGTTCACGGAGTGTCCTGAATCGAGCGGTCTCAACCAGATCGCCAACGACCCCAATACAACGGAGTGCCACCACAAGTGCCGGCGGGATCACATCCCAGGCCCCATCCATCTCATACTCCGCTGCCTCGCTGACTCCACGTCGGTCAGGCAATGCACCAACCTTGATGGTCCATCGTGCTTGGGTGTGCCCTTGACTCCCCCGAGCACGCAGACCGATCTGGCTGAGCGCCAACGCATGATCAACGCTGTCGAGATACCGCGATGTAAGCTCCTGGGGATCGCCATGGGAGAGTTCTTGACCTCCAAGAGCGACGATCGCCCTCACCATCTCCAAACCCACCTCGTGATCTTGGGGGCGGCGCTTGAGCTCGCGTTCGCTAGCCATGGATCACCGTCTCCTCGGCACGAGTGCCGTTGAGGATCAGCTGGGAGGAGATCCCATGAACGGGGGGTAGTCGTCGCCAACCCCCTTGTGCATCGAGGGTCCAGGCATTGGTATCATCCTGCCACTCGAGGGAGAGCATCGATATGACGCGCCGACGCAGTGCGGAGTCCTCCAACGGGAACAGGAGTTCGACACGTCGATCAAGGTTGCGCTGCATGAGGTCGCTCGAACCCACCAGCACCTCAGAACGCACATCCTCAGGGTCTCCAAAGACGAAGACGCGCGAATGTTCCAAAAATTCGCCCACGATGGAGCGGATGACGATATTGTCGGATAGCCCTGGCTCCCCCGGCTTCAGCGCGCAGATGCCCCGCACGAGCCCCCGGATCTCCACGCCGGCCTGCGAAGCTCGGTAGAGGGCCTCAATCACACCCGGATCGACGAGTCCGTTGACCTTAAAACTGATGAAGCCCTTATCTCCTCGGGCCGTCTCTCGCTCGATCAATTCAGTGATGCGCGCCCGCAAGGCCATCGGGGCTAAAACAAGCTTCTCGAGATGTGAAGGCCGTGAGAACCCAGTGAGATAGTTGAAGACCTCCCCGAGGTCGTGCCCTATCTCCTCATCAACGGTGAAGAGCCCGAGATCCTCGTAACTTCTCGCCGTCTTGGCGTTGTAGTTTCCCGTGCCAAGATGGCAATAGCGCATCAAGGCACCATTCTCCCGTCGGATGACCATGATCGCTTTGCAGTGCGTCTTGAGCCCGACGACCCCATAGACGACGTGAACACCAGCGTCCTCGAGCTTGCGTGCCCAGCCGATGTTGGCTAATTCGTCAAAGCGTGCCTTGACCTCCACGATCACTACGACCTGTTTGCCACTCTCGGCTGCATCGATCAACGATCCCACGATCGCCGAATCTCCGGAGGTTCGGTACAAGGTCTGCTTGATCGCCAAAACATCTGGATCCATGGCGGCCGCGGCTACGAAGGCTTCGACCGTAGACGAGAAACTATCGTAAGGATGATGCACGAGTACGTCATTACCTTTGAGCGCTGCAAAAAGGTCCGTCGGCTCCCCGTCAAGATGGGAGAAGGGTGGCGGGGTACGACCCGCGGCCCTAGGCCCACGCTCTCCTTCGAGACCGAGGTCATAGATCTCGAAGAGGCAACGCATATCGAGGGGCAATCTGGTGGAGTAGACATCGTCGCGGTGTAGCTCCAGTTCGTCGATGAGGAGTGACTGGATTGCCGGCGATGCATCGGCTGCCACCTCAAGACGAACAGCGCGTCCAAACCGTCGACGACGCAACTCGGTCTCGACAAGGGCCAGCAGATCGTCAGCTTCACCCTCCTCAAGGACAAGGTCAGTGTTGCGAGTCACGCGAAACAGCGCACTCTCACCTATCTCCATCCCCGGAAACAGCAGTCCTGCAAAGGTCTGGATCAGGTCTTCGATGAGGACGAAGGATCCACTACCTACCGGATAGAGTCGTGGAAAGTTCGTCGGCACCTTGATCCGTGCAAACCTCTCCTCACGGTCGGCGGAGTCGCGGACTGCAACCGCCAAGTTAAGCGAGAGGTTCGAGATGTAGGGGAAGGGATGGGAGGGGTCAACCGAAAGCGGGGTCAGCACTGGGTAAAGCTCTGCCTCAAAGTTTCGGCGCAGACGTTCTTTGGTTGATCCAGGGAGCGACCGCACCCGTTCGATCTGCACCCCTAGCTCGGCCAGGCGAGGTACGAGCCGCTCCTCATAGCTCTGTTCGGCGCCCTCAAGGAGCGGAATGAGCCGGGTCCGGATGGCACGCAACTGTTCGCGGGCCGTTAAACCATCGGTCGAACGGATCGTAAAGGGGGAGACGAGCTGATCCTTCAGCCCAGCCACACGAACCTGGAAAAACTCATCGAGGCCAGATCCAAAGATAGCGAAAAACTTCGCCCGTGCCAAGGCACCAAGATGTTCATCCGCTGCGAGCTCAAGTACCCTTGCGCCAAACTCGAGCCAGGAAAGTTCTCGATTGAAGTACCGCGCTGCCACCTGACCAGTACGACCTGACTCAGGTTCATAGGGGACCTCAAAGGATTGGGACATCTTACTCCTCACGTTCGCGCAGCCGCCAGGCTATAGTCTAAAGCGTGAAAACAAATGAGCAGGTGGGGGTCCGTACACGCGGTTATGAGCGGCGCCGCCGCGAGCTCGAACTCGTTATTGTCGCTGACCTGATCACCATCTTTGCTTGGGTGCTTGGCTACTTCGGCCTCCATCCCAATGGGCATATCACCCTCGCCCAGCCCTGGCTCGCGATCGTCGTCTTAGCACCTCTTGGCGCCCACGTCACTAATCGCTACTTCGCCTCCAACGCTGATACCATCCTCTTGCCAATCGCAGCGCTCCTCAATGGTCTTGGGTTTGTAATGATCGGGGTACTCGATACCCAGGAAGCCCACCTGCAGGCCATCTGGACCTTGTTATCAGTATTGGCCTACGTGGGTACCATCGTGTTGGTTCGCAACCCTGACTCGCTCGACCGCTACCGCTATCTGCTCGCTATCGCGGGTATTGGTCTTCTGTTTAGTCCCATCATTCCCGGGATTGGTGAAGACATCGGAGGTGAACGGCTTTGGGTTCACTTCGGTAGCCTCAGTTTTCAGCCAGTCGAGATCGGCAAGCTCCTCCTCGCCATCTTCCTCTCATCACTCATCGTCGAGAAGAAAGACCTTCTCGCTCGGCTCCGCGGGGGTGGTCTCCGCCGTTTTGGACCCCTCGCACTCACCTTCGGTATTGCACTCGCGATCATGGCGGCGGAGAAGGATGTCGGCTTCGCGCTGCTCATCTTCGTCACCTTCGTCCTGGTCATGTGGATCGGCACGGGTAACCGAATCTACCTCCTTTTTGGGGCCATCACCTTCGTCTTTGGACTCGTCGTGGGCGGTGCACTCTTGCCACAGGTGCACCAGCGGATCACGGTTTGGCTCGATCCCTGGAAATACGCCGCAACGACCGGCTATCAGCTGATTCAGGCTCAATACGCCTTTGGGATCGGCGGACTCAGCGGGACCGGTCTCGGATTAAGCCACCCTACCGTACCAGTAGCCACCTCTGACTTCATCTTTGCCGCCTTTGGCCAGGAACTCGGCCTCCTTGGCACCAGCGCGATCATCATCTCGTTCCTCCTTCTGACCGGCGCTGGAATCCGCATAGCCCTACGAGCAAACGGCGAATTCAGCTCCCTTCTGGCGATGACGTTGACGGTGATACTCGCCCTCCAGACCTTCTTCATCCTGGCTGGCGTGATCCGCGTACTACCGCTCACCGGCATGACCCTTCCTTTCCTAGCCTACGGAGGATCATCGCTCTTGGCGAATTATATCCTTCTTGGAGTGTTGATGCGGATATCCCATCGCTCCAACCAACACGCCGATCCACGAGAGGCACAGTCGAGCCACCCATGAACCTCAACCGTAGATCTCAGGGCGACCACCGATTCTCGTCTCCCGCTGGCGCGCTCAACGACCGAGCCTGACTCGTGCGCAAGATGAAACCGAAGATTACCTCTCGCCTCGATCAAGTATCTCAATGGTAGTACGATAAGAAAACATGCGAACCTGCTGCCAGGGTGACGAGTGGAGCGTCCCGCTCCGCCGAACCCGCCACCATAGGCTCCTCTAAACCGATGGACACCGAACTTGTGATCGTCACTGTGTTAGCGATCATGCTCGTCACAGGCATTGGCTATCGTCTGCAACACAGCGCCAATGGGCACCATCTCCAACGCAACAACCAGCTCCAACAGCTCCTGGCGCAGGCGAGCCAGCTGATCAATGACAGCCCTGATGAGGCCCAATTTCTCCAAAAGGTCTGTGAGCTCATCTGCCAGATGCCTCCCGTACGCCTCGCATGGATCGGGCGTCCAGACGGTGACGGCACGGTTCGTCCGGTCGCCAGCTGTGGTGATGTCGCCTATCTCAGTGAGGTTCAGGTCTCTGTCCGTCAGGATTGCCCAGCAGGCCAAGGACCCGTAGGCCGTGCTTGGAGAAGTGGCACCGCTACCTATGACGATCATGCACTACGGAATCCGGACTATGAACCATGGCGTCGCGCGGCAAACACCCACCAACTCGTTGGCGTCCACGCACTCCCCATCCGGTGCCAAGGCGAACTTGACGCCATCCTGGTCGTCTATTTTGGACGCAAACCTATCCTCAATCACGAGGAACGACTGCTCCTCGAACGTCTCGCCACTGACCTCGCCACCGGCATCACCAAGATTCGCGAGCACCAATATAACCATCGATTGGCGGCCGCGCTCGCGCAGATCTCAGAAGCTGTCTTTATCGTCGACCTGGACGGCCGCATTCAGTGGTTCAACGACGGGTTGGCGGATTTATTTGTCATGAGCCGTGAGGAGATCGATGGCTCACATCCAACAATTCTCCTCGGGGATCCGCACTTTGATCAACTGCTTGAGCAATCCAGGCATCTCGCAGAGGATGAGGAGCTGCCGGACTGGGAGATTCTCCAAAAGACCGCCGCAGGTGTCAGTCGTTGGGTGCATGTCTCGGCCACACCCCTAGTCGACGATCTGCACACGATCTCTGGGGTTGTGGTAGTCGAGATCGACCTCACCGACGAGCGAGCGGCGATCGACGCAGAGCGTCGTCTGCTCGCCATCCTCGACGACACCTCCGACGGCGTCGGCATTACCGACCGCAACGGAAGACTCATCTATCTCAACAACGGCGGTCGACAATTGGTCGGGTTGAGCGCTGACACACCAGCGGAGGGGCGGCATTTCTTCGAACTGATCGGTGACGCCGTCGGACAGGAGCACTTTAGCACCGCCGTGCAACGGGCTGCAGAGCTTGGACGTTGGGAGGGTGAGCTCAGCATCAAACGACCTGACGGAGTACAAGTCCCCCTCTCGATGGTGCTGATGGTCCATCGAAACACGGCAGGTCACGTTCAGTACATCTCGGCCATCGCGAGAAATATGGTTGACCAGAAGTTGCGTGAGAGTGAGTTGAGCTATCTCGCCGATCATGATGCCCTCACCGGTCTCCCCAATCGTCGCGTACTCAATGCGAGCCTTGATGCCGCGATTGTGCTAGCGCAACAGACGGGGCGCCATTTCGCGGTTGGCGTGATCGACCTCGATGACTTCAAGCCAGTCAATGACCGTCTCGGACATCATGCTGGTGATGAACTGCTCGTCGGAATCGCAAAACGTCTCCGGCACCTCCTCCGCGAAGGCGACACCATCATCAGGTTGGGAGGAGACGAGTTTCTCGTGATTCTGAACGCACTCGACCCCTCCCAGGGTAGGAACGATCTCGAAATCGTCCTAGAACGCATACACGAAGCCGTCGTCACCCCTTTTGTGCTTGGCCAAGACCATCACGTCACGGTGGACATGAGCATTGGTATCGCCACTTTTCCTGACACCTCAACCGAACCTGATGCGCTGATGCGCGAAGCCGATGCCGCACTGTATATCGCCAAACAACGCAAACGTCATCGCAGCCGCTGGTGGAGGCTCGCGTCCGATCCTGAGATTGAAGCTGAAGGCCCCCAACCAGTCGCACTAGCCCCCTCTGCCTATGGAGTTGAGGCAGAAGTCATGCTCGCAGAACTCATCTCCAAGACTCCGGAGTTGGTGACCAATGCCGTCGCGGCCTTCTATGGAGCGGTGGAGGCATCGCCCCTGGGTGCGAGCATCCTCGCTCACTTGAGCGAGAGTGAGTACCGCGCACTCAAGCGCCACCAGGCCGCTCATCTCGAATCGCTGCTCGACGGTACGCTCGAGAAACGCGCTCTCGAGCACCAGGCAGAACAGGTTGGTACTGCCCACGCCCTCGCTGGACTACTCGCTGCGGACCTGGTCGACTCCGTCAATAGCTATCGATGCGCACTCACCGAACAGATCAGCCGTTTGCCCATCAATCCTCGTGTGATCAAGGACATTGTTGGGGTCATCAATCGCAGAGTCGACGATGACATTGCTGCGCAGTTACGCGCGTTGTCCGCCACAACCGATACCTACTTTAGTATTTTTGCCCACCCACTCCCAGGAGTCGACGGACTATGGATCGACAGCATCCAATCAGAGCTCGACATGATCGGACAGCTGCCCGGGATCGCCGCCATCGGTCTCGCTCGCCAGGGCGGTGGCGATAGCCTCTTGATCGAGGCGTACGCAGGTCGTGGAGGACAACGACTCGCCGAGCAGATGAACAGCCCTGGAGCACGGGTCGCTATCGACCCTCACCATCGCAATGGTCAGATGCTGTGCTCACGGGCCTGGCGTGACGCGCGCATCCTGGTAACCGATCGTATCGCCGACGACACCATCTACGGTTCCTGGCCTTTGGACGAGGGTATCGCACTCCGTTCCGCAGTTGCGATCCCCATTCAGAATGTCGAAGGTCGACCCGTTGCGCTCCTGCTGTTGACCGGTCAGTATCCAGGGCAGTTTTCATCGGCGTGGATGGAACGCTTCAACAAGAATGTCAAGCAGCGATGGGAGAACCTGTTATATCGAATCGCAACCCCGGACAATGTGCTAGCAAGACAACAGGCTGTCGGCTATCGAGGCTTGTTGCTGTCTGGCGGTTTGCGGATGTTCGTTCAGCCCATCGTCGATCTCAAAACAGACCAGCTTGCCAAGGTCGAAGGACTCGCTCGTCTGGTAGAACCCGATGGCAACGTCATAGAGCCCGACAGATTTCTCAGTATTCTCGGTGCGGGTGAACGCTATCACCTGTTCCGGATGGGCCTCGAGCTCCTCTTGGCGGCTGATCGAGAGTGGAGAGCCTCTGGATTACTGATCGATCTCACGATCAATGTTGATGCCACCACACTGAACTACCCCGAACTCCCCTCGTGGCTCGCTACGACGCTCATGAAGTGGGATTTCCCTCCTCATCGACTCGTCCTTGAACTCCTCGAAACCGACCGCCAGCACCTCATGCCTGACTCTGTGCGTCTCGGTGAGCTCCTAGAGCTTGGCGTCCAACTCGCGATCGACGACATGGGATCTGGTTACTCCAACTGGCTACGGCTCGTGGAGATTCCGGCCACCCTGATCAAAATCGATCATCACTTCACGGCAAGGATGGAGACACACCCCACACGTGTACTCAACCTCCTTGGAACCCTCATCCTCACCGCCACCGACGCTTGCCAAAACGTCGTCGTTGAGGGTATCGAAAGCCCCGTCCTTGCCGAAGTCGCGGCCCGCCTTGGGGCTGGGTTTGGCCAGGGATATGGTATCGCCAAACCGATGCCCACCGACCAGCTCATCTCCTGGTCCCGCTCCTACCACCACGAACATTCCAACCACGAACTACGCTCCCTGCTCGGAGCTATGGCCTACCACTGGTCATTTGTCCATAGTCCAATGCACTACAACAGAGGGCCGCTTGCTAACTGCCTACTCACGAGCTACTTTGTAGCTCACGATCTCGACACCAGTGAAGGCGCTGATCTGCACCGGGCGTTGCATGCTCATTCGACACCCCCAGCCGATCTGGTCAATGCCTTGACCCGCTGGTTTGAAAGGGTATGCACCCCCAATAGCAGCGACTACAACATCGCACCCCGGTCCACGTCATCACAGAGCGATGACTGGGCTTGGATTATCTAATGGAACCTGACCCCAACAACGCGATCGAGTAACGTTTGTGCCATGAACCCATGTCATGTTCACCCGCCGATCTCGATCGCCGTGGTGCCCTTCTTGCTCTCTCACGAACAACCATACGTACTGCTCAACCGATCCTGCGCAAGGCTCTCACTGCTACGCGTTGGCGTTGGCGAGCTCGATGTAACACTCACGCACTACGCCGAGCGGTTTCTTCGGCGAACACTGGGCCTGACCATCTCACCCCTCACCCAATGCGGCGCGGACCAAGATCTCAGCCAACACCCTCCGGCGATCGACATCTGCTATTACGGCTTTACCACTAGTCAATTCATCAACGGGGACGACCTGATCTGGACACCCTTATATCACCTCCTACCTCAAGAGGACCATCGCAACGGCCAGGCGGACCTGGACGAACCCTCCCGCGGAATCAACGACCAACACGATGCCGCCAACGGGCAGCTCTCGCAATACGATCTAGGCCTCCTCGCCACGGCCCTGGCGACGATTCGTCACTCCCTGGATCGACGACCCGTGATCGAGGAGATTGAACCGGCCGCCTTCACCCTCTCCTATCTGCAACATCGCACGGAGATGCTGCTCGGTGTGCGACTCCACACCCAAAATTTTCGTCGAAAACTACTCGACTCCGGATACCTCGAATCGATCGACATCGCGGTCAACCAGACACTGGGAAGACCCGCTCTACTCTATCGGGTTCGCAAGTCCCAAAGGTAGCGATCCGTACGACAGTCGATAGACTAATACTCATCATGAGCATAATTGCACCGCCAGTGGATATGACAGGATACCGGGAGCAGCTTGCTCGGCTGGTCGAGGAACAAAACGCCGTCATTCTCGCACACAACTACCAGCCCGCATGGGTCAAGGAACTCGCGGACTTCACCGGCGACTCCCTCTACCTTTCGCAGCGAGCGCGTGATACTGATGCCACCACCATCATCTTCGCTGGGGTGCGCTTCATGGCCGAGACTGCCAAAATCCTCTCACCAGAGAGACGTGTCTTCTTGCCTGCCGAGGATGCCGAATGTTCCCTCGCTGACTCGATCACCACCGCAGAACTCATCGAGTGGAAGAGCCGCTACCCAGAGGCCATCGTCGTGGCCTACGTCAATACTTCGGCTGCCGTCAAGGCCCTCGCCGACGTCTGCTGCACCTCTGCCAACGCCGTTGAGATAGTTGAGTCCATCCCTCCGGATCGCGAGGTACTCTTCTTGCCGGATCAGTTTCTTGGTGCCTACGTACAACGGATCACTGGCCACCCGGGAATGCATATCTGGATGGGAGAATGCCATGTCCACGCAGACATCTCCCCTCAACATTTGGCCGACAAGATGGCGCAGAATCCTCTCGCCACCCTGATGATCCATCCGGAGTGTGGCTGCACCACGCCCGCGCTCTACCAACTCGCCGACGCCAGTGGCGGACCCACTTCCCAGCGGATACGTATCCTCTCTACCAACCAGATGATCGAGGAGGCCAAGCGTTCGACGGCGGCCCATGTCCTTGTCGCTACCGAGATCGGCATCATGTCCGACCTCATCAGCGCCAACCCCGCGGTGCGCTTTGAGGCCGTGAATCCTCGTGCACGGTGCCCGTACATGAACCGTGTCACCCCCGAACGCCTGGTCGAGACGCTGCGCGATCACGTCGGCGAGGTCCACGTCGACCAAGAGATCGCCGCCAAGGCACGATTAGCCGTTGAACGCATGGTCGATCCGGAGTTACGCGCATGGGGTTGATGATGCAGATGACGCCGAGTCACGACCTCTCCTTCGACGTCGTGGTGGTCGGTGCCGGTATCGCTGGCCTCACCGTGGCGCTATCGTTACCATCAACGTTGCGCATCGCCATCGTCAGCCGAAGCTTTACCATGACCTCCAGTCACTGGGCAAAGGGGGGCATGGCCGCAGCCCGTGGAGCCGACGACGAACCCGCCGAACATCTTCGCGATACCATCGTGGCGGGCGGAGAGTTGAATGACCCCGAACGCGTTGCCCTACTCGTCGGCGAGGCGCCGAACGCTATCGAGTTTCTTCAGCATCAAGGTGTCGTCTTTGAGGCACTGCCTGAACGCGAAGCCGGCCACGGACGGCCAAGAATCTGGCACGCCGATGGTGATGCGACCGGTGCCGCCATCATGAGCGCCCTCGGGGCACGCCAACGGGCCGCTGATAACGTGACACCGATCGATGGCACGATGGTCGAACTCCTCAATGATGATAGCGGCGTGATCGGTATCATGATCAGCCACCGGAACGCCTTGACACTCCTCCGTGCACCTCGCATCGTGTTAGCCTCTGGCGGCGCTACCGGCCTTTGGGGGGATCACACCTCTCCCAACGCCAACCTTGGTACCGGAATTGTGAGTGCCTATCGTGTGGGGGCGATCGCCACAGATCTCGAATTCACCCAGTTCCATCCGACCGCCATCGCGCTATCGGAATCTCCACTCTCGCTAGCGACAGAGGCGCTCCGCGGAGCGGGGGCCTGGATCGTCGATGAGGAGGGTAAGCGTTTTCTCTTTGCGAGCGATCCCGCCGGAGAGCTCGCCACCAGAGACAAGGTTGCTCGTGCCATGTATCGCCATGGCGGTCAGGCCTACCTCGATGCCCGGCCAATCGGAGGGGAGATATTAGAGAAGCGGTTCCCGACTTTTGTGCGTGAGGCCCGACAACGGGGCCACGATCCGATCGTCACAGGCCCAGTGCCGATACGGCCAGCGGCACATTACACCATTGGTGGGGTGGTGACTGACACATGGGGTGAGACCAGTATTCCCGGGTTATATGCGATCGGTGAATGCGCCAGCAGCGGGATCCATGGCGCGAATCGCCTCGCATCGAACTCTTTGCTCGAGGGGGTGGTTTTTGGTCGACGCGCGGCTCGCCACCTTGTCGACGCTCCCAACTCCGCAGCTCCAACCCACTTCCCACGCTCCACCAACCTACCAACCACGGCGCCATCACGCATTGCTCTGGCTCGCATCGTCGACGACGCCCTCGGCATCGAACGCGACGCGGTGGCGCTCGAGACTGCCCTCGAGGCGCTCACCGACGTGGCGACTTGTGAGATGGATCCCTTCAGTGCCCATGAACTCACTCTGGCATCGCACCTCGTCTCGATGATGCTCATCGCCGCCAAAGAGCGCCACGGCACCGTCGGTGCACACACACGTGCCGATGAACAAGCTGAGGATCCTCATTACCGCCTCACCTTCGCCATCGGGTCCACTCCTCGTCGAGAGGCTCGGGTATGGTGATGTTATCCCCGGGCCCTATCGTCGATCTGGCCCTCATCGATCTAGCCCTCGACGAGGATCTCGTTGAGCCCGTCACCGCCGCCGAGGAGACCCACCCTCTCCCCGGGGCCGATGGTGTCGCACCGACGCGGCAACTACGCCCGTGTTCAACCGCAGGAGATCTCACCGGCTCACTCGTAGCTCATCAGGTAGTAGCGCTGACACTGCGCGCCCGGGCCCATGGGGTTTTTGTTGGTCAAACGGTGGCCCCGGTGGTACTAGGCCGGGTGGCAGAACGCTTAGGCACCGCAGCACCGACCTATGATCCAATCGTCACCGATGGGACAATGGTGGAACCCGGTGCGACACTCGCCTGGCTGCGTGGTGATCTTCGGACGGTCTTGGCAGCAGAACGGACGATGCTCAACCTCCTCTGCCATCTTTCGGGGGTGGCGAGCACCACGCGGAGCTACGTCGAAGCCGTCGTGGGGACGAAGGCGGTCATACGTGACACCCGTAAGACGACTCCGGGATTACGGAGCTTGGAGAAGTATGCGGTTCGTTGCGGGGGTGGCAGCAACCATCGCCTCGGTCTCTGGGACGGTATTCTCATCAAAGACAACCATCTCGCCTTCGCGCCCATGGAGGAGCTCGTGACCCGCGCCCGGCTATCGCACCCGGATCGACCACTCGAAGTCGAGGTCGATAACCTCACCCAACTGCACCAGGCCCTCGACCTTGCCGTCGATCTCATTCTTCTCGACAATATGGAACTTGGAATGATCGCCGAGGCGGTACAGATCAGTCGAGGCCGTTGTCGACTCGAGGTCTCCGGTGGCGTGGGACTGGATCGCCTACGAGCGATCGCCGAAACCGGGGTGGATTATATTGCGGTCGGTGCACTCACCCACTCCACACCTATTCTTGATCTTGGTCTCGACTATCCCGACGCGTAGGTGCAGAGGCATCAGACAACGGGGTTGCATCCAGCGCGTCCCTCCCCTCCCCTGGTGCGGTGCCATCTGCGTCCCCAGCCTCTACCTCGGATCTCTCTCCAACGAGCGCGGGTGACACAAGGATGGGTGCTGGCACCGGTTGGAGGAGCGCCAACATGATCGCATCGGATGGCCGAGCACTGAACAGGCGCGTGCGTCCGTCCTGGCTTGAGAGTGCCAAGATCGCATGCACATTGCCATCGATGACGGATTCAAGCGCTACGTAACTGACACCCATCCCATACGAGGCCAGGATGTCCTGCATGAGCTCGGTCGTCATCGGTCTCGGTGCTCGTTCCTTGGCGACAATCAGGGAAAGCTGACGAGCCTGTTCGATCGAGATAGGGATCTCAAACGCCACGAGCGAGGTATCATCCGGGAGTAGTGTGATACGCGCAAAAGGCTCTGGAAGGTCGACGCCCACACGCACCATCCGGCAGGGCACGAAGCCGGCGAGATTGAAGCTGTCAGGATTTAGTACGGGCACGCTGGGCCCCTACATTCAGTGCCAGACCCACCATCGCGAGAAAGGCGAGCATCGCCGAACCGCCGTAGCTGATCAACGGCAATGGAATACCTGTAATGGGCATGATCCCTATGGTCATACCCACGTTTTGGAAGACCGAGTAACCGATCCAAGCCAACCCACCGGCCACGATCAACGTCCCCGTGATGTCCTTTGCCCAGCGCATTGCGCTCCACATTCGCCATATCAGTATCGCGTACCCTGCCAAGAGAGCGGCGCATCCAACGAAACCAAGTTGTTCTCCAATTGCGGTAAAAATGAAATCGGTCTGCTGTTCAGGCACAAAGGCCAGAGTGGTCTGCGACCCCTTAAACAAGCCAACTCCAAAGATATGTCCGGAGCCAATGGCAATCTTGGATTGGGCGAGGTTATATCCGAAGGTCGATGCGTCTGCCTTCGGGTTAAGAAAGGATAACAAGCGGTGCAGCTGATAACTCTTGAGGAAACCCACATGAAGGACTGCAATCACTCCAACGACACCCACCACCACGAGCGCGAGCAGATAACGCGCTGGGACACCCGCCATCACCAGCATCAGCGCCGTGATGATGCCGATGACGATCCCCGTTCCAAGATCAGGCTGTTTGATCACCAACACCATCGGGATACCTCCCATCAGGAGGATAGTGATCACCGCCCGGAGATCGATGGGATCATCTCGATTGGCGACGTAGGCGGCGACTCCGAATATGACTCCGATCGGCGCGAACTCTGAGGGCTGTATCTGAATCGGACCGAGTTGGAACCATCGCTGCGATCCGAGTTGTGAGGTGCCGATCGGCGATAGCACAGCAAGCAGCCCGAGAAGACTAGCGCCGTAAATGAGATAGGCCAGATGCGCAATCCGTTGATAGTCGATCAACGCGAGGACCACCATCACCACCGCACCGAGCAGAAAGTAAATCGCCTGGCGTTCAAAGTAGTAATGGCCGGAGATGCCCGCATGCACGAGTTGTTCCTTGGTGGCGGAGTAGATCATGATGACGCCAAAGGCTCCAATCCCTAGCGCCACGATCGCTAACAACAGATCGATCCGGCTCAATTCGCGCCAGAGACTCGTCTTGCGACGGACAGCCATCTGGGTCATGACAGACCCAGAAGCCTTTCGAGGGCAGATCGGGCCATGACGCTCTGTCCTGCCTCTGCTTGAAAGCGCACCAGCGCGGTGGCGATCCAGTCGGATAGCTTGAGTGTCTCAGTGCGGATTCGCACGCCGCCCACCACATGATCTACTCGACTCGATTGGACCTTGCCGTCCTTGTCACGTTCTATGATAAATCGTTCAGCACCAACATCGAAGTAGTCGGTACGTTGCTTACGCTTCGTCTCGGTGTGAAGCCGATCCTTGAACAGCTCTAATACCCGCTCTAGACCCACCGTCTCTAACGCCTGTGCCTCCGCAGCCAGCTTGAACAAGTCTGAGGAATCTACCAGACCGTCAGCCGCATCGCCAAAGGCGTCACCTGATTCTTGACCATTCTCTGCTACCATGATAGGTAATAGAGTAATAGCTCTAACCATCATCACTTTAGGGTTAAGGAGATCCTTTCATGAGCATGTTCAAGCGCGTCTCTCAGGTCTTCCAACAGAAGTCAAATGCACTCCTTGATAAGGTTGAGGACCCAACGCAGGCCATCGACCTCAGCTACGAGAAGATGCAGGAGAATCTCCAGCAAGTTCGCAGGTCGATCGCCGATGTTCTCACCTCGCAAAAGCGCCTCGAGGCACAACGAGCACAACTGCAGGCCCAATACGACAAACTGCAGGGTCAAGCACGGCAGGCTCTTCAGCAAGGACAGGAGGATGTCGCGAAGATGGCCCTGCAACGAGCTACCGCCATCCAACCCCAGATCGACTCTCTCACCCCGCAGATCAACCAACTCGCCCAGCAAGAGAGTGCGCTAGAGGAGACCGGTCGAACGCTGAACTCCAAGATCGAGGCCTTTCGCGCACAGCGTGACACCATGAAGGCCCAATACACCGCCGCCAAGGCATCTTCCTCGGCGTTGGAGAACCTTACCGGACTCTCAGATCAGATGACAGACGTCAACATGATGATGGATCGCGCCCAAGATAAGATCTCACAGATGCAATCACGGGCTGCAGCCGTCGGCGAACTAGCGAACTCCGGCGTGCTCGACTCCCCGTCACTCGGCGGCCACGGCGATGATATCGAAGCAGCGCTCGCTCAGAAGTCCTCGGCAAACGACGTGGATCTACAACTTGCCGCAATGAAGGCAGAGCTCAACGGTCCAGCCCAGCCAGCGAGTCTTGCAGCGCCGACGAATTCGAACGATACTAAGGAGCTCCATGCATCGGACACAACTACCACCGACGCAGCAGCTAGCCCAGCACCGGTGGCCGGTGACTCGTTTGTGGTTCGGGTACTGGGCCAGAACCGTTTCCGCATTCCCAACTCCATTCGACCAGCCCTCGATGGGCTCGACGCAGCGCTAGAGATGGCGGTTGACAAGAACGACGCTGAATCATTTGCACAACTGGTCAAGCAGCTTGGGCTTCTCGTCTCAACCAACGGCATAGCTCTGGATGAGACGGACGCCACCAAGGCCGACATCGTCTTGCCAAGTCCAGATATGACTCTCGACGAAGCGAAGAAACTCTTCTTTGATGCGCCAGCTGCAACACAAGACGCAACGGCTCCGACTACCGGCACTGCCACCAATGAGGTGGGTGCCGCTGCTGAGACGACGGAGAGCTAACCCCGCCCTTTGTACTCCGCGACTCGTCGAACCGCGCCAGATTGGTGAGGCAATCGGCGGATCAGGACCGCCCTTGGGTGCCTATCTGCCTGCTCCGCCCTGTTCTCGATGAGCACTGTCCCCTATCAGAGCAGTCGGCTGAGTTCCTTGATGTCATCGCGCAGTTTTGCAGCCTCCTCAAAACGGAGCTCAGTGGCGCATGCCTCCATCTCAACGCTCAGCGCGCTGATGACCTCCTGGAGCTGTTCAGGGGCCAAGTGAGCGTAGCGTTCGCCCACCTTTGACCGTCGCAGTTTGGGGACCCGTGATGGGGAGTTTTCGTCACCCATGAGGTCTCCGAGGCGCGCTGTTACCGTTGTTGGAGTAATCCCACGAATCTCGTTGTAGTGCTCCTGTACTGCTCGCCTTCGCGCGGTCTCGGAGATGGCATACTCCATAGACCGCGTCACCTTGTCCCCGTAGAGCAAGACCGTACCATGACTATTACGTGCAGCACGCCCGATCGTCTGTACCAGCGAGGTTTCGGAGCGCAGAAACCCTTCCTTGTCCGCATCAAGGATGGCCACCAGTGAGACCTCCGGGAGATCGAGACCCTCCCGCAATAAGTTGATGCCTACAAGCACGTCAAACTCCCCAAGGCGAAGATCACGGATTAGCTCAATACGATCCAGCGTCTCAACATTAGAGTGCAAGTAACGTACGCGCACCCCGAGTCCCTCGAAATAATCCGTCAGGTCCTCGGCCATCTTCTTTGTCAACGTCGTCACCAAGACACGCTCGTTCACCTCAACCCTACGATGGATCTCTCTGAGGAGATCGTCAATCTGCCCTTTGGTAGGACGCACCTCTACAACGGGATCGAGCAGTCCTGTTGGTCGTACAATCTGTTCGACCACCGAAGACGATTGGGAGATCTCATAGGGCGCGGGTGTCGCAGAAAGGAAGATGGCCTGGTTGATGCGCTCATAGAACTCGTCAAAACGTAGTGGACGATTGTCCATCGCCGATGGTAGGCGAAATCCATGTTCCACGAGGGTCTCCTTGCGCGAGCGATCACCGGCGTACTGACCACGGAGTTGGGGCACGGTGACATGGCTCTCATCGATGATAAGCAGATAGTCCTGGGGGAAGTAATCTAACAGCGTGTAGGGAGGCTGTCCAGCTTTGCGACCATCGAGATGGCGAGAATAGTTCTCGATTCCCGAGCAGAATCCGACTTCACCGAGCATCTCGAGATCGAACTCGGTTCGCATCTTGAGACGCTGTGCCTCAAGGAGTTTGCCTTGGTTTTCAAAGTATCCAAGCTGGTCACGGAGCTCATCCTCAATGCCGTTCATGGCCACTTTGAGACGTTCTGGACTCGCGAGGTAGTGGGTGGCAGGGAAAATCACGAACTCGTCCAGATCCTTGACTAATTCGCCGGTCAGGAGGTCAACCTTTGAGATCCTCTCAATCTCGTCGCCAAAGAACTCGATCCTCATGGCGTACTCCTCGTACGCTGGATGCACCTCAACCGTATCCCCGCGTAATCGAAACTTACCTCGCGATACCTCGACGTCATTGCGCTCATACTGCATCGCCACCAGTGATCGCGCCATCGTCTGTAGAGAGATAGTCTTGCCACACTGGAGCGGAAGAATCTGGCCCTGGTACTCCTCCGGCGACCCGAGGCCGTAGATACACGAGACCGATGCGACAACGACGACGTCCCGTCTCGTCAGCAAAGCCGACGTGGCGGCGTGACGCAGACGATCGATCTCATCGTTAATTGACGAATCCTTCTCGATGTAGGTATCTGTCGTTGGGAGATACGCTTCCGGCTGGTAGTAGTCATAGTACGAGACGAAGTACTCCACCCGATTATGGGGGAAAAAGCCACGAAACTCATTGGCGAGCTGCGCTGCAAGCGACTTGTTGGGCGCGATGATCAGTGTTGGACGTTGAACTGCTTCAATGGTCCACGCGATGGTCGCACTCTTGCCCGAGCCAGTGATGCCAAGGAGAGTCTGGAACCGCTCGCCATCGGCAACTCCCTTGGCAAGCTCTGCGATAGCCTTCGGTTGATCCCCAGCCGGTTCATAGTTTGAGACCACCTGAAATTCTGGCACACACCCAGCCTAGGCGCGTCATAGCTCAAACGTTCACACACAACTATGTGCCATCCATCTCCTTCTCTGACTCGACCCACGTCGCCATCTGGTCCAGCGTGCCGCAAGTAGCCAGCCCTACCACACCCTTTCCAAGGACCGGCACTACTGGTGGATCCTGCGTTATCTGACGCCTTGGGCACCACCAGCGGTTAAGGTAATCGGTAGTTGCACATCGCAACTACCGACCCACAACGCTCATCCGAATGAGCATGCGACCCGACTTGGAGGTTCCATGACAGATCATGCCGTACTTGGAGAAGAGATCGCCTTCCAGGGTGCCAATGGTGACTGGATTGAAGGATTCTACGCTCGTCCACTCGGACGGACCGCGAGAGGTTCCGTGGTGGTCATCCACCATATGCCTGGCTACGATGAGGCGACGAAGGAGATCGCGCTGCGTTTTGCTCGTCACGGTTATGGGGCACTGATGCCAAATCTCTACTTTCGCGAGGCACCCACGGCCGCACCAGATGATGCCGCTGCCATCGCACGTGCACAGGGCGGGGTGCCCGATGCACGTCTCCTTGGGGATGTAGGAGGTGCACGAGAGTACCTTCTCCATCAACCCGCCGCCAATGGCAAGAGTGCCGTCATCGGCTACTGTTCCGGAGGCCGTCAAGCATTTCTGGCTGGTTGCGAACTCCCCTTCGATGCCGTGGTGGACTGTTACGGTGCGTTCGTCGTCAATCAACCTCCAAGCGAATCACCTATGAAGGTCAGTGCTGTCATCGATCGTGCAAGCAAGCTTTCAGGTCCTGTGCTCGGACTCTTTGGCAACGATGACTCCTATCCTGGCCCCGAGGAGGTCAACGCGCTGGATGCGGAGCTGACCAAGCTCAACAAGCCACACGAATTCCATCGTTACGACGGTGCAGGTCATGCGTTTTTCAACACCGCAGCACCCTCTTACCGACCCGAGGCGGCCAAGGACGCATGGGGGCATATCTTCCGCTTCTTCGACACCTACCTGGGGGCGTAACAGCTATGTGCACGTACACCACAGCCACGCTCGACCTCGTCGGAAACGCAAAAAGTGGCTCCGCATGGGAACGGGTCAAGACCGTCTCGGTCTATCTCGACCATCCCGTTGCCTTCCCTGCAACCCACTCACTCAACATCGATCTCTTTGCCGACCAGGATAGCCCCAAACGCAGTGCTGCCCTCGAACTCTCTCCGCGCTCAGCGAAAGAACTCGCCGAGGCTATTCTCACGATGCTTGCACAAGCGCCAGAGGGTCTGCTTGGCGAGGGTTGAACCACCACTGTGAGTGTCGACAGTGCCCGAGCGTGGCTGTTATCGGCTGTTGCGTAGAATTTCTTAACGTTTCCGCGTGAATACCTTATGTTTCGTCTAAACTTCCTTGAGTCGTTATAGTAGATGCACCGGTGGTGCTTGGATCCAAGGATGGTATAGATGATTCGATCGTTGCTCGCCGTGCCACTCATTGCCATGGCGGGCCTCGCCACGAGCCAGGCCCCAGGTGCGGCGCGGCCCACGAGTTCCGCACAACTAACCGCAGCCAGCGCCCCTAGCTTTGGTACCCGACAGCCCTTCGCCTGGGGCACCTTCGTCGCCTCTACGGCCTCCATTGATGGTACGGTCACCGGCACAGTCGCATTTTCGCACACCACTCAGAGGGCAACGTCACGCCCCTTGGAGGCCAAAATGGTGTGCACTAGCGACTCCTGCGGTGCCACACCTCTGGCTTTCGGGCTCGTGGAACAAATCCTGCGCTTGGATGCAAATCGGTGGGCGCAGCTCACACCGAATACCACGATCCACTCAGTGCCCAATGGTATACGGATCGCAGGCACCAATGGCACCCTCGATATCGTGGATCTCTCTACCCTCCCCGCGAAGCCATTTACGGTCTTCATCGACGCCCCTCGCACCGCGACCGTGTTGCTCAACCTCTCTCAACGTGCCGCGCAGACCATCGATGAACTGCACACAACGGTGCTCGCAGGTCCGTCAATCGCAAAGGTCCTCTGGAATTTTGCCCAAGCGAGCGTTGTCCGACTACCCAAAACGTCCTTTCTTGGAAGTGTGCTGGCACCAGTGGCGACGACAATCGGACCAACTGTCATGCGCGGAGACATCCTGACCCAGAACCTCACCATGGGCACACCGACCCCCATGACCATCCATGATTCCCAAGCAGGGTTTGATGGTCTCTTGCCACAGTACCCTGTCACCGACCTCCAGAAAGTCCCCTCAGCGAGGTATGATAGCCACTCTGTCGCCCAGGGCCCACTTCGCATCACTGCACCGTAGGTCTGGAGTGATCCACCTCAGATGAACCACCGCGAACGTTACGGTCGCCATCAAATATCCTCTGTGACCTCAACGCCGAAGAGGACGTTCGGCTCCGAGGGTCTCGTAGATGTTCTGATCGGTCTTGGCCGCAGATTCTGAACCTCTCTAGGCCCACCAGCCCCGAAGTGGGACGCAGCGGCTCATTTGTTACCTGCAGTTCGCTCCCCCTCCCCACCTGCATGTTCCCGGTCCCGGATACAGTTGCGCGAAGCCAGCGGAGCTGGGGCGCGTAGCCGATCACCATGCGTCCCAAGTCAAGGGTCGATATCAACATATCGGTGCCGTTATCACCTTACCATCAACCCACGACGTCCCACAGAGGCGACATCGCGGCGCGCCATGACCTACATTCGGCCCTCACGCACCGTTACGTCAGTGCGTCGATCCCAAGTGTGTCACCCCAATGACACCAAGCGGCTACTTCGGTCGTGAGCATCTCAGCGGTCGCTACAGCAAGAATAGCCCACACCAGGCGCTTCAAGAACACCCACCACAACCAACACGTAACGAAGGAACATCATCTACCGGTGTTTGCCCCGTCGGCATCACTGCCATCGCACAGCCAGCTCGATCGCCATAAGTCCGTCTCTAGGATGAGTATATGAATCACTATGCAGGCATACCCTTTGCGGACCTCAGTTCGGCTATACGACCACAAGAGGATCTCTTCCGCCATGTCAATGAGCACTGGCTTGAGACGACCCCAATCCCACCCGACAAGGCAACCTATGGCACCTTCGTCATGCTCGCTGAACAGGCAGAACTTAGTGTCCGCTCCATCCTTGAGGAGGCGTCCGCCGCCTCGACGGAAACGGAGGCACGCAAGCTGGGCGATCTCTATGCCAGCTTTATGGACGTTGAGGCTATCGAACGCAATGGCAGAGAACCGATCGAGCCCCTGTTAGCGCAGATCGATGCCGTCAATGACCTCAAGGGCTTTCTGGAGCTCCTCGGACGGACTCAGCGCGAAGGGCTCGCGAGTGCCTTCCATCTCTTCGTCGATAGCGACCCTGGCGATCCCAGTCGTTATCTCGTCTTCATCGAACAGGGCGGGTTATCACTCCCTGATGAGCGCTACTATCGAGAACCACACTTTGGGCCAATCCACGATGAACTCGTAGCCCACATCGCCCGCATGTTCGACCTCGCCAACCGAACCGATGCGACCGCCCGGGCTCAGCGCATTGTGGCCCTAGAGGACGCACTCGCCGAACACCACTGGGACAACGTCGCCTGCCGTGACTCCGTCAAGACCTACAATCTTGTGCACTTCGACGACCTCAAGGCCACTATCGCCGCTATCTCTCCCACCTTCAACCTCGACACCTGGGCCGTTGGTCTTGACGCCCCCCAGAAGGCACTCGAGGAGGTCGTCCTACGCCAGCCCAGCTTTCTCGAGGGACTGGCAGGCCTCTTGAAGGAGGATCATCTCGAAGCATGGAAGGACTGGCTCGCTTGGCGCGTGATCCACGCCTCAGCACCGTACCTTCCCGAGGCATTTGTCCAGGAAAACTTCTCGTTCTATGGGAAAATGCTCACCGGTGCTGACCAACTGCGGGATCGTTGGAAGAGAGGGGTGGCCTTTGTAGAGGGTGGTATGGGAGAGGCGGTTGGCAAGATCTATGTCGAACGTCACTTTGACCTACGGGCCAAAGAGCAGATGGATCAGCTCGTCGCCAACCTTCTCGCTGCGTACCGGGATCGGATCACCAATCTCGATTGGATGACTCCCGAGACCAAGCGTCGCGCGCTTGATAAACTCGACGCCTTTCGGCCCAAGATTGGCTATCCCACCAAGTGGAAGGATTACTCATCTCTCACCGTCGGAGCCACCAACCTCTGGGATAATATCCGTAGCATCGCGCAGTGGCACTTCGATCGCGAGCTCCGCAAAATTGGCCAACCCGTTGATCGAGACGAATGGTTTATGACACCACAAACCGTGAATGCCTACTATAACCCCGGCTTCAACGAGATCGTCTTCCCTGCAGCGATCTTACAGTACCCCTTCTTCGACGCCGACCGTGATGCCGCAGCAAACTACGGAGCGATCGGAGCGGTGATCGGGCACGAAATCGGGCATGGGTTCGACGATGAAGGTTCTCGCTACGATGGGGATGGCCGCCTTCAGGATTGGTGGACCACACAGGATCGCGAAGCCTTCGAACAACGAACCCGCTCGCTTATTGCCCAGTACGACGCCCTAACCCCGCAACAGTTACCAGGGCATTCGGTCAACGGATCGCTCACCATTGGCGAGAACATCGGAGACCTCGGAGGACTCGGCATCGCCTGGGTTGCCTATCAACTCTCCTTGGCTGGCCAAGAACCCGCGGTCATCGAGGGGCTGACTGGAGCACAGCGCTTCTTCTACGCGTGGGCGCTCGGTTGGCGTGATAAGCGCAGGGATGAGGAGATGCTGCGACGTTTGGCAACTGACCCCCATTCACCAAACGAATTTCGTTGCAATCAAGTCGTGCGCAATATCGATGCATTCCACGAGGCCTTTGCAACAAAACCCTCCGATCCGATGTGGCTTGCACCGACCGAGCGAGTGCGTATCTGGTAGCGCAGCAGCTCGACAGCTACCGTCGTACTCAAGGCCTCTAACTGCTAGAACAGGTCCGCAATCATGGCGGCCGATCGTGCCTGTATGTTGGCTATGACGCCCGCTAGCCGCGCATCGTCGACGTAGTGTGGTAAGAGCACCATTGGAGTCTCACGGATCTGGTCTAGGCTCAACCCGCAGGTGATGAGGTGTGCGATCCGGTCCCCATCGACCAGCGCAGCATGGGTTCGCGAGAGAGAACCCTTCGGGGTGTGGTGTTGTGCAACCGCCTGGACCAGATCAGGATGAAAGTTCCAACTCTCTAGCATGTCGGCGCCGATCGCTGCGTGATGGAGGCCATAGCGCTTACGTTCAACTGCCAGCATCGTCAACTCACCATCGGCCGTCAACGGCATCGCTCTCCTATTCGCTAGCAACTCATGAAAGGTCGAATCAAGACTTGCGATGACCGCCTCGCCGATATCATGTAAGAGCGCGAGTGAGAATGCCTGCTGCTGATCAGCACCGATCATCCGGGCGACCTCCGCTGCTCCGACGGCTGAGGTGATCGAATGCTCCCAGTCTTGAGGTGTGATCGTCCCTGTGCCCTCTACGAAGGAGGTGAGCGCCAACGACTTCACGGCGTCAAAGCCGAGAATCGCGATGGCTGCATGGAGCTCCCTGACCCGACCTCCCGTCCCGTAGTAGGCGGAGTTCGCCATCCGCATGATGCGCTGGACGAGCACGGGGTCAGCGCTAAGAACCGTAGCAACCTCTCGTGCTCCAACATCATCACGCTCAACAAGCGCCAGGAGCCGCGTCGCCACCGCATGGGACGCCTCAAGAACTTCAATCCTTTGATTGATATCCTCCGCAGAAATAAGATCCAACCCGCACCTCCTGGATGAGTTCCAGTATCGGCGCGCCGCTAGGAGTTCTTGACTTCTTCGATAATCTTGGCAACCTGGGAGGCAAGGCCATCGAAGGAGCCATCATTGACCACCCTCCAACGCGCAAACCTCTCACGATCCTCATCGCTTGCCTGGACCTCCAGACGAGCGACGGCATCGTGTGGGTCCATCCCTCGCTGGTTCACGAGTCGCTCCAAGGCGAGCTCCTTGGGTATCACGACTACCAGCACATCATCGATTTCGTACTCTTTGATCGTGCGCTCCTCAAGCAGGGGAATCTCAAGGACAACCACATCGGCACCTTGCTCTCGATAGTGCTTGACCAGTTCGCCCATCCGGGAACGGATGAGCGGATGCGTGAGCCCATTTAACCGCCGCCGCTCCAGGTCATCGCCGAATACGCGTTCCGCAAGTCTCTGCCGATCGAGCGCCCCATCTTCCGTGAGAATGTCAGAGCCAAAGGCCTCGACCAGCGAACGTAAACCCGGAGTACCAGGGGCTACCACCTCGCGCGCGACTACATCAGCACTGATGGTAGGAATACCGGCACGCGCAAAAAACCCGAGCACCGCAGTCTTGCCAGAACCGATCGTTCCGGTGACCGCGATGACTCGGGTTCGATGGGTCTGACCCGCCACGTTGCGAGCCGGTCGATTACTCGGTGTCTTCGTTGGTCTCGACGGCCCCGTCGTCGCCTTCGGCTGGGCCGATGAAGTTACCCTCTTCGTCGTATCCATATTCTGCAAACGCATCACGATACTCCGGAGCGAGTTCACCCCCCTCAAGCGCTTGGCGAATCGAGAGACTGATGCGACGGCGCTGTGGATCCAAATCGATGATCTTCACCCACAACTCTTCACCAACGGTGACTACCTGCTCAGGCAGATCCACATGGTGGAGTGCCATCTCTGAGATATGCACCAGGCCCTCAATGCCGGTGGCAACTTGCACGAAGCAGCCAAACGGAACCAGCTTCGTCACACGACCGTAGACGAGTTCGCCGACCTTATGAGCGGCCGCAAACTCCTGCCAGGGATCGCGCTGTGTTGCCTTCAACGAGAGTGAGATCCGCTCGGTGTCTTGATCGACCTCAAGGACCAGGACCTGGACCTCGTCGCCGACGGATACCACTGATGAGGGATGATCCACATGATTCCATGAGAGTTCGGAGACATGGACCAAGCCGTCCATCCCACCAAGATCAACAAATACGCCAAAGTGAACGATAGAAGAGACGACGCCCTTCTTCACCTCTCCAGGCCGAATGCTGGTAAGGAATTCCTCTCGCTGCTCGCGTTGATTCTCCTCAAGGAAGGCGCGGCGCGACAGCACGACGTTGTTCCGATTGCGGTCGAGCTCGATAATCTTTGCCTCGATGTCCTGCCCAATCATGGGAGTGAGATCGCGGACGCGCCGCAGATCCACCAATGAGGCGGGAAGAAAACCACGAAGACCGATGTCCACGATCAGCCCGCCCTTGACGAGTTCGATGATCTCACCTCGGACTACCCCATCGCGAGCCTTGATCGCCTCGATCTCCTTCCACGCCTTCTCGAACTGTGCGCGCTTCTTGGAGAGAACGAGGCGTCCCTCCTTATCCTCTTTTTGCAGGACCAGCGCCTCGATCTTATCGCCGGGGCTCACGACCTCGCTTGGGGCGACATCCTTACGGATCGACAGCTCACGAAGCGGAATAACCCCCTCCGACTTGTACCCGATGTCCAAAAGGACCTCGTCCTTGTCGACTTTGACGACGGTGCCGATGACCACATCCCCCTCGTCGAAGTCGACAACACTCTTTGCGATGGCATCCTCAAGACCCATCTCGCCAAGATCGTCTACCACAATGGTATCTGCGGCCGCATCGGCTACGCCTTCTGCTGCCACGTCCGCTTCGCTCATGAACTTCCTTACCCGAATATTTCAAAAATTGAACCAATACAATTAGAGTCTTCACGACTCTCAGATAATGATAGCCCAATTCTGTTCGTCCCGGCTCCGACGGAATAAATTCCTCCCGCTGTTCTCCAAGAGTTAACCCAAGCGGTCTACCGCCTGGCCTCCGCCCAATTCGCACCGATGCCAACGTTTACGACCAACGGTACCGCAAGGTCCATCACACCGGTGAGTGTCGACTCAACCACATCAGCGACACCTTTGGCATCCGCACTCGGTGCCTCAACAACAACTTCGTCATGGATTTGGAGCACCAATCGGGCCTCAGTCCCTGCAAGTCGCTGGTCGAGTGCCACCAATGCCATCTTGAAAATATCCGCTGCAAGACCCTGGGTCGGTGCATTCATCGCCTGACGCTCTGCACCTTGACGAAGTGCTCGATTACCAGAGCGCAACTCTGGTAAGTACCTGCGGCGGCCGAGCAGCGTCGTCGTGTATCCCCGTTCCCGAGCCTCTTGGATGACACGCTCCCGGTACTCCTTCAACCCTGGAAAGGCACTAAAGAACGCCGAAAGAATCGCCTCCGCCTCCTCATTCGCGATCCCGAGTCGCGTGGCCAACCCATAGGTCTCCATCCCATAGGAGAGGCCATAGGCCACCATTTTGGCGACCGCACGTTGTTCATAACTGACCTGGTCTGGCTGGACTCCATAGATCGAGGCTGCAACCATCGCATGCACATCGCCGCTGCCGCGCAATGCCTCGATAAGGCGCGGATCACCGCTGAGATGCGCGAGAATTCGTAGCTCAATTTGCGAGTAATCTGCGGCGACCAGAAGCGAACCGGTAGGAGCAACAAAGACCCTACGGAACTGACGTCCCTCCTCAGAACGAACCGGGATATTCTGGAGGTTCGGATGCTCCGAAGAGATCCGACCGGTCCTCGCCACCGTTTGGTTGAAGGTCGCGTGAATCCTGCCATCCTTGGCGACCTCAGCTTTGAGCCCCTCATAAAACGTGGAATGAAGCTTATCCAACTCCCGGAATCGCAGCACCAGGCCAACCAGTGGGTGTTGATCCCGGAGGCCCTCCAAAACTCGCGCATCGGTCGAGTAGCCCGTCTTGGTCTTTTTGCCCGTCGGCAAACCCAACTGATCGAAGAGCATCGTCCCAAGCTGCTTCGGAGAATTGGGATTAAAGGACGGACCCGTGAGTGCATGGATAGCGGTGAGGGTCGATTCCGCGTCAGAGGCAAGAGCTGCGCCGATCTCTTCGAGCACTCCTCGATCAACTGCAACGCCCGCAATCTCCATGCGCGTCAACACCTTGACCAGCGGTAGCTCGATCTCTTTCGCCAAACGAACGACGTCCTCGGCCTCGATACGTGCGAGCATGAGGGAGAGTAGTTGCGGGATAGCTCCGAGTTCTTGGCGCAACCTACCCTCCAACAGATTGCCGTCAAAGAGACCCTGTGGTTCCTCTTCTGTCCAGCTCACCTGGAGCAGCTCGGCCACTGCGTGTAGATCGGTGCGTCGCTCTGAGGCATCGAGAACGTAGGCGAGCACTCCTAGATCATAAAGTTCACCAGGATCGAGCTCCTTTTGGCAGGTGAGACTCAATGACCGCAGCAGCTCCTTGAGGCCGATGCCGGCTAAGGAGACGCCGGCGAGCCCAACGGCCTCAAGTGAGCCTCCAGGTCGACATGGCGTCGAAGTAAGCCAGACAGCGGTCGTCCCATCCTCAACACTGGCACCAACGCCAAGGATCGTCGGTGACGACCTCCCGGTTTCACCATCGAATCGTGCCGTTACGGCGAGTAGTTCTGGCTCCTTGGCCAAGAGTGCCCCCAACGAGGCGGCAGCCTCCGTCGTGGTTACCAGATCCCGATGATCGTCCTCGCTCACTCGATGTCCGACGAGTTCGCTCAGCTTCTCGTACGCGGAACGCAACCCAAACGAGCCAACAAAGAGTCGCTCTGCGCCAGCATGATCGATCTGCGTAGGCATGCGCAACTCATCGAGCGATACCTCAATCGGCACTCTTCGGTCAAGTGCCGCCAGTTGCCGAAACAGGGGTAGCTCCGGGGCCGACTCCTCCAAAGCCAACCGTTGACGGGCCGGCAACTCCGCTGCGTTGGCAAGGATGCCATCAAGATTGTCATATTGATGAAGAAGAAGGGCAGCCGTCTTGGGACCGATACCACGAACCCCTGGAAGATTATCGGATTTGTCGCCTCGCAAAACCGCGAAGTCGCAGTACTGCCGGGCAGTGACCCCATACTTCTCTATCATGGCGGCCTCATCCATCGTTCCCAGGTTCGAAACCCCTTGCTTCGTTAGATGGACGCGTACGAGGGGATCTGCAACCAGCTGGAGAATATCTCGATCTCCAGTAACGATATCTACCCGGAACTGTTGCTCCTCGGCGACGCGGGTCAGCGTTGCAATCACATCATCCGCCTCATACCCCGGCATCTCGATCGTCCGAATCTCCAGTGCCCGTAAAAGACCCCGAACCGCATCCAACTGGAATCGGAGTTCATCTGGAGTGGTTGCTCTTCCCCCTTTATAGTCAGCAAACAGCTCATCGCGGAAGGTTGGCGAGGGATGATCAAGTGCCACCGCTATGTGGGTCGGTTGAAATTGACTCACTGCCGAGATAACCATGCGAAAAAAACCAAAGAGTGCGTTGGTGGGGCCGCTCGGCCCCTGCATCGGAGGAATCGCAAAGAACGCTCGAAACATCAAGGAATAGCCATCGATCGCAAGAAGCCTTCGAGGGCTATTGCTATCACTGTCCAGGTTTAAGGTCTCCATCGATCACCCTCTCCGCCACGTCCTTGACTCTGCCACGGGTATCCATCGCGGTCTTCTGCAAGAATCGGAATGCCTCGGACTCGGAAAGCTGATACTCATCCATCAGCCGGGCCTTGGCGCGATCCATGATCACCCGCGTCTCCAACTTCTCTTCGAGTCTGCGGCGCTCATCATGAATACGCTCAAGCTCCCCCTCCACCAGCATCTTCTCGTCGAAGCGAGCGAGAGCAAGTTCGATGGCGGGCACGAGATCATTGGCTTGGAATGGCTTCACGAGGTAGGCCATCACGCCAGCTTCTCGAGCCTGCTCCACCAGAGATCGTTGCGAGAAGGCGGTGAGGATGATCACGGCACAGAGGTGCTCAGCATTGATGGCTTCAGCAACGGTTAGCCCATCCATGCCGGGCATTTTGACGTCCAAAACCGCGGCGGCCGGGCGCATGGTACGAACCGCTTCAAGCGCTTCATCACCGCGCCCAACATCGGCTACGACATCGTAACCCTCGGCAATAAGCATCTCTTTGAGGTCACGTCGAATGATGGCCTCATCCTCTGCAATGATGATTCGCTGTGTCATGTCGTTCCTCACTGCCTCCCGAACCAATCCGCTACTACTACATTTGTGTTCCCTAGTAAGCTAGGCGCTAACCACCAGAACGGGTGCCATTTGCACTGCCACGAAGGGAGCATCGATGATCATCGGCCGATCACTATGGGTCGCGGCCACCAACACGTGGATCATCTCAGCCGATAACAAGGAGTGTGTGATCATCGACTGTCCACCTAACCCCGATGCAATCGTGGACCTTATCACGCAACACCAGCTGATCCCAAAGGCGATCATCGCTACGCACGGTCATGTCGATCATACCGGAGGCATCCGCACTGTCTCCACCCAGTACCCGGATTCGCGTGTCTATCGGCATCCTGGAGATGCACACTATCTACGCGACCCTCTCCAGGCGAGCGGCATGCTCCGAGAAGCGCTGAGAGCAACAGGGCTCGACCTGCGTGAACCTGAGCTGATTGAAGATTTCAGCGAAGGGGATCATGTCAAGGGGTCGGGGATGGATTTTGTCGCTATCGACACTCCAGGACACACACCTGGGTCGATCTGCATCATGGCGACGCTGCCCGAAGGCAAGGTGCTCTTCACCGGAGATCATCTCTTCAAGGGTTCGATTGGTCGCACGGACCTGCCTGGGGGTTCCTCTGAACTCCTCATGGAATCGATGAGAACAAAGATCCTTCCTCTCCCCGACGAATTACCGGTTTTCCCTGGTCATGGAGAAACCACGACCATTGGTCATGAACGCCAGGTAAATCCCTATCTGGTCAATCTAGCCACGTGAGGTTGTCATCGACCAAGGAGTAGCCACGGCACGACGATGCCAGCTTGTCCACGCTCTTGGAGAAGCACCTCCTCGCGGTTCGCGATGTTGGTTACTCGCTTGATCAGCTAGCCCAGAGATCGGGCCGAAAGCCGGTCGCACACTGGGCTGTCTCGTCTCTTCGGGCTCGTATATTCGGGCCAGTAACTTCGAACGCTAGGTATCGGCATCAATAAGGCAGCACGAACGCTGCTGTTGGGGCCTTGTCCCGGTCACCCACGAGGCCGATCGCTCGACCGATGGTACCCGGGGCGGGATTCGAACCCGCACGCCCTTGCGAGCAGAGGCTTTTGAGGCCTCCGTGTCTACCATTCCACCACCCGGGCTACTAGAGGAATCAGCATAATGTGCGACGCAGGTGTAACCAATCAGGCCTCGCCGACATCAAAGTACTTAACAGGAAAACGCCGGAATGGCTCGACAGGTTGACTATGGAGGTGAGATGCAGCAATGATTGCCTTTGTCTTTCCAGGACAGGGATCACAGCAACCTGGGATGGGTGCACCCTGGGCCGACCATCCCTCCTTCGAATTGGTCGAAGAGGCAAGCAACGTTCTCGACCGCGATCTGACCCACCTCCTAACCGACGCTGATTCGGAGATGCTCCAGATCACCCGCAATACCCAGATCTCCACCTTTTTGCTCTCCATGGTGGCACTCGACGCGGTAGAGCGTCTCGGCGTCGCCCCCCAGGTCTGCGCGGGACACTCCCTTGGGGAGTATGCAGCACTGGTAGCAGCCGGCGGCCTCGCCTTCGACGCAGGGCTTCGCCTCGTTCAAGAACGAGGCGAAGCGATGGCGATCGCTGCAGAGGCGCAACCTGGGGCCATGATCGCCTTGCTTGGCGCAGATCTCGACGTTGCCAGGGCGATTTGCGAAAGCATTCCGGGCGACCTGTGGGTGGCCAACCACAACTCCGCATCACAGATCGTCCTCTCAGGCACCCACGATACCGTTGCCCAAGTCGAGGCGCGCGCAAAGGAGTTTGGAGTCAAGCGAGTAACGCGCCTGAAAGTGGGTGGCGCCTTTCATTCTCCCTACATGGAGGCAGCACGTGAACGCCTGTTCAAAGCCATCGAAGCAACCAAATTCTACGATCTTGAGGTTCCCGTCATTGCAAACGTCGATGCCCGAGAGCACGTAGAGGCTGCAGACTGGCCAGCTCTGCTCGCAGACCAACTGACACACTCCGTGCGTTGGGAGGAGACGATCCAATACCTGCGGGAACTCAAACCACGGTTGGTGCTCGAGGTTGGACCGGGAGGGGTGTTGACCAATCTAATGAAACGCACCGCACCTGAACTCTCTGTACTATCGATCGCGACACCGGCAGATCTAGAAAAGTTGCTCGCATTGGTCGCTTCCCAGGGACCAATGGACGACTGGGCAACCTCGCACCAAGGCGAGCGGCTGTATGGCACTGAACGCCTCGTTGTCGCACCGTCGACTGGTATCTTTGAGCCGGAGAGTGCTAATTGTGTCGTCGGGGACGCTATTTTCGTGGGGCAACTCCTTGGCACGATAGGTGATGCCGAGCTGCGCTCGCCTTTTGCGGGGACCCTTCAAGGAATGATTGCATTATCAGGAGAGCGTGTTACCACAGGACAGCCGATCGCCTGGCTCACGGTCTCTGACCAATCGCTAGCCGACAAGTAGGCGATGCTCAATGATCATCCGACAACTATCGCATAAAGAAAGGTCACCATGGGAGCTCGCATAACTGGTTTCGGGGCAGCCCTGCCAGAACGAATAGTCACGAACGCGGATTTTGAAAAGTACCTCGACACCTCTGACGAGTGGATCGCATCGCGGACTGGGATACACGAACGCCGTTTTGGTGGCACCACCACCTCGTTGGCGATCGAGGCAGGACGAAACGCTATCTCTTCCGCCGGCATCACGCCCGCAGATATCGACTTCGTCATTCTCTCCACCACCACCCCCGATCAGACCGTGCCAGCCACCTCCGCTGAGGTCACCTTTCAACTCGGAACCACCGGTGGCGGTATGGACATCAATGCAGCCTGCGCTGGCTATGTCTACGCTCTTGTCACCGCCCGCGGTCTCATTGAGATGGGTTATCACCGCATCCTGGTCATTGGCGCCGACACGCTGTCAAAGATTACCGACCAGAATGACCGATCAACTGCGGTGCTCTTCGCAGATGGTGCCGGGGCAGTCGTACTCGAGGCGAGTGACGAGGAGACCTTTCTCGGCTGGGACCTCGGCGTCGACGGCTCAGCTCGGCCAATCCTCTACTGCGACCACGGTGGGTACATGTATATGGAAGGCCAGGAGGTCTTCAAACGAGCTGTACGTGCGATGCTCGATTCGGCACAACGAGCTCTCAAGCAGGCCGGTGTTACCGGCGACGAGGTTAGTCTTCTCGTCCCCCATCAAGCCAATCTCCGCATCATTCAGGCCGCAAATAACCGTCTTGGGATCCCTCTCGATCGGACCGCCCTCGTCCTTGACAAGACCGGCAACACCTCATCAGGATCCATCCCCTTGGCATTGGCAGATGCAGCGAGTGCTGGGCGCATCTCTAAGGGCGACCTCGTCCTTTTCACTGGTTTTGGTGCCGGTATGACCTGGGCAAGCGCCCTCGTACGGTGGGATCTTCCATGAGTCACGTCCTCATTACGGGTGCCGCCACTGGCATTGGTCTTGCCAGTGCCCAACGTCTCCTTGCCGATGGACACCAAGTCACTGCTACCTATCATGGAACCCCGTTGCCTCCCGAACTCGCTGCCTGCTCTCGCGTCTCCCTTGACATCACCGATGCCGACTCGATCCAGACTGCGCTCAAGGAGGCAGAGACGAAGGCTGGACCGATTGAAGTACTTGTTGCAAATGCGGGCTCAACGCATGACACGCTTCTCGTACGCATGGATGACGAGAAATTTGAAGAGATGCTTACCACGAACCTCACCTCGGCCTTTCGGCTGACCAAAGCCGTACTCCCCTCGATGATGAGAGCTCGTCGAGGTCGATTGATCTTCATCTCCTCCATCGTTGCGCTCACGGGAGGACCCGGACAAACCAACTACGCAGCGTCAAAGGCCGGTCTCATCGGCTTCGCGCGTTCCCTCGTCCGGGAACTCGGCTCCCGTAACATCACAGCAAACGTCATTCTTCCAGGCGCTATCGCCACCAAATTACTCCATGACGCTGGCGACAATCGACGCCAGCAGATCGAGGCCCAAATCCCCCTAGGGAGAGTGGGCCGCCCCGACGAAGTCGGAGCAGTCGTACAGTTTCTAGCCTCAGAAGGGGCTAGTTACATCAACGGTGCGTTAATCGCCGTTGATGGTGGGTTGGGAATGGGTGTCTAAGACCATCTCCAACATCATTCCTTGTTCGCAGGACATTGCGACAGGGATTACCTCATAAGAAAGGAAAATAGCAACATGGATCGACAAGAGGCATTTGGGAAGTTCACGGAGTGCACCGTCAAAGTTCTCGGCGTCAACAAGGATCAGGTCGTCGAGTCGGCGAGCTTCGCCGATGATCTTGATGCCGACTCCTTGGACCTCGTTGAACTCATCATGGCACTCGAAGACGAGTTCTCCGTGACGGTACCGGAGTCCGAACTCGAAGGCGTGGATACGGTGGGTAAGGCGTTCGATCTCGTCTATGGGAAGCTCGGATGAGGATCAGTTACGGAGATAATCCTATCTTTGCCACCCACCGCGTAGCGGTGACCGGCCTTGGGGTTGTTTCTGGTCTGGGGCTCGATCTCGCTAGCTATTGGCAGGGGCTGCTTACACCGCCGCCCCCTGGAATACGGCGAGCCGAAGGATTTGATCCGACCAAGTGGCTGAGCGCCAAGGAGATTCGACGCCACGACCGTTACAACCAGATGGGTGTTGCCGCCGCGGACATGGCACTGAGCGATGCTGGTAACCCTACCTATCCAGTCGATCGAGTCGCTGTTTGGATGGGTACCGGTGTTGGCGGACTCGAAAGTCTCGAGAATCAGGTCATCATCGGACATGATCGGGGATACTCACGAGTCTCTCCGTTCCTGGTACCGTTGATGATGGCCAACTCAAATGCGGCCTCAATATCGATGCGCTTTGGCTTTCAGGGACCGTGTGAAACATCAGTCACCGCATGTGCAGCCTCCAATCATGCCATCGCTAACGCTGCTCACCTCATTGCCACCGGCCGTGTGGACATGGCGATAACCGGAGGAGCTGAGGCCGCGATCACCAAGACTGCCGCGGCTGGCTTTGTCAATATGACGGCGACCTCCAAAGTCGACATATCTCGGCCCTTCGACCGAGATCGTGACGGCTTTGTCATGGGCGAGGGTGCGGGTGTGCTTGTGTTAGAGGAGTACGACAAGGCTGTCGCTCGAGGTGCCAGAATCTATGCGACCATCGACGGCATCGCCTCGACTGCTGACGCCTACCACATCACGCAACCCGCGCCGGGCGGTGCCGGAGCCTATAAGGCCATGCTGCTCGCGATCGAGGATGCAGGCATCACCGTCAATGACATCGCTCACATCAATGCTCACGGCACCTCAACTCCGATGAATGACCTCGCAGAGGCGACCGCAATTCGATCGCTCTTTGGAGCACTCAACCCACCGGTGACCTCCGTAAAGGGTGCTCTCGGGCATGCCCTTGGAGCAGCCGGCGGCCTTGAGGCGATCGCTGTCGCACTCACCTTCGCCCATCGACTCATCCCACCAACGGCGAACACCGTTGACCTGGATCCAGAGATCGATCTCGATGTGGTGCTAAAGGACCCGCGAGCCTTGCCAAATGGTCATATTCTCTCAAACTCCTTCGGGTTCGGCGGCCACAATGCCTGTATCGTGTTCGGGCCACCGCCAGCCTAGGCATCGGAAGTTGCGATCCTTTTCGGAGTAGGCATCCCATGGCGGGTAGGATAGACCCATGCCAATTGACAAACCCATTGCTCCCGAGTCGACAGCGAATCATGACTATGATGATGCCGCTGTCGGCTCCTTTTCGGAGGCTCAGCCATGGGTAGTCGACCCCGACCGCTTGGAGTGGTTAAACTCCACGGTTAAGCTACGGGCTCGCACCAGAGCGCAGGTGCCAGTCCTGCTACGCCACCGTCGTATCCCTCCCGCGAGGAGGGTGCTTGGGACTGGCTTCTCGTTAGGTGTCGCCTTGCTCGGTTGGCGCATCTTCGATCGGCGTCGCGGTAAAGTTGCTTCACGCCAGGGGTTGTCCCGGAGACTCAGACGTTCCTTCGAGCATCTCGGCCCCACTTATATCAAGTTAGGCCAGATCATCTCGTCGGGAGAGGGTATATTCCCAGTTGAACTCGTCGACGAGTTTCGGCTCCTGCGTGACCACGTACCTGCCGAAGACTTTGCTATCGTGCAGCGAACGATTGAGGCAGACCTCGGTGGCCCTCTTGAGAACTTCTTTGCAGACTTTGACAAACGACCTGTGGCCGCGGCCTCGATCGCTCAGGTCTACTTTGCAACGCTGCTAACCGGCGAACCGGTGGCGGTGAAGGTACAACGCTCACAGGTGAGCGATCTTGTCCGCCGTGATCTCGCCGCGATGAGTTGGATTACTCCACACCTAATCGGAAGGATCCCCGTTGCAGCGCTCGCAAACCCCCCGGCGCTTGTCGAACTGTTCGCGGAGACGATCGTTGAGGAACTCGATTTCCGTCTTGAGGCGGCGAATATGCTCGACATCGCCGGTGTGCTCGCCGCCACCGACCAGCGAAGCATCATCGTACCTCGACCCCATCCGAATCTCGTCACCCGACGAGTCCTCGTTATGGAGAGGCTCACGGGCTTTAAATGGGATGATGCCGTCGGAATGCACAGAGCCGGCATTGATACCACAGCGGTGGTTCGGGCTGCCCTGGTATCCTTCCTGGAGGGTGCCATGCTTCACGGAGTCTTTCACGGCGACCTCCACGGAGGTAACCTGCTCGTCGGCGACGATGGCAAGGTTATCCTACTCGACTATGGGATCACCGGTAGACTCTCGGAGGCAAAGCGGCTTGGCTTTCTCCGACTCCTGATGGGTGGGTCGATGAATGACCTACCGACCCAGATACAGGCCCTTATTGACCTTGGGGCGCTCCCGCTCGACACCGACATCCGCGGTGTCATTGACGATCTTGGACTTGAAGAGCCCACTAAAGACCCCACGCAGATGCGGCCAGAGGAGATCCTCGCCGAGATTCAGGAACTGACCAAAGCCCTCCTCGGCTACGGAGCCCGTTTGCCCAAGGAACTGATGCTCTTTGTCAAGAACATGATCTTTGTCGATGCATCCCTCGCAACCCTTGCACCAGAGATCGACCTTTTTGCGGAGATCACCTATCTGGCGTCCTACTTCATGACCCGCTATGGCGCACAGATCTCCGCCGACATTGGTATGGAAGTCTCACCAAACGCTATCGATCTTGGCGGGCTCAAAGCAAGCCTTGGAGTCGATGGCGAGATGGAGCATCTGAGTTACCGAGAACTCAAGGAACGGCGAGAACTCATCCGCAAACGTATGGAGCAAGCGCAGCGCCACGGCAAATAAAGAGCTAGGCGGGGCGCTTGACAAACGAGCACTAGGCGGAGCGCCTGGGCAAATGCGTGCTAGCCGGAGCGCCTGGGCAAATGCGTGCTAGGCGCTGGGCAACTCGTCGTGACCGCCGAATTCCTTTCGCAAGGCGGACAGAACCTTATCTGCGAAGGCACCTGAACCCTGGGAGGAGAAGCGCGAAAAGAGCGATGCGGCGATCGTTGGTGCAGGAACTCCCTCATCAATAGCTGCGTTCACTGTCCAGCGCCCCTCGCCCGAATCCGAAACTCTCCCTTTGAAGGTGTCGAGGGTAGGATCACGTCGCAACGCATCTGCAGCCAGATCGAGCAACCAGGAGGCAACTACGCTCCCCCGACGCCACAGCTCTGCCACCTCGGCCACAGGGATGTCATACTGATACGCGGTCGGGTCATGGAGCGGAGCCACTTCGGCGCTGGCATCTTGGGCTCGTGTCCCGATATCAGCACCTTGCAGAATCGCGAGACCCTCAGCCAGCGAGGCCATCATCCCGTACTCAATTCCGTTGTGAACCATCTTCACAAAATGACCAGCACCGTGATCACCACAGTAGAGGTAACCGAGCTCCGCTTGGCGGATCTTGCTCGTAGAATCGGTTCGAGGTGCCGACTCGACACCAGGCGCCAACACCGCGAAGATCTTCTCAATTCGTTCGAAAATCGCCTTTTCGCCACCGACCATCAGGCAATAACCGCGTTCGCGTCCCCAAACACCACCGCTTGTGCCTGCATCCATGTGGTGGATACCATGTTCCGCCAACTTCGCCGCATGCGTTTGGTCGTCGCGGTAAAACCCATTACCACCGTCAATGACGACGTCATCGCGATCAAGGACCTCGATCAACTGGTCGAGCACCCGTTCAGTGACGCCCGCAGGAACCATCAACCACACTGCTCGTGGCGTTACCAGGCCCTCGACGAACTCTTTAAGGCTCCCAGCGCAGGACAGCCCTTCCTTCTCGGCTGCCTTACGTGCCTCAGCCGAAGCATCGTAGCCCAGAACCTGGACATCCCCTGCCTGCAACCTGAGACCCATATTCATCCCCATGCGGCCTAACCCGATGATTCCTAGCTGCACTGTGAACTCCTCCTTCGCGCGACTATCGCTAGCCTAGCCTAAAGGTCTTGAACATTTCCCAGGTTGGCGTTCTAGTGGTCACCAAACAATGTTTCCCCAACAAAGATCGCCCATATCGATCGCGTCCTACCCTCGTGTTGGTTAATCAAGTTCGGCTTCGTCACGCAACCAAGCACGGACCGCATCACCGTCAGCCCCAAGCGCTGGTGGGGGATGTCGATAACTCGGCGGCGTTGCGGAGAAGGTGATCGGGTTGCGAATCATTTCAAGGCGGTTCTCCTCCTCCCCGACCAAAACTGTCGGCTCAAGGCCAACCTGTTTGGCGAACGCAATGCCTTGATCGACAGAATTGATCGGAGCGCATGGAACGCCAGCCGCCATCAAAAGGGCGAACCACTCGTCAGAGGTTTTGGTGCGGATCCGGTCCTGAAGAAGCGGGCCAAGAAGGTCCCGATTGGCGGTACGCAATTCGTTGTGACAGAACCTTGGGTCATCGGCGAGTTGGGGCACTCCGAGTGCGGCGGTCAAGGAGCGGAACTGTCCGTCATTTGCGGCGATCACGATCAACTCGCCATCTTCGGTTGTAAAGGGATCGTACGGGTAGAGGCTGGGATGTGCGTTACCCATTCGGAATGGAACCACCCCGCCCATGGTAACGGCCGCGGTGTGGTTAGCGAGACCCGACAGCGCGGAGGTCAGGAGGCTGACCTCAACGTGTTGGCCAAGGCCGGAGCTCGCCCGTTCGTAGAGCGCCGCTAAAATGCCCATCGCAAGGTGCAGTCCAGCGATGATATCGATCACCGAGATGCCGGCTCGATAGGCCGGTCCATCCCGCTCGCCTGTCAGACTCATAAGTCCTGACATCGCCTGGATCATCAGGTCGTAGCCCATCATCTCAGAGCCCGGTGGCCTCGTCCCAAAACCCGAGATCGAAGCAAAGACAAGCCCCGGATTCCGTTGCGACATGGTCTCATAATCAAGTCCAAAACGAGCAATCTGTCCCGGCTTAAAGTTCTCAAGCAACACGTCAGAACGTTCGGCGAGTCGCTGCGCAAGCCCCCTATCCTCCTCATCGGCCAAATTGAGGACAATCGAGCGTTTATTTCTGTTGATACCCAGGTAGTAGGTCGAGATATCACCTCGCACTGGTGGCTTCCAGGTGCGGGTATCATCCCCAGATGGGGACTCGACTTTGATCACTGTAGCACCGAGGTCACCAAGCAGCATGGTAGCATAGGGGCCGGCGAGAATCCGCGAAAAATCAGCGACTAAGAGCCCCGTCAAAGGGCCATCCTTCTCACTGGAACGAGCACCCTCTAGCTCCACGGTAATACCCCTTTCTTGAACAAACTCTTCGCATCCTAGCAATATCCTTCGCCCGTGCCCGATGCTTCAACGCCAGCGGGCTGGGCCCAATCGCTACCGGTCAATGGCGGATTTCGCCTACCCAAGAACCTCGCCAGTCGCTCATCATCTCGCCAGGACCATCGATCCCTATTGCGATCAACTTACTTTTCGGTTGCGACCCATGCTCCGTCGTAACTGGAGGACTCGCGCCAACCCGAGGAGAAAGACAAACAGGCCACCGAGAATAACCCCAAACAAGATGGCGACGCCAACCGGCATACGAATGGTGGAACCTGGAAAGTGAATAGCTATGGAGACAAGATTCTGCAGGATAAAGACAAGAATCGCGATCAGTACTACCAGTCCAAAGAACGAACCAATCCACACCCGGGAGGTTCTCGTCGAATGCGGTCGCTCCACCAAATGCCGCTGTTTCCCCTCACTGGCTGGTTCGGTGTCCGCCACTTGGGGAGTGGAGACGTCACTTTCGCGCGCTTGATCATCTGGGAGCCTGTCCACGTTGGGTTCGATGGCATCGCCTTCTTGTTCCATGCTCCAGATCCTAGTACACGGCCCGAATCCAGCGTCCCATCGCCTCTATCAACGTGTCTGGGAGCAGCGGATGCGCGAAGACGTTGCCAGTTGGCGCGCTGCTCATCATTGAGCGAAAACGTCAAGCTCATCGTGGGACTATGCGCCTGCCATCTGATCAGCCACGAGACGGGAATGCTCGAAAATCAATCGAACGTCGGAACTCCAAACATCCGCGAGGGGTAGCGCACGACCCAATACCTTGGGTGAGGTCGTCACCTTTTGGGCTGTCTTGTTCTCCACCGCTTCATCGTAGGCTACTATTCCAGCATCTCTGGCTTGGCATCCTCATCGATCTACTATCCAAGCTACGCACACTGATACTGCAGCCCAGAGAGTCGCTGGCTGTTGGTATCCGAGTAGAAGGACGTATGCAGCGCGCGAAGGAGTATCAGCATCAATCCCCGTTAGAGATCAGACGGTGAAGGTGTGACGGTGGTGGAACAGTGCATGCCTGCGACGTGAACGTCGCCATCAATATCGAACGTAGCGGCTTGGCACCCTGACGCCGCCCGACGGCGAGTTCGGCGGAAAGTAACGGTTGCGCGGCAGAAAGCTCTGGCCCGATACTGCATTTCCAGTTGAGTGGATAGCGAAACAAACTTCGATGAAGCAGCAGGTGAACTACCAACCTACGTGCGTAGTCGTGGGTACGATTCATTGACCGATCTTGCGCGCTTGGGTCCTCAAAGACGCCGCGATTTCGCTTGCCGTTCACCCAGTGCATCCGCAAATCCTCATCGCACGGTTCTGCCAGGGCCATGGTACTGCCGACTCACCGACGATGGAGTGACACCAGGTTTGCTCACGTGAGCCAACCACGCCTAGGTCTCGTCGAGGGACTCTCGTATGCTCTGAACAAAATCAGACAGCTCGTGTGGTGACTGACCCTCGAGTACTCGCCGTAAGAGCGCAGAGCCGACTACCACCCCATCAGCGCCGGCTTCGACGACCGCCGCCGCCTGCTCGCCGTTCGATATACCGATTCCTATGAGTAACGGCAGCTCGGTGCGAGGACGGATACGCGTTGCCAAGGCAGTCGCGGTCTCCGCCAGCTCGGCCCGCTCGCCGGTCACACTCATGCTTCCTACGCCATAGACAAAACCCTCCGCAACCGCAAGAATTTCATCGACCCGCTGGAGTGAGGTCACCGGGGAGATGAGCTGGACAGTCTCGAGACCTTGAGTTTTGGCACTCGCTCTCCAACTCTCACCTTCCTCCAGGGGAAGATCCGGAATAATCACTCCATCCACACCTGCCTGACGCAGCTCAGTAACTGCACGCTCAATACCCATGTGATGGAAGATGTTGTAATACGTCATCACCACAATAGGGACTGAAAAGGATCGTGTTCGCAACTCGCTCAGCACTGAAAGCGGTGTGACCCCACGTGCGAGGGCGAGCTCCCCAGCGCGTTGGATGACAGGACCATCCATGCTTGGGTCGGAGAATGGAATCCCAATCTCCACCGCATCAGCTCCACTCGCGATCACGAGATCAACCAACGAGAGCCAATCAGGATCGCTACCTGCCATCACATACGGAACGAGAAGCCGTCGGCGGCTCAACCGAAGCTGTTGCAGGGTCCTTTCAAGCACGCTGATCGCCTTCCAGGAACCCAAGACGCTCCGCGATCGTCTCCATGTCCTTGTCTCCGCGCCCCGAGAGGGTCACCACGATCGAGCTCCCAGCGAGCTCTGGCTGATGCTCGACGAGCCAGGCGATCGCATGGGCGGATTCAAGCGCGCAGACGATCCCCTCAGTCCGGGCCAACAACTGGACCGCATCCAAGACCTGATCGTCGTTGACCTGATCATAACGCGCACGACCTATCGCCGACAGATGTGCGTGTTCGGGGCCAACACCGGGGTAATCAAGGCCAGCCGATATCGATGAGGCCTCGTTGACCTGACCAAACTCATCCTGAAGAAAGAACGACTGCATGCCATGCACGATGCCTCCGATGCCACGCCCTATCGCTGCTCCACCCTCTGGCTCAACACCCACCAACCGTGCCGTGGTATCGACAAAGCCAGCAAAAGTCCCAGCCGCGTTCGAACCCCCGCCGACGCAGGCGACGACCCAGTCCGGGGTGGATCCTGTAGCTGCGTGATACTGGGTCCGAGCCTCATCACCGATGACTCGCTGGAACTCTCGGACCATCCACGGATACGGGTGGGGACCCATCACACTCCCAATGCAATAATGCGTATCGCTCAGTGCCGCCACCCAGCTGCGCATGGCCTCATTCACGGCATCCTTCAAGGTGCGCGAGCCAGAGGTGACTGCCTCAACCTCCGCACCTAGCAAACGCATGCGGAACACGTTGAGCGATTGACGAGCAACATCAACTTCTCCCATGTACACCTTCGCCTCAAGGCCAAACAACGCAGCGGCTGTCGCAGTCGCCACCCCATGTTGACCCGCACCCGTCTCCGCGATCAAGCGGGTCTTTCCCATCCGACGCGCGAGCAACGCCTGGCCGATCACGTTATTGATCTTGTGGGATCCCGTATGAGCGAGATCCTCACGTTTTAACCAGACCTCCGCACCCAGATACTCAGAGAGTCGTTCAGCGAGGTAGAGGCGGGTTGGTCGCCCGGCATAACTCTCTAGTATCGCCGTGTATTCCGCGCGGAAAAGGGGGTCACTCCAGGCCTCGCGGAAGGAAGATTCCAGTTCAATCACCGCCGGCATCAACGACTCAGGCACGAACCGCCCACCAAAATCGCCGAACCTACCTGTCGCATCCGGACTATCCATCATACTCGTCATCTGCTCTCTCCTTCTTCCTCACTCAGTACGGCAACTCCGGTGCGCGCAGCGCTGCGGACCGCACGCACAAACGCACACACCTGGGTCGGATCCTTGTGGCCCGGACTACTCTCTACCCCGCTCGACACATCCACACCATAGGGATTGACCAGCGAGATCGCTTCTGCCACGTTGTCTGCATTGAGACCACCGGCGAGTACGAGTCGCTCCACCGGGGACATCTCCAGCAGCGACACCCAATTGAACCGTTCGCCTGAGCCTGGCCGTGGCCCGTCAACGAGCGTTGCCCACGGCCGGTAGCCCTGCAGTCCTCCGCCCTGTAGCTCCTCGCTTGTGATCGCCTTGATCACATAGGGCAGGTGTTGCCTCAGGTAAGCGACCTCGTCCGGCGCCTCGTGGCCGTGGAGCTGTACACCCACTAAACCAAGGGAGTGCGCTACCGCAAGCACTTCGTCCGGAGGGGTATCGACGAAGACACCAAAAGTGAGCACTCGCGATGGCAGATGTGCCAGCACCGGAGCGGCGCCCTCCACCGTTACCTGCCGAACAGATTCAGCAAAGACAAAGCCGAGTGCATCCGCTCCGCAGTTGAGCGCCACGAGTGCATCGGTGACATTGGTGATGCCACAGACCTTCACAAAAACATGCTCAGCCTGCACAGAGAGCCTTCACGCCAGCACGGCGATCCCGAGAGCGCATCAGCATCTCACCCACCAGGACTGCATCGTAACCACCCACAGCCAAGGCGTGCGCGTCCTCAGGACTCCTGACCCCTGACTCCGCCACCACCGGGAATTGGTGTCCCAACTGTTCACGGTAGGCCAGTGCCCGACTGGAATCGACGACGAAGGTCACCAGATCCCTCTGGTTGATCCCAAGGGCACCATGAAACTGAAGGGCCGCTAAATCAAGACCAGCTAACTCGCGAGGATCATGCACCTCGAGCAGCAGTTCTAACCCGATCAGCGAACTCCAACGGATCAACTGAACGAGCCTCTCCTGATCCATCGCTGCGGCGATCAGGAGTGCCGCTGCGGCACCATAGAGACGTGCATCACAGAGGTCGCGTTCACTAAGCAAAAAGTCCTTGCGCAAAACGGGGATGGTAACCGTATCCACTACCGCCGCAAGATCATCCATACTTCCGCCAAAATGGGGAGTATCGGTCAGAACAGAGATCGCGGCAGCACCTCCCTCTTGATACTCTGCAGCGATCACCGCTGGATGTACCTCCTCCTCGGACATAGACCCGCGAACTGGAGAACGACGTTTGACCTCAGCAATGACACCAAAGGACGGTGATCGAAGTGCTTCCTCAAAACTAGGAGCGGGTGCCATAGCCTCACAGGCTCGACGAAGCCCCTCGAGATCGCGCCCATCGCTGGCGCAGCGCTCCCTGTGTACCGCCAAAATAGCATCGAGATAGGTTGCCACCGCTACCAGGCTACCCGCCCACCGAACCAGCAAAGTCCCCAGATCACTGCACTTTCTTCGAGATAGTTGTACTATGCAAGTGCTTACCGACTACACTGGAACAGTACTCGTCAGTGAGCAAGATCAGCGATACGTTGGTTTTGTTCCTCGAACGGACTAGCTCGTCATCTGGTCGACGGGCTCTAGGACAAGGCGAACAAGACATGATTGGAGTAGTGAGCGATGCTTGGGAGCAAGACCCCTTCAAATAAGCAGTCGGTGCGCGAACGGTCGTTCAAAATAACCGAACACCCGCGCTATAAATGGATCGTCCTCTCCAACACCACGCTCGGCATCTTGATGGCAACCATCAACTCCTCAATCGTGCTGATCTCCCTACCAGAGATCTTCAACGGCATCAAGCTCAATCCGCTTGCACCACAGAACACCTCCTATTTTCTTTGGGTATTGATGGGCTACCTCGTGGTGACAGCGGTCATGGTCGTAAGCTTTGGACGCCTTGGCGACATGTATGGACGCGCACGCATGTACAACATGGGATTTGCCACCTTCACGATCTTTTCTATCCTTCTCTCAATCACCTGGATGCACGGAGGTGGGGGTGCGATGTGGTTGATCGTGATGCGCCTTGGACAGGGCTTAGGCGGAGCGCTCCTCTTCGCCAACTCAGCCGCCCTCCTCACCGATGCCTTCCCCTCAAACCAGCGTGGTCTAGCCCTTGGAATCAACAATGTCGCCGCGATCGCTGGTTCGTTTCTCGGGCTCATTATGGGTGGCCTCTTGGCCCCAATCTCATGGAGGGCCGTCTTTCTTGTCTCGGTTCCCTTCGGTCTGATCGGCACGGTTTGGGCCTATATTATGCTCCATGACCTTGGCAAGCAGATCAAGGCAAAGATCGACGTGCTCGGTAACCTTGTCTTTGCGATCGGCCTCATCTCGATCCTGGTTGGCATCACCTACGGCCTCCAACCCTACGGTGGGCACACGATGGGGTGGACCAATCCGGGTGTACTCGCCGCCCTCATCGGAGGCGTCCTAACGCTGGTCAGTTTCGTCGCGATCGAACTCAAACGACCAGCACCCATGATGAACGTACGTCTGTTCAAGCTACGCCCCTACAGCGCCGGGAACCTCGCTAGCCTCCTCGCCTCACTTGGCCGAGGTGGGATGATGTTTATCCTGATCATCTGGCTACAAGGCATCTGGCTACCCCAACACGGCTACTCATACTCATCGACCCCACTCTGGGCTGGCATCTACCTCGTACCCCTCACCATCGGATTCCTCGCCGCTGGCCCAATCTCTGGGTATCTCTCTGATCGCTTTGGTGCACGCCCCTTCGCTACCGGAGGTATGGTAATCGCCGCGCTCTCCTTCATCTTGCTCATCTACTTGCCAGTGAATTTTGCTTACCCCGTCTTTGCCGGACTTCTGCTCCTCAACGGACTTGCCATGGGTCTCTTCGCCTCGCCGAACCGCGCTGGGATCATGAACAGCCTGCCCGTCAACGAACGCGGTGTCGGTGCCGGTATGGCCGCCACCTTTCAGAACTCAGCCATGGTCCTCTCCATCGGCGTCTTCTTCACCCTGATGATCTTTGGACTTCAGGCCTATCTCCCGCATGCCCTCGTCACCGGGCTCACCCATCAGCACGTTCCATTGCATATCGCAGAGGGCATCTCGACCTTGCCACCAGTCAGCCTGCTCTTTGCAGCCTTCCTCGGCTATAATCCGATCGCAAAACTGATCGGTTCCTCGGTGCTTGGTAAACTTCCTGCCGCAAATGCCCACTATCTAACGGGACGCTTCTACTTCCCTCACTTGATCTCGCGGCCCTTCGGGCACGGGCTCACGGAGGCGTTTATTTTCGCAGCGATCGCCTGTCTTGTCGCAGCCGTGGCCTCCTGGCTACGTGGCGGCAAGTACACCGCCAGCGACATCGACCCCAGCTCACCCTCCGACGAGGAGTTCGAACGCGAGCTTGGGGAACTTGGACCAATCGAACCTCCATCCGAGGCCAATGTTGTGCAGCAAGTCTCTGGCACGGCTGCGACTGGTTCGTCTATTTCCACAACGAGTCGAGCCCAACAGATCGACTCCTCCAAAGCTTGACTGGCGGGGCAAACCCAATCCTTGTCCAAAGGCCGTGATCGGGCCACTTGAGGCTCACCATTGACGCGCCTCCGTGGTCCTAAGGTCACTAGGCTCAACACCGTGCAACCGGCCGTTCTCATCGTTGAGGATGATCCCTCTATTGCGGAGCTTTTGCGGGCCTACCTGGAGCGTGCCCACTTCGTTCCAGTGGTAGCTGTCACTGGGGAATCGGCCCTCAGGCTCTTTGATACCGAGGCTCCTGCCGCTGTCATTCTCGACCTCAACCTACCCGGCGCTCTCGACGGGCTCGATGTCTGTCACACCCTACGCAAACATTCAACCGTCCCGATCGTCATACTTTCGGCCAGGGATCAGGAGCTTGATCGGATCTTTGGACTTGAGATCGGCGCTGATGACTACGTCACAAAGCCCTTCTCCCCCCGAGAACTCATCGCCAGGCTAAACGCAATCTTGCGGCGCACCCAAGCGACGCCACCTGCAGGGGCCGTCATCGAAATCCTTGGTCCGATCACCTGGGACCAGCAGCGCCGCGCAACAACGTTAGCGGGAAAACCAGTTCCCTTAACCAATAGAGAGTTCGATCTCTTAGGTTTTCTCATCACCCATCGGGGTGTAGCACTCTCAAGACGCCAGCTTCTCGATGGTGTCTGGGGGCCCGAGTGGTACGGAGACGACCGTACCGTTGACGTCCATATTCGTCAGCTACGTCGCAAATTTGGCGATGCACTTCCCATCAGCACCGTCTGGGGGGTCGGCTATCGCCTGGCCTAAGTCTTCTAACAGTATCCGTGCGACGGTCCGCTTTGGCCTACTTGCGACCGCCGTGGTCACAGTGCTGATCGGCGGCCTAGGGACCTTGGCCATCAGTCGCGAGGTCTCGGTCCACCAAACACAGGCATTCTTACTACGTACCGCGAGCGCACTCGCCATCTTGTTCGAGCGCGCGAACCATCGATTCGTCCACCCGTTTCTTGCCACAGCTGGCGTCGGTCGACTGCACCTTGTCCCGTTGAGCCGCTCCAATCGGCCGCTCGTGGCGCTGCCACACCCGATCACACCGTCGACGATCAACTTTGCATCGCTCGTGTCCGGCCATTACCAGTCGGGCGTCATCGGCAACGAGGTCTATCTCGCCTACCCTGTCACCACTCCGTTCTCGTTTCACAGCCACCCCTTGACCACCACTTTGCACTCCTTTGCTCTCATTTTGACCCACCCTCTGCCCTCCATCGAGGGTCCGGTCATCTTTGTTGTAGGCGCAGTCCTCATCACCGCAATCGTCGCCGTCTCGATCTCTGATCACTACACGGCACACATCTCGCGAACACTCGATCTTCTCGTGACACGATCACGTCGAATCGCCTCCGGTCATCTCGATGACGAAGCACCCCTCGAGAAACCACGTGAATCAGAGCTCGCCAACCTCGACGACGCCATCTCTTCTATGATCACCTCCTTGAAGGCCGCCAATGAGGTTGAATCGACCTACATCCTCGCCATCTCTCACGACTTGCGTACACCCTTGACCTCGATCAGAGGCTTCGCCGAGGCGATCATCGACGAAGCAGTTGTCTCCCCAGTGGAGGCAGCACGCACCATCGAGCGCGAAGCCCAGCGAATCGAACGCCTCATCAACGACCTGATCGCCCTTGCGCGCCTACGCGCGAGCAACTACACCCTCGAACCACAACAGATTGACCTTAATGCCCTGTTAGAGCACCTCGTCGAGGCGGTGGGCCCTCGTGCACAACGCAGCGCCGTCTCCCTTAACGCGCACCCGATGTCACAGCCCGCAATCGTTCAGGTGGACCCAGAGCGACTGCTCCAACTGTTGGGTAATCTTCTCGATAACGCACTCAAGTACGCTATCCATGAGGTTGAGGTTCGGCTTGAGTCAACCCCACATGCGATCAATGTGACGATCACCGACGATGGACGTGGGCTGTCACCAGATCTACGTGAGAAGCTCTTTCACCATCAACTGAACCCAACACCCGGCAGAGACGGTACCGTCGGCAGCGGCCTCGGACTTCTCATCGTCGGCCGCTTGGCGGGCCACATGGGGCTCAATGTGCGCGTCGATTCACCCGTTGTCCTCGACAGAGGGACGCGCTTTGTGATCACCATCCCTCGCGTCACCACCACCAAGTCTCAGCCAACGGTTACTCCGTCAGATGCCATTCGCTCACTCCCTGTATCATCGCCAGAGAGCAAGGCTCGCTGACGGCGATCCAACTCCTCGAGCAGATCATGATAGGTCGAGGAGGCGATCAATCCCTCTGCGTGAAGTCGGCGATGCAGCACAACAACGGGTGACTTCACACCATAAGTCCGTCCCAGATAGGCCTCGACAGGGCAATCTCCCCATGTCTGCATGACGTGATCACCATGGCGATGTACCTCGCGCCAGATATAGGCAATCGCGCCAAGAGTGGAACTCACCTGCACCCCGACCGTCGAGCCATTGTCCGACCAGCCCTGGCGATCACCGAGTTGTTGTACCCACGGCCCGAACTCCACCGAGGGCATCGGTCGCGCGATCGCGAATCCTTGGGCATAATCCGCCCGCAGAATCGCTGCGACCTCGAGAAGCTCGAATCGCTCGATCCCTTCGAGTACAACGGTCCGTCGAGCTTCATGTCCTGCCTGGATCACGCTATCGACGATGGCAAGCGTCGAGAGTGGGCGACTCCAGAGGCGCTGCACAATGGATCGATCGAGTTTGATCTGCGAAAGAGGGAGATCGACAAGTCGACCGAGGTTCGAGTAGCCTGCCCCCAAATCATCGATGGCGAATCCGAAACCTTCCGCGGCAAGTTCTTTGACGACCTCCGAAACCTCCTCAGTGAGGTGATCACTCTCGAGAAGTTCGAGCATCAGCCAGGAGAGATCCCCATCACAACCCATGCGCGCAGCCGCGAGCTCCTCCCGCAGACGCGCATCACCGAGAACATCGGCAGGGACATTGATGGAGACTCCCATGGTCAGTCCATTCGCACCCCAGCGTTGATGCCATTCGATGGCTCGCCTGAGTGAATCCACAAAGAGTCGAGTGAGCTCCACTGGCCCAAGGGCCGGCAAAAACTCGCCTGGTAGAGCCAGAGCTTCACCACCGACCTTAAGACGGGCTAGGAGCTCAGCGCGTGTCACCGTCCCAGTGGTGAGATCGAGGAGGGGCTGCAGATGTTCGCGGAGTCCTCCCTGGCTGAGCGCCTTACGATATCGCTGAACCTTCTCTCCGGTCAGGCCCGCATGGTGACCGTGCAAACGCGTCCATCCCGTCTCCAAGGTGTGTTGGAGTCCCGCGAGGAACTCGTCAGGCGTTCTGCCCTCAAATTGGTTGGTGTAACTGCCAAAAATCGTGCAGAGCCCGACCGCCTCGACTCCCGCCATGATCGGCACGATGGCCAAGGAACGGAACCGAAATCGTTTGACAAGCGCACGCCATGGTCGATACTGCTCTGCCACCAGCGCATCACGAACCCGAACAATAGTGTTGGTCTCCCATGCATAGACACCATCACCAGGTCCCTGTCGTAGCGACAGGTCAAAGATAGCCGGTGCCTCGCGGGTCTCGCTGAGCCAAGCCCTGACCTCGGCAGTGAGATCGCCTCCGAGATACCCCAACCCGTCCACCACCTGGGAACGCGAAAGACTAAAGACGGCTCCTCGCACACCAGGCAGCCCGACTACTCCATCCAACGTCGCCTCAAGAAACGCATCCCAGCTCCCATGTTGTTGCTGCAACGGCGCTCCCATGGCTCCCATCAGGTAGGTCCCACGCACCTGGGCCATCGCTACGCGTTCATATTCAACAACCCAATCAAAACGACGCCTGATCAGCTCCACCACAAGGCGACGTTCCCGACCGGCGATCATTGGCCCCACACGGTCGTCCAGGATTGCCGATGTGACAATCGAACTGCTCAAGGAGAGTAGTTCGCGATCGGCATTTGCTATCTCAAGCTCAGCACCCGCAGCCTCCACCGCAGTCTGCAGCGAAGCTGGCACGGCGTTGACGTCAAGAGCGCTCTTTAGCAGACGGCAGTGCAGTCGTACCCAGTCATTGTTCTCCGCATCGAGAGGAAGTGATTGGCTCGGGTCGAGGCGCTCACGTAGCCGCATCTCGATCACCTCCATCAGCGTCGCAAAGACTCCCGAGCAACGTTCTAGCGCTCGGGTGCTTGCAGCTGACCAAGGGTCATATTCGGTGGACTCTGAAACCTCGAGTTCGGACCGCGACAGCCACCACCGGTTATCTTTCACGTCCGAGGTCTTCACGTCCGAGGTCTTTACATGATAGAGCGCTCGATCAGCCTCCCGCAAGAGTTGATCGAGGACTACCGCGTCCGTCGGGTACTGAGCGATACCCATGCTCGCATGTACGAGGATCGAAAGATCGTCATCAATAGCAAAGGGGGCGTCCAATGCTTGTCTGACTGCTTCGACGGATTGCGCCAAGGTAGCACTACTCAAACAGAAGATCAGCACAAACTCATCACCACCGAAGCGACCGACACTGTGGGCTGCCCCAAGGTTCTCCTGCAGTCGATGTCCGATGCCAGCCAGGAGTTCATCACCAAAGGCATGGCCCCAGGTGTCATTGACCAGCTTAAAGTTATCCACGTCAAGGATCGCGAGCGCAAAGCCAGCGTTCGACTCCGGATCACCAGCAATGATCGCCGCTGCCTTGGCCTCAATCGCAGCCCGCGACAGCGTACCCGTCAAGGAATCGTGCTCCAGCTGGAACTGCAGCGACTCCGTTGACTCATGAGCTTCCGTAGCATCACGCAACAGAACGACTGCGCTACGAGTAAGTGACCCATCTACATGGTCTGCGACGATGGCAACCGTCAAGGAAGCCCAAAAGGTCGATTGATCGGATAACCGACGCAATGGCACCTCGCGATGGAGTTTTTGGCCCGGACTCGTCGCTACTTGTGCCAGCAACTCAGCGACCTCTTGGCCCACCTCTCCAGCGACCAACTCAGGCAAACGTACAGGGATCGCATACTCTGGCCCGACTCCCAACAACGAATACCAACAACGGTTCGCCCACCGTAACAGACCATCACTTCCAAAGATGGCCACGCCGACATCGATGGTCTTCACGGCAGCAGCCATGTCATCGCGCTGTGCCATCACACTCGCTCGCTCAATAGCAACGTCGAGGATATCGAGATTGATTCTTTGGATCTGGGCCTCTGTAGCTCGACTGGGACTCATGACCACGAGGTCACCAATCGTCGACGCTCCTACACCAAAGCCCCAACGATAGAGGCGCTGGTGCGTCGGACTGCTGCCTCCAATCCATGCACGACCGTCACTCGGCACAGAGGAGGTCTTGGTAGTCGAACGCAACCAGGATGGGGCCGTGGCTGTACCGGCCGCACCGAGGCCCCATACTGCGGCGTCCTCCGGCTTTACGTCAACGATCACCCACTGGGCCTCCGTGAACTCCTGTAAAACAGTGCACACGTCCTGGAACAACGGCCCGAGCTCCTTATGGGTCAATACAAGCTCCGAGAGCCGACGGTGCAACTCCGCCAACCTCATGCTCTCTCTACTCGTCACCTGGCTTGCTTTGGCAGCGTAGATCAACTCCACAGCGACGAATCCGAGGCCCACCAACACCAACCATGCCAACGCAATCACTACCAGTGGTCCTGTTGTCGCCCGACGAATCTCCCCACTGAGGGCCTTCGAGGAGATGCCTGCCACGAATTTGACGTCGGGAAGCACCGATTGGACCGACGAGAAGACGACATAGGCCGATGGCACTACCTTCATCTGTACGTTATGGGCAGTGATCGCCAACGTCGGCGACCCACGCTGTAGCAGATAGATACTTTGCGCATCTGCTCTCGCTAGTGGACTCTCCAACACTAACTCGCCAACGACCGATCCCCCGGCGTGAGCGTTCGCTTGGCCAATCTGGAGGTCGATGAGCAGATGGAGGCGACCCCCCACAACCCTGAGTCGACCTGTCTTCATCGCAGCATCGCCAGGCAATCTCTCGGTCATTGACCCCAACCTTTGGTCTTCCAGCTCGCCATAGGACCAGACGACACGGTGATAGTCACTGATCAACGCCAATCCAGCGAGCTCCTTCGACGACTGAGCAAACCGAGTAAAGATCATGCTCAACTCGCCAGGAGTTACTGCATTGGATGGAGAATGAAAGGCGACAAGACCGACAAATTGCATCTGTGCCGCTACGGCATCAACGTCACGCGTGAGGTGAGCAGAGGCATCATCGGCTGCTCCTACGGCTGCCGCCCTGCTGCGTTCGGTCACCGTCTGCCTGACAGTTGTATAGGACCATGAAGCAGCGACGATTGCACCAACCGACACCAGGAGGAGCACCATGGCATAGGCCCAGCGACGCCAATGACCCAGTACGACGGTAGACAACCTTCTCACCAGCTGGCCAAAGCCCAACAACCTCCGCCAGGACGATACATCGCTGGTATAGGGCGGACGATTTTATCGATCGCACTCATTGAGGCTATCGGTAGTCTTGGATCCACCGTCTCACTCAAAGGATCAGCCACCTCATACCTATCGGCACCATGGCGGTCATCTTGACCTCCGATCCCTCCAACGCAACGGTGTAGGCTGATCTCTACGATGACTACCCCTTCACTTCGGCACCGACTCGCCCCTATCACACCTGACCCGCCCCAAACCATCGCCGTACCCTTGGCGTCACTCCAGGTCACCGGTCCGGATGCTCATCGCTTTTTGCAGGGTCAACTGACCAACGATCTGACATGTCTTGACAAGACCATGCCCTTCCTCGCCGCCGTCTGTGCGCCTGATGGAAAGCTCATCACCATCGTGAGTCTACAAGAGATGCAAAACGATACCTTGCGTCTCATCACCTATCGTGAACACCTCAGCCGACTCCGCGTTCGTCTCACCCAGTTTCGCATACGCATCAAAGCAGACATTGCCGAGGAAGACCTGGCCTGGGCGGCCACTCTCAGCTCCGAAGAGACTCCACTCTGGCCGCTTGACACCACATTGACCACTCTTGGACCCGATGACGACACCGGCGCGCTGGCGCACTTCTCGGACCTGCGACTCTCGCGGCTCGCGATCCATCTGCCCACCGACGCCCCCGAAGAACTCCTTGTGGCTAGCGTACCCGGACTTGTCACCTCGGCGGTAAGTTTTACCAAGGGCTGCTATGTGGGACAGGAACTCGTCGCTCGTACGGACGCACGAGGCGCAAAACCTCCGGTCTCCTTATTCGTACGGCGCTACATGCCGAGCTCCCTGGAGGCGATCGCTGCACTGCCTGCGCCGCCGTTGCCGCTCGTCGATGCGTCGGGTGACCACGCCGGCGAGATCCGTGCCCTCCTGCTCGAGGATACTACAGTCGTCATCAGTGGTTGGGTCAAAAGAAGGTTCAGTCAACAGAGTGGACTGATGATCGACGCACGACCCTCGATGGCAATCCCGACTGCGCTGATCACCTAAACGATCGCAGAGGAGACACCCGCTCTATCGTCGCCCATCATCTGGTGATCTGGTCTCCGGTACCCGCAATTCGCGGGCGAGTAGAACCGCTCTCGCGACGGCAGCGGCCTTTGCCACCGTCTCTGCCGCCTCGTTGCGAGCTACTGAATCAGCGACGATGCCAGCACCTGCCTGTAGGTGGCACATCCCCGAAGGGTCAACCACTGCTGTCCGAATAGCAATCGCAAAATCAAGGTTGCCGTGAGCGCTGAAGTACCCGACCACCCCCCCATAGACGCCACGTCGCGTCCTCTCGAGTTCATCGATAATCTGCATGGCGCGCACCTTGGGAGCCCCACTCAACGTGCCTGCCGGAAGTGTCGCCTTCAGGAGGTCAACGTGGCTCACACCCGGCCGTAGCCTCCCAACAACCTCGCTGGTGAGATGGATCACCCTTGCGAACAACTCTGGCATCATAAGATTGACAACCTGGACCGAACCGAACTCAGCGACCTTACCAACATCATTCCTCGCTAGGTCCACCAACATGATATGTTCGGCTCGTTCCTTTGGGTCGGCCTGGAGTTCAGCGATCAACCGGCTGTCATCCTCCTCGCTCGCTCCTCTTGGCCGGGTACCCGCTATCGGCCGGACCATGACCGATCCGTTTCGATCCGCCGTAACCAGCGCCTCCGGCGAAGAACCTACGACGGTGATCTCATTGGACTGCAGCAGATACATATACGGGCTTGGATTCGTCACACGCAGGGCCCGATAAAGCGATATTGCGTCGGTCTGCAACGGAAAGTCAAATCGTCGCGAGAGCACCACTTGAAAGATGTCGCCAGCGAGAATGTACTCCTTGGCGCGCTCGACCATCGCTTCGTAGGCCTCGGTCGAGTGGTCGTCGAGAAGATCACCCTCGACACCCTTGCCGACCCCCACACGACCCGGCGTCAGGCGAGAACGAATCCGACAGAACTCAGTAACGAGTCGTGACAGATCGGCACAGGCTGATCGATACTGCTCATAGTCGCCGCCACCGGGTTCGATCAAGACATTCACCACCACCGTCACCGTCTGCGCCCAGTGATCAAAGACCACCAGCTCGCCGATGAGCGAGAGCAGGACATCGGGCAGACCAAGATCATCCTCGACCGTCTCAGTAATCGTGGGCTCAATCTCGCGTACGACGTCGTAACCAAGGTAACCCAGGAGTCCCCCAGCAAAAGGGATCGGATCCATCGGCTGCATCACCAACAAGCTGGTAAGCCGGTTCAGGTAATCAAAGATACCTTCAGTCGCCAGCGGGGGGACGGGCAACCGCCCGTCGATTTCGATCGTACCTCCTCGCATCAGGATGCGACCAATAGGCGCGCGTCCCACGAAGGAAAAGCGGGACCAGCGACCGATCTGGTCAACGGACTCGAAGATCACCCCGTCTCCATCGGGCCCCACCAATGCATCGAAGGCAGCCACAGGGGTGATGGTATCCACCATCAGCGTCTCTGTCAGTGCCACCAAAGAGTACCGCTTTGCAGCCTCCTGGAACTCCTCGAAGGTCATGGCTGACCAACCCGGTGTGCCAGTAAGCGGGAAAAGCAGCTATAGGTACCGGTATGACAGGCTCCTTGGCCATGTTGGTGAACCCGGATCAACAAGGTATCGGCATCGCAGTCAACGCTGATGGAGAGTACCTCCTGGATGTTGCCAGAGGTGGCACCCTTGTGCCAGTACTCCTGGCGCGAACGTGAATAGAACCAGGTCTCGCCGTCACGCAACATACGGCGAAGCGCCTCTTGGTCAACCCAGGCAAGCATCAGCACCTGCCCCTCTTCGTCAACGACAATAGCTGGCATCAGGCCCCGGCTATCGAAGATCAGCTCTGGTATGAGTTCCTCGTCTCCCTCGATACTCACATCGCTCACCACTCTCTCCATCTCTCATCAGGTGGCTACGGCACACGCTCCGACCACTTCAACTTCTTCTCAGACAGGTGCCCGCCATCGCTCAGGACACCTACGGTTATCTCTCGTTCGGCGATCAAACGACACCGTCCAAACGGGTCAAACAGCCACCACCAGAACATCATCGCTAGAGATAGAGGCCAGTGCCCGAATCGATCCGATCGGAGGCAACGGCGTGGATATCGCGTTCCCGGAGGATCAGATAGGTCTCCGCCTGGATCTCGACCTCAAACCGATCCTCAGGTGAGAACAGAACGAGATCACCCTGTTTGATGGTCCGCACTGCCGGTCCGATGGCCACCACCTCTGTCCAGGTCAAGCGCTTTGCCACCTGGGCCGTCGCCGGAATAAGGATACCCGAACGTGCAGTGCGTTCGCCTTCAGTGGTTGGAACTTGCACGAGCAGGCGATCAGCAAGCATCGTGATCGCCTGCTTCTTTGGCCCCAGTTCACTCATCGTCTCTCCTCATCCTCTCTCCGAACGACCACTCCCGCGCTCGCGAGATACTCCTTGACCTGACCTATGGTAAACGTACCAAAATGAAAGACACTAGCGGCTAACAACCCTTGGACGCCGAGCTCGGCTCCCACCACGAAGTCGTCGAGACTTCCCACACCGCCGGAGGCGATCACCGGGACATCGGTCTCAGCGAGCACCTTGTTATAGAGCACCCGATCGTAGCCCGCCATTTGGCCATCTTGATCCATCGAGGTTACCAGCAGTTCGCCAGCCCCCTCTCGTTGCACCCGTTCAAGCCAGGCTGAAAGTTCAAGACCGGTTGGACGTGTGCCACCATGGGTTACCACCTCGTAGCCGTGCTCACTACGGCGTACATCGATGGCGACCACGACGCATTGGTCCCCGTAGACATCGGCGATCTCACGTATGAGGTGTGGTTCGCGGACTGCCGCCGAGTTGACCGATACCTTATCAGCTCCAACCCGTAGGAGGCTGCTGGCGACGCCCAGCGAGTCAACTCCGCCGCCAACGGTAAAGGGAATCAGCGTCTGCTCGGCCACCCGTGCAGCGAGTTCGACCATCGTCGTACGCGCAGAAGTCGTCGCAGAGATGTCAAGAAATACCAGCTCATCAGCGCCTTCTTTGCTGTAGTGCTCGCCCATCGCTACCGGATCACCGGCGTCACGCAAGTCGAGAAATGAGACGCCTTTCACCACCCTACCACGGGCGACGTCCAGGCATGGAATAATTCTCACCTGCTGCATGCGATCAGCCCTTCCGGGACCGACAGGGCCCCACGATAGAGCGCGGTGCCAACGATGGCGCCTTCGATCCGTCCCCTAGCCGGTGCGATAGATGCCAAAGCCTCAAGATCGCGGGCATCACGAATACCACCAGAGGCGATCAGGTCGATCGGGTAATCGACGACGAGCTGACGATAACGCTCCAGGTCTGGTCCGCTCGCCATCCCATCTCTCGACACCGGAGTAATCAGCTGCGTAATGAAACCCTGTTGGGAGAAGTCATCAACGGCCTCCTCCAGACGGAATGCACTCGTGCGTCGCCATGCATCCATGACCACAAATGCCTCGCCATCGTGCATACGAAAGTCGAGCGACAGCACCAGTTTGGGACGCCACTCCTCCTCCAGGTCAAGCACCCAACCCTTCGTCTCAAGGGCTGAGGTCCCGATGATCACACGATCAACTCCTAGCGCGAAAAGCTCGCTAACTGCTCGCTTATCGCGCACACCACCACCCAGTTCCACCATCACCTTGTATTCTCGTGCCTGTGATAGGCATCGGTCGATGATCTGACGGTTACTTCGGTCCTTGGGGTCTCTGGCAGCATTGAGGTCGACAAGATGTAGTGCTTTGGCACCTTGGGCCAACAGGCGACCAACCACCGCCTCGGCGTCTCCAAAAACGGTCACCGCGGCGTAATCGCCCTGTAGTAAGCGCACCGCCTGTCCATCCAGAATATCGACTGCGGGCAAAAATCTCATCGCTACTCCACCTCCAGTCCGAGTGCAGCACCTAAAATGCGCAAGCCGACTCGGCTTGACTTCTCAGGATGGAACTGCAGTCCAAGCAGTGAACCGCGGGCAACACCAGCCACATAGCGCTCGCCATACTCCTCCCAAGCAATCGCGTGCTCACTCTCTCTGACGGCATACGAATGCACGAAGTACGTCCAGACCTCGCTCGTGAAGGAGGCGAAGAGCGGATGGACAGGCAGCTCGAAGCTAAGCCGATTCCACTGCATCTCCGGGAGTCGTAGCCCTGGTTGCATGCGCTCAACACGCCCCGGGAGGATACCCAGGCCAGACTCCCCCGACTCATCGGAGCCATCAAAGAGTAGTTGCATTCCCACGCAGATACCGAGCAACCATCGACCCTCGTCGACCCGATCCCGGATAGCCTGCTCAAAACCGGCCCCGCGAAGTCGAAGCGCACATGCCCCAAAGTGTCCAACACCCGGCAGGATGGCATGGTCGTAGCCCTCCAGCCTCCTCGGATCATCGATAAGGATGGGTTGGTGCCCAAGCTGGCGCAGCGCATTGGAGAGGGATCCAAGATTCCCAATGCCGTAATCGATGATGGCGATCTTCATGGATGTTGCATCGGTATCGCGCTCCGGCATCGCCCTCGTCACAAGGGGGGGCTGCGCCATCAGCGAGCACCCCGACCTGCCGGGGCCAAGCGCTGGCGCTCAGCCATCGAGGAGGCCCTTTGAGCTGGCCACCGCTGTCGAGGTTACCCGCACCGCATCGCGCACGGCCCTGGCAAACCCCTTAAACGCAGCTTCAAGTTGATGGTGGGTATTCCCATCACGGACCGAGTGTACGTGCAACGTGCAACCTCCATGTCGAGCAAACGCTGCAAAGAACTCCTCCGCATGTTCCACATAAAAGGCTGGGGTGCCAAGGGCCAACGAGCGGTTTCCACCCAGTTCAACCACGGCCCTACCTCGACCTGAGAGGTCAATGGCGACCTGGACGAGCGACTCATCAAGGGGGATGAGGCGGTCCGCAAAGCGTTCGATGCCAATACGATCGCCGAGCGCCTCCCGAAAGGCGCTACCCAGCGCGATACCAGTATCTTCGACCAGGTGATGCGCGTCGACCATCCAATCCCCTGTGGCCTCTACGGAGAGGCCGAGAGCGCCGTGGACGCCAAGCTGACTTAACATGTGCGAGAAGAAGGGGACCGGTGTCGAGATCGACACGGAGCCACCATCGAGATCAAGCGCAACCGCGATCTGCGTCTCCTGTGAGCTACGTTCAAAAGTTGCTGTTCTCATCGGAGCACCTCCTCAAGTGTTGACAGAAATCGTGCGTTCTCCTCGGGGGTACCTATGGTAATACGCAAGGCGTTCCCTACCCCAGGCCACTGACTTGCATCGCGCACCAGGATAGAACGCGCTACCAGACGGTTCCATATCTCATGCGCATCATGGATGCCCATGTCCACGAGGACAAAATTGGTGGCCGATGGGTAGGGAGCCAGCCCGAATGCTGCGAGTCGGCTCACCATCGCGTCGCGTTCAGTAACGACAAGACTCACCATGGCTTGCAGCTCGCGCTGCCAATCAAGGGCACTGACTGCGACCAGCTGGGACAGAGATGACAAGTGGTAGGGCAAGACAATCCCATAGAGCGCTGCAATGACCGTTGGATCAGCGACGACATACCCTAGCCGTAGGCCCGCCAGGGACAGGGCCTTCGAGAAGGTGCGTACCACTGCGACGTTCTCACCGTGCCACTCAGGAATCTGCCGTTGATCAAAGTCATGGTAGGCACGATCCACGATGAAGAGCTGGTGCGGACGCAACGGAGGGAGGGAGCGAAGCTCGGCGGGTTCGACCATCCCGGTGGGATTGTTTGGATCACAGACCACCACAAGAGAGGCGTCGGAGGCGATCAACTCCTCCGTCAACTGACCAGAATCACTTCGTTGCCCAGGGATCAGCTCCGTTCGGGTCGCACCGGCGATCTGTGCGTACATTCCATAGGTCGGCTGGGCCACCCAGGCGGTGCGTCCCGGACCACCATAGGCCAGAAAGATCGTCTGTAGCACTTCGTTGGATCCATTCCCCACAAAGATAGCCTCCGGATCGACCCCATGGAACTCGCCTAGGCGCTGGCGGAGCTCAGATGCCTGCCGGTCGGGGTAGCGATGAAGAGATGATCGGCGAATCCGCGCCGCGACATCCAGAAGAAATCCTTCAGGAGGGGCAAGTGGGGATTCATTTGTATTGAGTTTGACCTCGACGTCAAGCTGAGGCGAATGATAGCTGGTGGCCAGAACCTGTGGCTGCGATGGTGATAACATCATGGCCTCCGTCGGATCGAGATGGATTCAGCGTGAGCAGTGAGCCCCTCGACCCTTGCGATCTCCTCGACCGCCCAACCCAGCTCCTCCACCGCATTGGGGCCAATGACCACCGTATGCTGTCGCCGATAGAAGTCCTCTAGCCCGAGCCCACTGGCAAAACGTGCGGTCCCATAGGTTGGTAACACATGCGACGGTCCAGCGACGTAGTCCCCAAAGGCAGCTGTCGCATCCACGCCGACAAAGATAACCCCCGCATTCTTGACGAGCCCCGCATCACTCTCCCCGTCTTGATAGAGCAATTCAAGATGTTCGGGGGCTATCAGGTTTGCGAGCTCGATCGCCTGCTCGCGATCACGGACGAGCGCAGCATAGCCATGGGTCGCCAGCGTCGATCGTATCGCATCCAAACGCGATGCTGATCGCACATAGGTCGCCAAAGCCGCATCAACGGCATGGAGGTACTCTTCATCCCAGGTCACCAGCCAGGCAAGTCCATGGGGGCCATGTTCCGCCTGCACCGCTAAGTCGATCGCTGCATAGCGTGGATCGACCGAGGAGTCAGCGATAACGAGCACCTCAGACGGCCCAGCAAAGGAAGAGCCGACACCCACATCGAGGGCAACCTGAGATTTTGCAAGCGCCACGTAGAGATTTCCAGGACCAACGATGGTGTCAACCCGACCGACACTCTCCGTCCCGTAGGCGAGGGCGGCGATAGCCTGAGCGCCTCCAATCGGATAGACAGTCTCGACCCCAGCCACAAAGCAAGCAGCGAGCGTCGGCTCATCAATACCTCCCCCAGGCAATGGTGGTGTAGCAACCACCACACGCTCGACGCCGGCGACACTGGCTACCGTGGCGGTATGCAAGACCGTTGAAGGGTAACGGGCGGTACCTCCAGGCACATAGCAACCTGCAGACACCACCGGAACATTGCGTCGAATCACGGTGATACCATCAGAGCTGACCCGTGACGAAGTTGGAACCTCTGCCTCATACACCTGTTGAATGCGTCGGTGCGCTACGGTCAGCGCACGGCTCAGCTCAGGCGTAATCGAATGATATGCCGCCTCCATCTCCTCGCGATAGAGGGCGAGTGCCCCCAGAGCAACCCCATCGAGTTCCTTAGTAAAGAGACGAAGGGCCTCATCACCATGAGATCGTACCCCATCAATGATTTCGCGCACCCGCCCCACCATCTCTGCAGCGGGCGCTGCGGGTCGCGGGATATCGGTGGTCTGCAATGCCCCCTGAATCGAGCGTAGATCTACCACCTTCAGTTCATCCTCGAAACCCATCGCTACATTCCTTTCCACGTCTTGCTCTTCCTCATCATCAACAAGAGGAGAGGTCGACCTCTCCTTCCCATCATGTTGTGCCACCTAGGTACCGTTGGCTTGGACCGACCGATGCACTCGACGAGTACAGAGCCCCAACCATCACCCAGACACCCTACCCAGCCAACCGCATCCTTGGCCAACCCTACGAAGAACCGTTACGATCTGGTGTAATCGGTGCGCAGACCGTGCTGGGCGAGCCTGCGCACCGAGGTCGGAACCTCGACTCCGACAGCCAGGTCTGGTGCCCCTTGAATGTGTCCGACGCCCGGCTGGGTCAACACGACTCCCGCCCACGTGGCGGTAGCGATGTCCTCTGGGGCATCGTCTGGCCAACCATCAGAGATCTTCAATGACCACTCATGAATCGGCATCGAAAGGATCATCGTCTGTGCAATCTCTCGCGCAGTAGGCGGCCGTACCTCGGCGCTTCTTCCCGGTAGCAACTTCTCCGTCACTATCTCCAATGCCCACGCCTTGTGCTCATCATCCACAAGCTCGGGTCTCCCAAAGATCACTGCCGACTGATAACGAATACTCGATTCGAAACTGCAGCGTGCCACGATCATCCCATCGACTTGCGTGACCGCCACCGCAACCTCGTCGCCCCGTTTGGCTCGACGCATCCATCCGGAGGCAACCGATCCGTGCATGAGCAACCGATCATCGGCTCGAGCGATGGCCGTCGGCAATACGAGCGGCCCACGTTCCGTCTGAAGCGCAACGTGAGCAATGATTTGTGCGTCGACCAATCGGTAGAGAGCGGCGCTGTCCTTCGAAGCCCAATGCCGTTCTCTGGTAAGCTCCGTCCGTTCCATTGGGCAAGCTTAGCAGCGCCAACCATCGTCGTCTTCAGCGCCCTTGTACTGCTCCAAGTTGCTTCTCTCGCATGCGGCACTCACCGCCTGGTGTGCGAGAGAGACGATCACGAAGTCGCTCCCAACCAGCCATCGATGTCGCCGAGACACCTCCTACCACAAAGTTCGTCCCCTTTGGCGCGAAGCCAGCGAACTGGTTATTGGCCATACTCAGAGAACGACCGTCATCACCTCGCAAATCGACCTGAAGGAGACTAGTCGCGGCTTGAGCACTGCCGACAATCTCGTTGCCACAGATGGTGACATCCCGGAAAATACCACCCACGGCGATGACCGTCGCCTGCGCGGGCCTACCAGCGTCAAAATGGAGCGACTGATTCACCAACTGATTGTTGGCAACAAAAACTCCGTCAATCATCGACTGATGGCCAAAGGCATCCACATAGAGCGCATCAAAGGCATGTCCTGCATCCACAGGGGAACCCATGGCAGAGCCCAGCGGAGGGCCATAACTTGGAACGGAGTCGCTTGTTCCGGCCGTATCGATCACCGTATTACCCGTTACCCAAAGCTCCGACGTTGACCGATAGGCATTTTCAGTGTCGAGGCTAATGCCCTGGTTGGTATCGATAACGCGATTGTCTCGCACCCAAAGCTCACGAGCGCCATCATCATAGATTCCTGCCGCATTCGCAGTACCAATACAGCGACCATCCCGCCAGCTACCCGCAGCCGCATTGGTGGTGGTATCGATATCTGCAATCTGGTTACCCTGAACGAGACCCAGCATCGGTTGCGAGGTATGACTGTACCAACCTTCGATGTCGATACCAATATTGTCCCCGTTCGTCACCCGATTACCCGCAAGCACAAAACGGTGTACGTCTCCATTGATGACGAGATTCTCGCTATCGCCTGTTCGCGTATCGCTGATACGGTTCGCGGCAACCACTACTTGCGAAAGCGCCTCACGCCGCCCGGTCCCGTAATCCTCAACCACAATTCCCAGCGCATTGACTGCGGGGTTGGCACAATCACGTCGGTTCCGCATCGACCGATCAGCTCGATTCACCACGGCGGAGACTGCATCATCGACGATCATGATGTCGCGACATCCCACGCGGATGCATGGCGACGGTGGCGAACCATATCCCTGGGCGGCTACCTCAACGTCGATACCCACTGGCGTGACGATAGAGGAGTCAGCGCTAGCGTCGCGAATGTCAAGCCCCATCACCCGTACCCCGCTCGACCCAAGGACCGCGATCGCCGGATTGAGAGCATCAAAACCCACCGCTGGCGCAACGCTTGCCGTCACATCTCCAAGCATCACTTCGGCATGTTGTCCCGGGGCTGACTCGAGCGTGAGTAGCGTAGGGTCGATCTTGTTGACAACACGGATCTGGCGTCGGAAGATTCCGGCCAGACAGATGGTGGATGCTCGGTGAATGGTGTTGGCAAGGCGAGCGATCAGCGCGTTGAGCTCTGCGCTCGAGCCTGTGACCTCATAGTCGCAAGCAGAAGGAGTCTCAGCGGCGACGAGCCAGTGGCTCTGCTGATTCACCTCACTCACCCAACGATCGGGACTCTTGGCATCGGGTGCCGCCGATGACGTGGCCACGATTCCTGCGCCGGTAGAGTCATGAATCCACGAGCTAGGTCCGCGACCAAGGAGGAGGGCTCCCCCAACAACGACCATAATGGCAATGCCGACGCGCTGAGCTCTCATCGTTGCTCTTGCAGCCAATCGCGCCATCTCAACACGGCTCCTTCCCACTCCAACAAAGGAACCCATGAACACGATCGCGGCACTCCTGCCGATGAGGGCAAGACAGACACGTGCCAAGCTCGCTGACCGGATCCTCATCGAACGTCACCACGACACTCCTTTGTAACAGTGATGGATTTTGCAACAGTGATGGACCATCAACGGCACGCGTCGATCAAGTCGCCAAGAGACGTTCAATGTCATAGGGGTCTCGGAGGTAGCGATCAGCCAAATCAGCAGTATCGACTCCGAATCGGTATCGATCGACTCCCGGAACCGAGACATGCGGATGCCCTAGGAGCCAGGCGGTCAACAGTAATCTTCGGTAGATCACCAACGTCGGTATCAGCGCCAGCGACTCTGGGCTAAGAGCGCGAACCTGAGCGTAGCCACCCAACCAACCGCGTAAGAACCGCGACGCGTCTGGTGAGGTTTCGTAGAAGGAGAGACTGGCCACCGCCTCGTAGACGTACCATCCAAATCCGCAGTCGTCAAAATCGATGATACCCGTCAATACACCCTCATGGACGAGGAGATTCGCCGCGCGAAGATCGGCATGGAGCAGGCCATATGCTGATTCCGCGCGAGTAGCGGTACTCATTTGGGTCTCTACTTCACCCTGAGCAGCAGCGACGATCTCATAACCGCGCGGCTCGTGAGCGAACGCTGGCTGCCATGACCCCCACCGCGGCTTCGCTCCGGTGAGTGCGTCGACGTCCCAGCTCCAACGCGTCCGTTGTGTCCGGTCCAGGTCCTCCCCGGAGCGATGCAACAAGGCGGCCATCTCACCAATACGAGACGCCTGTGCAACGATATCGCTCTGGGTTGCCATCTCACCAGGAAGAAAGGTAAAGACCACATAGAGACCATCGCAGCGGCGCAGCACCTCTTCACCACGATGGGTGGGTACTACTCCTGGTATCTCGATCGGCAAGGCCTCCTTCGCCAGCTGCATCAACCTCAGCTCAGCCCCGATGCTCCTCATATCCTCGTACCCGTCGCGATACCGGCGTACGGCAAACATTCCTCCTGGACCATTCACCAACCAAGTGGTGTTCTCCGATCGCTCCACGCGCACGACATCGGCGCCCACCAGGCACGGCCAGGCGAGTGTCAGCTCATCGATGGGCAACCCCATCTCAACGCCTGACACCTTGTCCACGATCATGCTCCTCACCCTATCCGGATCCCTCTTGCCCTCGCGAACACCACGCATAGATCAACGTTGAGTCGAATCCATGGAAACAGCCGCGTTCCTCTGGGAAATCACGCCTCCAACCGCGCTCGAAGGGCATCGCAACGCTAGTATCAATACTATGGTTCTTTAACTGCGCCGCTGCTATCTCACCAGTTCGATCTCCCCCAGTTCGATCTCCCCAGTTCGATCTCGTGGGGCAAGGACGTCACCCACCGCCTGGGACCTGCTCTCGCCGGACCTGCAGTTTGACCAGATGCCATGTGTGCGCAGACACGGATCGCAGTTGGTCCCATCCAGATCTCTCTACTCTTACGAGCCGCTCCTACCACCAAGACCGGAATCGGTCGCTGACACCAAACCTGACAGAGGAAAACAATGCATTCACGTAGATCAATGATCGCTCGGGTCTCTGCGGTCGTCGTGACCTCGGGCCCGTTGTCCGCGGCGGGCGGTGCGGTCTGGCCTTACCTCATCCTCTATCTCCACTTCTCGCGCCACCTTTCTACCCCGCTCGCCGGTACCATCGTCGCCACAGAGGGTATTGCTACCCTGGCCGGGGCGCTCGTCGGTGGGATCCTTGTCGACCGTTTTGGTGCACGCAACACGGCAGCTCTCGGGACGGCCGTGGAGATTCTTGGCTATTTCCTGGTCTTTGCCGCTCGCACCCCTCCACTGTTCTTTGTCGCCTCACTGGTCTTTGGGTTCTCGAATGTCCGCTACTCCGCACGCAATGTCGCGACCTCAAACGCACTTCCCACCGACCTGCCGGCAACAAAGTTCTTCTCCTACGACTTCATGGCGTCCAATGCTGGCTTTGCGATTGGGACGCTGAGCGGTGGTCTTCTCATCGATCTCCACCGACCATCGACCTTCCTCGACCTCCTCGTCGTTGGCATGGCCTGCGGTGCTCTTGCAGGCGCGGCTTTTCTCTTATTACCCAATGATCGACATGTGAGTGAACATCCGGTGGAACCCAGCTACCGAGAGGCGCTCACCGACCCACGGTTGCGTCTCTTCCTCGTCTTCGCAATCTTTCTCTCCTTCACCAGCTATGCTTCCTTCGATACTGGCATACCTGCACTGATCGGCATCGCGCTACACAAGTCACCCCAGGTCATTGCCATTGGCTTTGTCATCAACCCGATCCTCATCGTTGTGCTCCAACGACCCGTCTATTCCTTGGTGAGCAGGATGGGGTTTCGTCGAACTCTTCAGCTCACGGCGGTTGTCTTTGGGATCGCCTGGTTGGTCCCTCTCGCCACCGCGTACCGACACACGACGACCTTCGTGCTCATCGACCTCGCAATCTTTGCCGCCATCTTCGGCTTTGGCGAGATGTGCTATTCGCCGATCCGAACCCCGGTCCTCCTTGCACTCGCGCCAAAGCGCCTCCGTGGGCGCTACTTCGGGTTGAGTCAGTTTTCACGAGCGCTCGCCAACGTCATCGGTCCAGTGACTGCAACCGAAGCGGTCGGCCATGGTTTGGCCTACCTCTGGCTCGGCGGTCTCTGTGCCATCGGGTCCCTCAACGCATCGATTGGCAACCGACTTGGGCGTCAAATGGAACACCAGGTGGCCCCGAGCCCCGACGCGACTACTTCCTACAAGGATGACCAGATAACCGGGGATGGCCCTACGGCAGAGTGACAAAGCTAGGGTCGAGTTCGTTCACGGACCGCACCCCCAGCAGCTGCATCGTGCGTCGTACCTCACTGGCGAGGATTTCAATGCAACGATCCACCCCAGCCTCACCGCCGGCCATCAGACCATAGAGGTACGCGCGACCGACAAGCACGGCCTTCGCACCGAGAGCGAGGGCAGCCACGATATCAGCCCCACTCATCACACCTCCGTCGATTAAAATCTCCGTATCAGACCCGACCGCGTCGACGACCGATCTGAGCAACCGCAGCGGAACCGTCGCGCGATCGAGCTGTCTGCCACCGTGATTCGAGAGCACGATCGCATCGACCCCGATACCCACGAGACGCTGCGCATCCTCAAGTCGTTGTACACCCTTAACGATCAACTTGCCACGCCAATGGTCTCGAAGGAAGGAGAGATCCTCAATGGTCGCCGATGGATCAAACATCTTGTTAATCAATGACCCAACCGTTCCTCCATATGCGTGCATGCTGGCGAACTCTAACGGAGGCGTCGTGATGAGATCGAACCACCAGGCTGGGTGCAACGCACCGTCGAGAAAGGTCTTTGCGCTAATCTGCGGGGGGATCGTCAGTCCGTTGTAGGCATCACGCAGCCGATTGCCAGCTACCGGAACGTCGACCGTGAGTACGAGCGCCTCATAACCGTGGGCCTCGGCACGGCGCAAAAAATCTAGACCCGCATCTCGATCACGCCAAAGATAGAGCTGGAACCACCTGCGCACGCTTGGTGCAGCGTAGGCCACATCTTCGATCGATGTGGTGCCCATCGTCGAGAGGGCGTAGGCGATACCTGCCCGCTCCGCCGCACGGGCGACCGCTGGTTCCCCCTCCGCACGCATCATCCGTGTAAAACCAGTGGGTGCCAGCGCGAAGGGTAGCGCACTCGTACCCCCAAGGAGTTCGATCGTGGTATCCACCTCACCCACATCACGCAAGATCCGCGGATGGAACGTAAGTGAACGGAACAGCTCCCGAGAGCGAGCCAGCGTCACCTCACCGTCGGCAGCGCCATCGGTATAGTCAAAGACAGCTCTTGGTGTACGCAACCGTGCTAACGTGCGAAGATCGCCAATTGTCTGGGCGCGCTCCACCCTCGCACGCCAAAAGTCAAGTCGAGGAGTTCGCGGTACCAGCAATGCTTTGAGTGCCGCCACATCAGGTCGTTGACGCTTCATTCTCTCTCCTTCGTTCAAACGGACAGCGAAACTCGATCCCTACTCCTCAGCGGCATCACAACACTCCTCAGCGGCATCACAACGACTCCAGCTGGCTGGCATGCTCATGGAGATGGTCGATGCCAAACTCGGTCACGATCTCTTCGACCGTCATCGCCCCAAATTTTGGATGTATCCCCTTTTTGCGCAACTGCTCCGGACTCAACAATCGGCACAGATCGCTCGTCGCTTCGGCCCGGAGATTGATCTCACTCCGAAGCTCATCCACCGCCAGTGTGGCACTTTGTTCTATTCTGGCAATCCGTTCTGGCGAACGTTTCAGCCTGCCAAAGGGTTCCTCCGGTTCGCCTGCGAGCACATGTAGGACCTCTGCCAACCAATACTCCAGCATCTCAGAGACGTGAGCGAGTATATGGACAAGGTCCCATTGTTCACCGGTTTCAGGATCCGGCTCAGTCAGTCCATCCTCCTGGGCGGTGTCCATCGCCTCACGAAAATGCGCAAATGCCGCATGGAATCGTGCGTCAAGTGTTCCCTCGAGCATGCCATCTCCTCCCCTCGTCGCAACCAGTTCGTAGCGAATCCAAACTGTTCTTCACTGTTACACGCTCCCACCATCGGAGTCAACGCATCCCTCAAGCAATGCATACCCTTTGGCTATTGCTCCTCACTGAAACGACGACATCGCCGCAATGAACGGGCCAATGCGATGCCCGGAAAATCTCCAAGTAGCTGCAACGACTCGCCAGCGCACTATGACATCAAGGCTAGCACAGCGGTTCGCATCGATCCAATGAGTAGCTGGACTAAGTTACCTATGAGCACTCATCTACCGCAAAGGAGCCTAGCAATGGAAACGATCCGCGCACTCGTGGTCCGGGAGTCCACACCACTACCAACGGTTGCGGTCGAGACACTCCCAACATCCACCTTGTACCAACGGCCGCTCAGGGTACGGGTCGCCTACTCGACTCTCAACTACAAAGATGGCATGGTCATGAGGGGACAGGGCAGACTCGTTCGCACCTACCCACATGTTCCCGGTGTCGATCTCGTTGGCCAAGTCCTATCGGACGCGACCGGCACCTATGCTCCGGGAGACTGGATCATCGCGACAGGCTTCCGCATCGGCGAACTCTATTGGGGAGGGTATGCCGAGGAGGCGTTTCTCGAGCCCGCTTGGGCGGTACGACTCCCCTCCTCGATGACACCACGACAAGCGATGGGCATTGGCACCGCTGGCCTTACCGCCATGCTCGCCATCATGGCACTCGAGCACCTTAGCATCTTGCCTGGCTCACAAGCCCCATTGCTTGTCACCGGCGCAGCGGGAGGTGTTGGCTCCATCGCCATCGCCATTGCGAGTCGCCTCGGGTACATTGTCGCCGGCTCCACTGGGCGTGACACGGAGACTGACTACCTTACACATCTTGGCGCATCGATCGTCATCCCTCGCAGCGATCTCGACAGCGGACCTGAACGTCCGCTAGAGTCAGAACACTGGCTCGGTTGCATCGACTCGGTCGGCGGTCAGACCCTAGCACGCGTCCTTGCCCAGACAAAGAGCAACGGTGCCATCGCGTCGGTCGGTCTTGCTGGAGGGTCAAGCTTCACCGCATCGGTCATGCCATTCCTCCTCCGCGGTGTCTCGATCGCCGGCATTGACTCAGTCAACGCTCCGCTGTCCGCACGTGAGATCGCTTGGGGACGCCTCGCTGATCTGCTTGACCCAGCGCTCCTAGAAGAGATGATCACCGAGATCAACCTCGAACAGCTACCGACCTATGCTGAAAAAATACTCGCAGGACAAGTTCGCGGGCGCGTGGTCGTGGCATTAGACACGAGTCTGTAGTCGTCCCTCAAGTGCTGTAAGGTCGATCGTCAACTTCTCTTGAGTTCCCATCGCCTCTTTACGCTGCGCCTTATCGGCGTACATCGCTTGATCGGCCTGCGAAAGCAGCGCAGCCAGGGACATCTTCTCACCCTCAAGCGCCGCAACTCCGATAGAGACCGGTAGTCGACGTGCATCGAAGAGGCGACGGAGCCGACGTGCGAGCTCCTCGGCGTTGATACGATCTGTCTGTGGTGCAAGGAGGGCGAACTCATCGCCACCAAGGCGACCGACGACATCCATCGCCCGTAGATTATCTCGGAGCGTTCGTGCAAACTTGATCAGGTAATCATCACCGGCCTCATGGCCATAGAGATCATTGACCGATTTGAGACCATCGAGATCAAAGAGCAAGATCGCCATCGGTGCCGGATTCCGCGAAAGTCGACTGGCCTCCCGCTGCAACACCTCAAGGAAGCCGCGCCGATTCAACAACTGCGTCAGAGGGTCGTTCGATGCCTGCTCTCCTAAGATAGCGAGCTGATCTGCCAGCGAACGAACCTGACGCTCGTAGTCGATGCCCATGGCGATCGTGAGCTCGATCATCCGGCAGAGCGCAATAAGCGTTGGACGTGGACAGCGCAGTTCGCGATTCGAAAAGACCACGGTGGCAAGATTCTCATCCCTTGTCGCCTCAAAAGGTACTAGATACAGTGAGGCTAACGGTGAAAACCCGATGTAGTCCGAGAAGATGCGGCCTGGCCCTGTGGGCTCAATTGGCACGGCCGCCGACAGATCAACGGCGTTCTCGAATTCGATGACATCACCTTCGCGCAAAATCCGGGGAACGACGCGAACCCTCTCGATCATGTACTTTGACTCGAGCCGCCTTGCCACCATCACGCCCATCGCACCGGCGGCCGTCATGAGCTGCTCGAGCAGGCCCATGAGCGCACTCTCACCACTGTTGCCCAGAACACCTATATTGAGTGAATTCGATCGCTGCATTACACCAACCCCTCATGAGCTTCATCGGCCACTCACTGGCTAGCCTTAAAAACTAATCTTGCCTAAGGAGGGATGTGTCTCGCGTCGAGCTGAGCGCTGTCGCGTTAGCACTTGGTGCTGCTATCGCGTGGGGAGCGTGGGGATTTCTCTCCGATCGTGCCTCGATCCGCGCTGCCCCGTTGACGCTCTGGGTGACAGTGGTGCTCGTCGAAGCGATAGCTGTCGTGCCAGTCGCCTTCTTCATACGACCCGCCTTCTCCTGGCTCACTATCGCTGCGGGTCTGGCCGGTACCGTCGGCTATGCCCTCTTTTTTCTTGCGTTACGAAGAGGTTCCAATGCTGCACCGCTTATCGCCATCACCGCCCTCTACCCAGCGATCACCCTCCTACTACAGGTCGCCCTTACCAAAGTCGCGCTCCATCCTCGCCAGCTCATAGGCCTGGCGCTCGCTATCATCGCCATAGCCTTGATAGCGCTATGACCAACTGCGATCAACCTTCCATCATCCACATGCAACACGCCCACCTGGTACGAGGTGAGGCCAGCATCTTTCGCGACCTATCCCTCACCCTCGATAGCGGACAACGTCTAGCCATCTTAGGGCCGAACGGCATCGGGAAAACTTCGCTCGCGATGGTGCTTGCCGGGAGGCTCCGATTGAGCCGAGGCGCGCTTCACCTCCTGGGGGTTAACGTGCACGAGACCGATATCAGAGCCTTACGTCCAAGGATTGGATACTTCTCGGACGAGCTGACCTCACGGCTCGCCCCAGACATGACGGCCGAAGAGGTGGTTGCCCTTGGTCGGTTCTCCGGTCTACGCCGTGAATGGTTTGTGCTCGATGACCATGACCGGCTCGAAGCCAGACACCTCCTCGAACTTGTCGGTCTTGACGACTACGCGCAACGACCACTCGACTCGCTCTCCTCGGGTCAACGCCAGCGAGTTCTCCTGGCGCGTTCCTTTTGCGGCACGCCACGTTTAACCGTGCTCGATGAACCGACCTCTCACCTCGATCTCGTCGCCCGCGAACAGATGATCGAAGCGCTTGAACGCATCCTCGACCAACATCACCACAACGGTGCGCTCGTCATGGTGGCGCATCATCTCGAGGATCTACCGATCTCGATCACTCATACGCTGGTGATGAGTGAGCATGGGTACTGGTTTGGCCCCGCAGATGAAGTGCTTACCTCGGCAACACTCACCAAAGCCTTCCATCATCCCATTGAGGTGCATCAACTCGCAGGTCGTCGTATCGCTACCGCACTCCGACAGCCATGACGCTCGCGGGCCACCGATAGCACGACGCGAGCAGACGGTGACACCAACCAGACCCCCAGTGCGATCACGGAACTGCGTTGTGGCAAGCGCGATCGAGTGCTACTCCAAACGAATCAACTCATTTCGATAGCGCCGTGCATTAGCGACATAGAGCGCGACGGCCTCAGCAAAGGCTCCTTCAGGGACGCGATCCGGAACGATCGTCGCTGGGACCCCTAACGCCATAGCAAATGAGGGAACATCGGTATCATTCGTTACCATTGCATTTGCTCCAACCAACGCATGCTCATGGATCCGGACGCGGTGCAGGACGACTGAGGAGGAACCAATCAGACAGTGGTCCTCGACGACGCAACCCTCAAGATGCACGAGATGCCCCACGACACATTCGGCGCCAACCACGGTCGGGAGCTCTGCGGTGGCATGGATAACGGTTCCGTCCTGCACGGACGTCTGGGCACCTATCTCGATGCGGCCGTAGTCGCCTCGCAACACCGCATGTGGCCAGACCGACGCTTCTTCACCAATCACCACCGAACCAATGATGACGGCGTCGGGGTGGACGAACGCCGAAGCGGCGATCCGTGGAATCTGGCTACCAAGACTATAAATAGGCATAGACCTAGGTTAGCTACACCACTCGATCCCCACTGCTACCCGTTCACGACCACAAGAGAACGCTGCGATACCTATCATTGGCCTAAGCCCAACCATGGCTACTAGCCTAAGCATATGGATCGCAATGAACGCTACGCAAGCTCGCTGAAAGTTTGGGCTCAGCTCGAGACATTTCACGACCTCACCTACTTCGCTAAAGAGTGTCGCGAGAGCTATAAGACGCTCGGCGTTGCCGACTCATGGGCCCGTTACTTCGGGGGACGTGCCGCGCCGATGGGTCAGGTCGAACCCGGAGTGGTTACCGCCGCGTTCTATAGTTTTTCGCATCACAATGTCGAAGCTGCCATCCCATCGGTGTGGAAGATTGCCACCCCGGAACAGTTCATCGCCGCTCGATTCCAGGGCATCCTCGCTACCTGGGATCGCATCATGGGATCATCAACGCTCGCTCCCAGCGCAGAGGTTCTCGCACGCGCCACTCGAATCGCAACCAAGATCTCTCGGCATGGCGAACGCGATGGACACCCTCTCTATGCCGCCAACCTATCCGTGCAACCACCAGATGATCCGAGGTCACAACTCTTCCATGCGGCCACCCTCATCCGCGAGTACCGAGGAGATTGCCACAATAGCCTCCTCGCCGTCAATCAAATCAACGGTTGTGAGGCACATATCCTCATGGTGGCGATCGGGGCCGAGCAGCGCTCCACTGCACAGACATCAAGAGGTTACACCGATGCCGAATGGACCCATGGCATCGAGAACCTCACGCATCGTGGTCTCATTGCCAAAGATGAAACCATCACACCGGAGGGGCGATCCTTCCGTAGCGATCTCGAGCGACGAACAAATCTGTTGATGGCTCCGCTCTTTGATGTGGTCTCCGATGGGGAACTAGCCGAGCTCCAAGCACTGGCCGCTCCCATCGAGATGGCGATACACGACTCAGGATCTCTACCCACCTTCCAGCGAGTTCACGAGTTGCTCGCCTCCTCCTAACGCCGTCACAACTCCCAGAATGGGGCCATAGCGATCGCTAGGCGAGGAACCCGCTGCCTGCGAGCATCTCGCCGTTCTCGAAACCTCAAGGAGGCTCCTCATCCGCAGCAGACGCTGCCTCCTTCAGCGATCGTGCGGTTGTCACAAGGCGCCAGTAGCTTTCGTGGGCCTCGAAGTGTTCGTGGGCCAATACTTGACGACGACTACAGGAGGCAAGGGACTTCCACAGACCAAGAGTACGACGCCTCTGTTGCGGCCGACCGCACCGCACCGCACCGTAAGGACAATGAACTGACGACCCATTTGAACGCGGTGCCACCGCTCAACAGACACGCATCCTATCAAACAACCCAGCCAACTCCGCTTGTCACGCCATCGCTTGCCCACTTCCCCAACTCGTGCGTTGGTCGATCCGAGGACAGTGGTACTGCCGGATGCGCGCATGGTGACAGGCACTCGACTGGCGCCGCCCAATCCGCTCATCAGCTGGCCCCTTACTGGCTGCACCCCAGGCAGATCGGCCGCAGGCTTTATGTCAGCACACTCATGATGGCCATTCATAGAGGTGCTCAGGGCGTCCCGATCCATAGCGAAATTCAAGACGAACTCGCCCGATGCGCGCGAGATAGGTGAGATAGCGGTGTGCAGTGGGACGACTCACTCCCGTACGGCTTGCGACATCCTCTGCGGTGAGTGGTTCACCCGCGCTACGCAAGATCTCAATGATCCTGCCAAGCGTCTGGGGAGAATGTCCCTTTGGAAGCTGCCGACTGTTGGTTGCTCGTAGCATGGCATAGATCGTATCGACCTCTTCTTGATCTGCCTCATGGAGCGTTTCGAGCCTCTTTTTCATCGAGGCATACGTCGTGAGGCGCTCGATCAGCACGTGGGTACTAAATGGTTTCACGAGATAATAGACGGCCCCTCGACGGACCGCCTCCTCGACGCTTCCAGCGTCGCGTGCAGCGGTCACGACAATCACATCCACCGTGTCTTGCGCTGAGCCAGTAAGACGACGCAGCACCTCTAACCCTGGTATGTCTGGGAGATAGAGGTCGAGTAGGACAAGATCGGGCGCGTTGTCGCGGACCGCCTGAAGCACCTCGGCTCCTGAATGTGCTTCGGCAACCACCTCGAAACCGCTCACACCCTCCACCACCGCACGGTGAAGCGAGGCTACGCGAAAGTCATCATCGGCGACTACGACCCGGAACATGGGTGAGACATCAGGTCTTTGAGGAATGGTCATGTGAAGCAGCCTCCTTCAATTCGAGTTCAAAGATCCCTGGCAGCGTCACCCGAAAACAAGCCCCGACGTCTTGCGATACCTCAATCTTGCCATGATAACGCTCAACCAGCTGGCGCACCATCGCAAGGCCCAAGCCACGCCGCAATCCTTTACCGATGGTCTTCGTGGTGAAGCCATCGACAAAGATCGTCTCCCGTTCGGCCACGGGCACTCCCGGACCAGAGTCAGTGACCTCCACTATCAGCTCCGTCTCGCTGCGTAGTAGGCGCACCGCCACCCAGGCGTGGGGGTATCCTTGCGTCGCCTCAATCGCGTTATCGAGAAGGTTGCCGATCACCGTTACCAGGTCACTCGCGCAAGTGAGGGCCGCCGGAAGTAGGACCGCACCCCCTAGCCGGAACTCCACGTTGCGTTCGGCCGCCACGGCACCCTTAGCTAGCAAAAGGGCCACAATGATGGGATTGGCAATCTCGTCGGTCAACCGACTCATGAGTTGCGTATCCCGAAGAGTGAGATCGGTAGCGAATTCGACCGCCTCACGCGTAGCTCCCATTTCGATGAGTCCCACCACCGTATGCATACGATTCGAAAAATCGTGGGCTTGAGCGCGGAGGGCATCGGTCAACCCCAGCATGCCATCAAGTTCTCGCATCAGCGCCTCCGATTCCGTGCGATCGTTGATTGTGACAACATAGCCAAGGGGTGTTCCGTGCGCCTCCACATATCTCCGATTGATGACCAAAATTCGGTCTTTGTGCACAACAATCGTGTCCCGCCCAGTTATCTCGCCGAGGATAGCAGCCTGAAGGCGGCCGTCTGGGATGAGCACGCGTGCCGGTCGCCCCAGATGGCGTGCAGGCAGTTTCAGTAAGTCAATGGCGCCAGAGTTTGCGAATTGGAACCGCCCTTCATCATCGAGTCCGATAACGCCTTCGCGAATTCCATGGAACATCGCCTCCTGTTCCTGGATGAGTTCCTTAAGCTCATCCAGCTCAAGCCCGAAGGTCTGCTTCCGAATCCAACGCCCGACACCCCAGCTGAGCAGCAAGCCGACCATCATGGCAACAATAAGTGCCTCAAAAACCCGCACGGTTACCGCGATCGCTTCACTCTGTGATGTTCGGTAGCGGAGTTCGATTACCACCCTGTCTCGATCCTGTGGGCCGGCGAGGGGCGCAATGGCGATAACCGTCACTTCGCTACCCACGTCTCGGGTCTGCACGGAGGTGGTAGTGGTCGAAGGAAGGGGAAGTAGCTCACCTCTCGCAAATCCTCCCGCACCATCGATGACAACTCCATTGGCGTTCAAAAGGGCCACCCCAGACGCTCGCAGACTGCTCATGACTGACCGCAACTCCGGTGAATGATTCGAAAGTTCAACGAGCGATGGGTTGGTGGCGAGTGCTTGCACCGCTAGGCGACCCGCGTTGGCGTACTGGGTAGCGTCTGGTCGAATGGATCCGTGAAACCAGATGACCCCAGTCAGGATGACGGCCACCAGAATGGTGGCCTGTATCAGGGCAAGGCGTTTCTTCATCGTCATACGACTTCGCCGGTAACTGTTCACACCGAATCCCCCCTGTACCAATGCCTAGACAGCGGTCACTCTACGCGCAGACTGGTGTCACCGACCATCAACAGCACCACCATAGTACCTGAGACTACCCATGGCCTTTTCTTAGGCTGAATGCGGTGGCCAGACAGAGCAGATCACCGACAAAAGGGTCAATGCCTGACCATGGAGTGTCGCATTCACCAGAACGCCACCCGTCGCGGCAGCATCTCGCGGTGGGGCTGGGCCTACTTGGCACGTTCCGGGATGAACCAGGTAAGCATCTCTCTCTTTGCACCCAAACCGAAGGAGTTGGTGCCGTTGAGGAGCAACGCACCAACACGTGACTTGCACTACCACGTCGACTTGAACCTGTGGCCACTCGTCCTGTGAACACAATGAACACAATGCTCCTCAACGAGATCTAGGTGATCTTTGTGTACGCAACAGCAATTTTCGCCCTTAGGGGAATAGAACAGTACCTGTTACGCAGAGGGGGGAAGGTGCATCTGTTCTTACTGACCTTGGGTTTTGGAATCGTGACCGCTGCTGTGCTCGCGCTCGCATCGGTCGGTCTCAGTCTTCAGTTTGGGGTCACGAACTACGTCAACTTCGCGTACGGAGCATACCTCGCGGTTGGCATGTACATGACCTACACGTGCATAACCGCCTTTCACCTCCCCTTCTTGCTCGGGGCAGTGGTTGGCATCCTCACCGCGGGTATCGTCGCCGTGGTGGTTGACATTCTGATCCTCGAACGTTTTGTGAAACGTGGCACATCAGGCTTTTTCTTACTGATCGTCACCTTCGGGCTGCAGTTGATTCTGCTCAATCTCGCGCAAGCGATCTGGGGGGTGGGATTTGACCGCTACCCGATTGCACAAGGAGCGCCGCTGACGATTGGGCCGTTCAGTGTGACCGTGGCACAACTAGAGGTGGTCGGCGTCGCTATTGTCGCCCTCATCGCGGTGCACCTACTCTTGACCAAATCACGCCTCGGCAAGGCCATGCGCGCAATGTCGGACAACAAGATGCTGGCACAAGCCAGCGGTATCGACATCAACGCAACCACGTTGTGGACTTGGTTTTTTACCGGCTGTCTCGCCGGACTGGGAGGTATTGCCTTAGCACTCAATACCGTAGAGTTTCAGGTGTTCACCGGTAATAGCTTCTTGTTCGTGATCTTTGCAGCGGTCATCCTGGGCGGTATCGGAAAAATCTATGGTGCCATGCTAGGTGCGCTCATCATTGGACTCGTGGTGGGCCTTTCTAGCCTTGTGATCTCGTCGGCATACAACGTCGACGTCGCATTCGCAGCCTTAGTGATCGTGCTACTCATCCGCCCGCAAGGGATCTTCGCAATAGCTGGAAAGGCATAGGTCGAATAATGGTAATACTCATTGGTTATCTTGCAACCCTTGGTGTCTACTTTTGCATCTACAATATCTTCGCTATTGGATTGAACATACAGTTCGGGTATGCAGGCATTCTCGACTTTACCGTTATCACCTTCATGGCAGTCGGAGCATACATGGCGGGGGTAGGGTCGCTGGGCCGGGCACAACCTGGAACCGAGATCTACTACATACTTGGGCTCTCGCTTCCTTGGCCTCTCGCCCTACTCCTGGGTGCGGTCAGTGCGGGAATACTTGGCTATCTGATCGGACTTATTGCTCTTCGACGATTACGCTCCGATTATCTGGCGATTGTCACATTGGCAGCTGGTTCCATCATCTACGGTCTTGTCGGCAACAACACCAAACTCTTCGATGGTTACGAGGGGCTTGTCGGAGTTCCACAACCCTTCAATGGGGTCCTCAACCTCAGTCCCAATACCTATGACTTGCTATTTATGTTGTTTGCAGCAGTCATTATGTTACTCCTATGGTTTATCGCAAATCGACTCTATAAATCACCACTTGGTAGGGCAATGCGTGCCACTCGCGAAGACCTCGACGTGGCCGAGGCCTTCGGTAAGAACACCTATCGCATTCGAATGATGGCGATGGTCATTGGCGCAATCTTCGTCGGTATTGGGGGTGTACTGACCATTTGGTTCATCACCGCTCTGGCTCCTGCTGGGTGGGGAACGAGCGAAACATTTGTGATCTGGGCGGCACTCATCGTGGGCGGAATGGGTAACAACAAGGGAGCGGTCATCGGTTCGTTCCTGGTAGCGGTCCTGTTCAACGAGGCGACGAGGTTCCTTCCCAGTATCAATGGGTTTCCCAGTCTGATCCCAGAGATCAGAAACATCTGCATTGGGGCTCTCGTGATCTTGACCTTGCGGTTCCGCCCCCAAGGAGTGTTCCCAGAGCGAAAGGCCAAGTTTTACGAGTTGCCATTAACTGGCCAAACACGAGCGATCACGCCTGAGGTTGCGGTTACGGGAGCTGAGGAATGATGACAGAACGGGTCCAACAACCTATCCTCTCAGTGGTCGGGCTCGAGAAGGCCTTCGGTGGAGTTCAGGCGGTGCAAGGTGCCGAGTTTGAAGTGCTAGAGGGTTCCATTACCGCACTCATCGGCCCCAACGGTGCAGGCAAATCAACCGTGGTCAACCTCATCGCGGGAGCGTTGCGTCCAGATGCCGGCAAGATTCGCTTTCGGAATAACGACATCACCGGATACAAGCCACATCAGGTTGCGAGGAACGGTCTGATTCGGACCTTTCAGATATCGCGCGAATACCCTGCGATGACCGTCCTCGAAAATCTCATGGTGTCGCCGCTCACACAAACGGGTGAACATCTCTTCTCAGCGCTGTTTCGCCGCAAGCGGTACCAGGGCCAGGAACGCGAGTTCGTTGAGAAGGCGTTACACATTCTCGACGAATTTGGCCTCTATGAGATGCGTAACGAGTACGCACGCAATCTCAGTGGTGGACAGAAACGTCTGCTAGAACTCGCCCGTGCGGTGATGGCCGAACCTAAGATGCTCATTCTCGATGAACCGATGGCGGGCATCAACCCTGCCTTGATCTCGCGTATCGGTGAGCACATGCTTCGTCTGAAAGAGGAGAGCGGCTACACGTTCCTTATGGTTGAGCACAACCTTGATGTGGTCGAGCGCATCTGTGATCATGTCGTCGTGCTGGCCGTCGGCCGCACGTTAGCCCAAGGAACTATGAGCGAGCTTCGCCAAGATGCGGAGGTCGTCTCGGCCTACTTGACAGGAGGGTCTGTTGGTGCAGGTACTAAAGGTTGATCGACTTACCGCGGGGTACGGGAAGATCCCGATCGTTCAAGAGGTATCTCTTGAGGTCGGAGTCGGACAGGTGGTCACGATCGTTGGACCCAATGGTGCGGGTAAATCGACATTTCTCAAAGCAGTATTTGGATTAATTCCGCGCATGGCTGGAACGATCCATCTCGATGGAGATGAAATTACCGGCGTTCCCACCCATCGACTGGCGCATGCCGGCGTGGCGTATGTGCCTCAAAATGAGAATGTCTTCCCATCGATGTCAGTTGAGGAGAATCTGGAACTCGGAAGTTTCGTGTCATCCAAGGGATTTCGTACACGGGTGAACGACATCTGGGAGATCTTCCCAGAGTTACGGCCAGCGAAGGGAAAGAAAGCTGGACTGTTGAGTGGCGGCCAGCGTAACATGCTCGGCATGGCGCGCGCGCTCATGGCGGAGCCAAAGGTGGTGTTGTTGGATGAACCGACAGCAGGCCTCTCCCCTGCAAATGTTGAGGTGGTATGGTCGCAGATCGCTACCATCAGTGAACTCGGTACCAGCGTGGTGGTGGTGGAACAGAACGTAGACAGGGCTCTCGACAGCTCCGATCACTGCTACATCATCGTCGCAGGTCGCAACCACGACCATGCAGCACCAGAAATTCTTCGAAAGTTGGATTTGGCCGGCATCTTTTTGGGCGCTTCTGCAGAACAGCAGGCCTAAGGCAAGTCTCTACCTCACAGAGGTACGAGTAAACAGAAAAGGGGGAAATCACTCATGTCGCGCAAGGAGTCAGTACGAGCAAAAAAGATCCGCAGAGGCAGGATCACAAAAACGAAGGTGGTCGGCACAGGCCTGCTCGCCCTCGGAGCCATGACTATGGCCGCGTGCGGCAGCACGGCAAGCTCGGCGAGCACCACCAGCAAGTCGAAAGGAATTAGCGGTACGATTCAAGCAGGCATCTTGCTACCCATGAGTGGGAAAGAGGCATTTGTCGGCCAGTGGTTCGATCACGGGGTTGAGGCTGGCCTGTATGCCGTGAACCATGGCGGCGGAGTTCTTGGCGCAAAGATCTCCGGGACATTAGCTGACACCGCCGGAGACCCCGTTGACGCGGTCACCGCCTTCCACACCCTGTTGCTGCACAACCCCTCGGTGATCTTTGGTCCATCGTCGCTCGAGATCGAAGGTGTTGTTCGCCAATTTGGTCCAGATCATGTCGTAGATTTCATGGAGGGTGGGACAACCCAGCTCGACTATATGCAGTATCCCTATGTCTACCGCGTCTTCCCGTCGGACTCAGAGCTACTCTCCGGCGAGGCGTATTATGCGTACCAGGGCAAGGGATGTCACCTTGCCGCAGAGGTGTATGACTCGGGACCTAACGCGCAAGCAGAGGTTGGACCGGTTACCAGGGCTTACGAGAAGCTCGGCGGCAAGATCGTGGCCAGCGAGACAATTGTCGCGGGTCAGAGTTCGTATCTGTCGACCGTTGCGAAGATGTTCTCCGGAGCACAGCGGCCGCAGTGCGTATTCTTTCATATGGATCCCCAGACCGCGAGCACATTCTTCGCCAATGTCAGCCAACTAGGACATCTGAATATACCGTTTATCACCGGCGATACCGGCGCATCAACCCAGATGGCACAGGCGATGGGACTCCAAAACGCCAGCAAGTGGTTGTCAGGTATGGCAGCTCCACCAGCTTATGCACAGTCGAACGCAGCCTTCCTGAACGCTTATCAAGCAGTATGGCACACCAACAAGCCGCTGCCCGCATCGCCAGCGATGTATGATGCAGTGGTCATTGCAGCACTCGCCATGGACGCAGCACACTCATCAAATCCTACGATTTGGCGCCCGTTTATTACGAAGGTATCAAACCCGCCAGGAACCAAGTGCTACACCTACACGAGTTGCGCAGCGCTCTTGAAAAAGGGCACAAAGATCAACTATCAAGGAGCTAGTGGTAATGAGGACTTCAATCAATATCATAATGTGTTTTCATCTTTTGAAGTGGTGAAGTTCACCTCATCTGGCAACCTAAAGACGGTCTTCAACGAGCCTGCATCGGCTCTGGCAAAACTCTATTGACACTAGTCCCTCGATTCGCAACGCATCGGCTCAGAGTGTGCGGGGACCCACCATACGAGCTATGCGATGGGATCGCCTCACGTGCACAGAATGCTCACTTTCTTACATTATCGCAGGGTGGGCAAGCGGCCGAGAGGATACAGAACAAGGAGCCCGTCCAGAAATCATAAGAAAGTACTGTCGCACAATTATCACCATCGAGCAGAGATAGAGAGTATCGAGAGGCAACCGGTAGGTCGTAAGATCTGGGTGCCTGAGCAGAGCTTGAGGTTTTCCAATGAAGGCTTCAAGCTCTGCTCGGCTTACTGGGCAGGACTCCTTCGGCAGGGCACACTGGGAACAGAACAGCTTGGAGAAATCGCCACACGAAACTGCAGGCCCCTAGATCGCAGGCGTAGTGAAGTGGTGGGGCCGACAGCTCGGCTCTCGCGACGCCAGCTATTCAGGATGCCAAAGACGCTCACCCACACCCGGGCCACCGCTCTGACATGCGAAGACCTAGGGCTTCGAACGGAACAAGTACGCGATCACTCTTCACTTTCACGGGAGAGGGAGGAACGCAAACCCTAGGATCGCTAGAGGCGCATTCTAGCAACTCAGTGTCGCGACCATCGCAAACACATCTCTGCCCAGAAAAGAATGATCGCGATGTTGACGAGGAGCCGCGCACACACTGATACTGAGACCTAGGGTATGGTTATGTAGGAGGGCTAAAACGACGATCACCACGATTATCGACACTGCGGTCCAGACCCAGCCGCCATGTTCCGCATGACTCCACCCCCACCTCTAAACCGCCGCCATTCCTGGGGGTTTATCCCGCGCCGCAAGGCGCGTTCGCAGCACCTCATGTTCTGAGCGCATGGGCTCATCCTGGGTGGCCGTATTCATCCAAGTCGAGTCAGAACGCCGGTGCATGCCTGAAGCTAGGGCGTTACCAACGGGCCACCCCACACAGCATTGCCCCATACGTAGCAAGCATCATGAACTTGCTAATCGGGCAAGCGCTTCGAACTCACCAAGAACCTGTGGATTGGCCACGGAATCACTTGAAGCGACCTCTGCGAGCTTCGCTCCAAGAAAGAGCCGCCGTATCGGGACCTCTAACTTCTTCCCATTCAGGGTCTTCGGGATATCCGAGACGATAAAGATACGATCGGGGACATGCCGGGGTGAAAGCTGTTCTCGCAGGGCAGTACGAACTCTCTGGCGTACATCATCTTCGGTGGCCTTCGGAGTAAGCACAAGAAAGAGTATGAGTTCACCAGTTCGATCGAGAGCCGACGTATCGATGACCAGGGATTCACGCACCCCTTGTATCGCCTCCACCACCCGGTAGAACTCGGCGGTGCCCATACGAACACCACCACGATTCAGTGTTGAATCGGAGCGACCGTAGATGATGCTGGAACCATCTGGGTAGAACGTAACCCAGTCGCCATGCCTCCAGACACCCGGAAATTGCGCAAAATACGCATCATGATAGCGACTCCGATCCTCATCGTTCCAGAACCCGATCGGCATCGAGGGCATGGGCTTCGTGATCACCAGTTCGCCCATCTGTCCCACCACCGGTGTCCCTGACTCCCCAAAGGCAGCGACGGCTACGCCGAGCGCTCGGGCCGCGATCAAGCCTGCTCTCGTCGGATGCATCGGAGAACTGCCGAGAAAGGCAGTACAGACGTCGGTGCCACCAGAGGCCGAGATGAGCTGGACTGAACCTGGAACATGTTCATACACCCAATCAAATCCATCAATAGTAAGTGGTGCCCCGGTCGAACCAATAGCTCGTAACGACGTACCACGAATGAGCAACCGTGGGTCTACCTCGCCAACCTGTGAGCTGCGAAGAAAGGGAGCCGAGACACCGAAGAAATCGATACCTGCCCGATCAATCAGGCGCCAAAGCTGACCGAGATCGGGGTAACCTGGGGAACCATCGTAGAGCACGATGGATGCACCGACCAAGAGACCACCCATCAAGAAATTCCACATCATCCAACCCGTGGAGGAGAACCAAAAGAAGGTGCTACCGTCAGTGATTCCGTTCTGGATCTCAAGGACCTTCTTGTGCTCGAGGACGATCCCACCATGCGAGTGAATGATTGCCTTCGGGACACCCGTCGTTCCCGACGAGTAAAGAACCCATAACGGGTGGTTGAAAGGAACTCGCGCAAAGGTAAGCGGCTGCTGGCCCTCGATCGCCTCATCAAAGGAGACCACTCTCCACGGCCCCGACGTCATGCCAGTCGAGGATCCAGCCACGATAACGGTACCGACGCTCGGCAGCTCATCAAGGATCGCCCGTAGCGTGGTGCTGCGATCGATGAGACGACCGCCGTAACGATACTCAGTCACTGCCAAGACAACCTTTGGCTCAATCTGACGAAAACGATCAACGACCGCACCGACGCCAAAGTCAGGCGACGTACAGGACCAAACAGCACCGATACTCGCGGTCGCAAAGAGTCCCACCACTGCCTCGTAGATATTGGGGAGATAACCCGCCACCCGATCCCCCACCTCCACACCGGCCGTTCGGAGCGACGCCGCCAACTGCGCGACCGCTCGCCAGAATTCGTGTGCCTCGACCCGTTCGAGCATTCCCGACTCGTCGGCTCTAATGATGCACGCTGGATCCTGAAAGCGGAGATAGGCCTCTTGCGCATAGTTGACAAAGCCGTCTGGAAAGAAGACGGCATCGGGAAGACTTCCTACCAGCTCGCGCTCGCCCAGATCACCGGCGAGACGACAAAAACGTGCGATCGAACGCCAGAACGGCCCAATTTTGGTGATGCTTGCCTCATAGAGTTCGTCATAGGCCGTCGAAGTGACCCCTAATCCGTGCCCCTCTGCCCGTAAATACGCACCAAGGGGGCCTGACAGGCCTCCATCCTTAGGCTCCCAAAGGATGTCGCCCACCTCGGTCATCGATCAATCTCCTCAATCGTTAAGTCCAGCTGACGCAGGATCTGTTGTGCCTTCAATAACGAACGTCGAACCTTGGCGAGTTCCTGTTGCACCTGTTTCACTTTGGCCGGGTCAAGACGTCGGTAACCCAACAACTGCGAGAAGCTCACATCATCAAGCTGAGATAACAGACCCTCGATGCCCTCCAACATATGCTCGCGGCGCTCATCGGAATCTGTCATGACTACTACTCCTCACTTTGGGTTCGTTTCACCTCATGGATCGCATAGTTGCCTGCTTGGTATCCCTCTCGCAACACCTTCTTGTGGAACTTACCCACCGACGTGCGCGGAATAGCCTCGACAAAGGAAAACCGCTCTGGCAACCACCACTTGACGATTCGGGTAGCGAGAAAATCGCGGAGCTCTCCGACCTCGAGATCCTCTCCCGGTTTTACCACCACGAAAGCGAGCGGGCGCTCAAACCAGCGATCGTCGGGGACGGCGATCACGGCAGCCTCTGCCACCTTCGGGTGGGCCATAATGGCATTCTCGAGTTCAATGGACGAGATCCACTCTCCACCGGACTTGATCACATCCTTGGTGCGATCAACAATCCTCACATAGCCCTCCCTGTCGACTGTGGCGATATCTCCGGTTCGAAGCCACCCGTCGTCGAAGTTCTCACCTCCTCGACCCCCCAAGTACCCTGCGGTAATCCACGGACCGCGCACCTCAATCTCCCCGAGCGCCTTGCCATCCCAGGGTTGGACCTGCTGCTGATCGTCCACAATACGCAACTCGACACCAGGAACGACCTTCCCCGCTGTCGCAAGGTAGTCAACAAGGCGCTCACGAGGAGTGCCTGAGGGCGGAATGGCCAGGGTACAGACCGGTGAAGTCTCCGTCATGCCCCACCCTGAAACCACAGGAATGTTGTAGTGCTCGAGGTAGGTTTCGATCAGCGATCGAGGCGTTGCCGATCCTCCGGAGGTCAACATCCGCAAACTCGAGACATCGGTAGGATGTGATTCAAGATAGTTCAACAGATCATTCCAGATCGTCGGCACCCCTGAGGAGAGCGTCGGATGGAAGCGTTCGATCATTGCCGCGAGCGGTTCTGCCTGTAGGAAACGTCCAGGCATAATCATGGTCGAACCGGTGAACCAGCAGGCATAGGGCGCCCCCCACGCTGCGGCGTGAAACATCGGTACCACGATGAGCGCTACATCACCCTTCGACTCCAGGATATTCCAGCTCCGCTGGCTATAGAGAGGTAACGCACTGATGGCGTGCAGGTACGTGGAACGATGCGAATACACCACGCCCTTTGGATTGCCGGTGGTCCCTGAGCTATAACAGATCATCGCGGCATCGGTCTCTACGACGTCGGGCCACTCTACCACCGGAGCCGCATCGCGCAGAAACTCTTCGTAATCGAGCACCTTACACCGTTTGGCTATCTGCTCCTTGATGGCAGCATCGGCGGTCGCACCCACCACAATGACCGTTGCAACGCTCGGGCAGGCCTCGAGCACCTGTGCCAACTGTGGCAACATCATTCCATCGGCGATGATGGCACGATCACCCGCATCATCGATGACATATCCGAGTTGATCGGGTGCGAGCCTGAGGTTCAGCGTATGGATCACTGCCCCCATGGCGGGGATACCGAGGTACGCCTCGAGGTGTTGTTGATGATTAAAACAGAAAGTCCCTACTCTGTCTGAAGGACTGATCCCGATCCCAGCTAAAGCACCGGCGAGTCGTGCAGCCCGCTCCGCAACCTCCGAAAAACAAGCGCGAACGCCATCGGTACCATCGTAGGTGATCACCTCTGCATCCGGAAAAGCTTGCGACCCATAACGAAGTATGCCTGCCACTGTCAGTGCACCCTGTTGCATCGTCGATTCCATGATCTTCCCTTTCGCCGTCCGAACTGTAGCCTATCAAAGTTCTACCATGGCTACCAGGCATCCCAGCGACGCCTCCCGCCTCATCGCAGTACCCCAACACAAAACATCGGCCAACTCCTCAACGAGGCCCCTCGTCGTCGGGTAGAATGGGCTTTGCCAACCAAGGTTAGCAACACAACAGGTAGGTAGGCTTAGCGAGGATCGCTCAAGTCGGCCCTTGGCCTAGGGATCGCTTACGAAGGATCGAGAGACGTCATGTATCATTCCTATCCAACTGAGCCGTGGTTGGGTGATCCAGCAACTGTTGAGGAGATTCTCTCGGAGATACTCAGCAATCTCGACGATCCGGAGCGGTTGCTCACCTCCGATGTGTTGGCACCGTTGCTGCTCGCTCTGACACCAACGCTTATGGACCCTAGCGCGAGCAGAAAGAGTGCAGAACTCACTGCTATCACGCTCCAGCGATTGGGCTACCCCCCGTCCACAACACTCACCCTCATCGACGCCCTTGCAGGGACGATCACGAGGGATCGACCGGACCTCAACCCCGACATGGTCACCCAACAACGCCAACGCCTTCAAGCAAGGGCAATGGATACATTGGACCGGCGTCACCGAGCAGAGCTGCGATCCGCACTCGCTCTCAGCCATCATGACGCCTTAACTGGACTGATCAATCGGCGCGGATTTATCGATGCCTTGACGGCAAGCCTGCTCCGAGCAGAGCGTTCCCATACCCAAGTAGCGCTCGCCCTCCTCGACGTCTATGCACTGACCTCCACCGACAAGAGCATCGAATCCGATCCTCGCGATCATGATCGCCTGCTGGTACAGCTGGCGAAACGACTCGGCTCCGTTACACGTTCAACGGACACAGTCGCTCGTCTTGGCGACACCACCTTCGCTCTCCTCGTCGAGGCCGCTCATGACCGCGAGGAGGTACTTGCGATCATCACACGAGAGCTTGGCACAATTGGTTCCTTACGGCCTGTTGTCGAGGATGAAGATCCTCCAGCGTGGTACGCAGGGCTCGCCATCTCATGGCGGGAAAATGCCGACCCAATGCTTTTGCTTAGCATTGCAGAAGGGGCACTCTCACAGGCCCTCGTCACTGGCACGGAGCCTGGCCTCCACCTGGTGACTATGCCAACGGATCACACCCAGCACGAGCCCAGCACTACGGCTGGCCTTCGCTCCACCATCTCCGTTGCAGGGGATAATCTTGAGGTGCGCTACCAGCCGATCGTTGATCTCGGCACTGGACGGATCACCCAGTACGAAGCCCTGGTGCGTCTGCGGGTCGCCTCTGGTCTCGTTGGTCCTGAGGACTTTATCGATACGCTCGTTCGCGAGGAACGGCGCAGGCTCTTTGAGGTCGTGCTCACCCAAGTGGCCGAAGACATCGAAAAGCACGGCGTCGAGACGCCAGTAGCGATCAATATTGAACCCGACCTCATCTCCGATGAGAACTACGCTCGCACGATCATTGCCATCTGGCGTCAACGTGGACTCTTACCTCATCAGCTGAGGATCGAGATCACCGAGAACCAGGATCTCGTCTCGCTCGCCTATGCTCCACTCGCTCTCCTGAAGAGCGCTGGCCATCACATCGCACTCGACGACTTTGGGACTGGATATGCGTCTCTTTCGCGTATCATGAGCTTTCCCTTTGATGAAATCAAGCTCGACCGGGCCTTCTCGGAGCCCATTGACCTACTCAACGTTGGCTTGCCCTTGATGACCGTGGCTATCGATCTGAGCCATCTGATGGAGGTCGAACTCGTCATCGAGGGCATTGAGGATCCACGGATGCTTCCCGTGCTCCATGCCCTCGGGGCACAACTCGGTCAGGGTTATGCACTGAGCCGTCCGTTGCCGATCACCGCGGTGCTCGCTCTTCCCAACCCACTCCCCATCGCTGCTATGCAATCGTACCCCGCCGTCGTCGCAGCGGTACAAGGCTTCCGCTGGGAACGTGCAATCCTCGCGCTCGCTGCCAGTGGGCACGAGGGGCCTCTGGCAGAGAAGGCGTGCCAAGTTGCAAGCAATCTTGGAGACCCCGATCTCATTGCGCTCCATCAGGCCCAGCACGAACTGGCCCAACAGGTGCTCGGTGCCAACGATAGTGCCATGGTAAAGGAATTTTGTCGACTCGGCATCGAACTACGACGTCGTATCTCTACTCGATTGGCCGTCGATTAGGCCGAGGACAAACCCACCCTCAACAGCGTTGAGCTCCACAAGCATGGCACCAACTGCTCCAAGGCGAAGGAGCTCACTCACCAGCATCGTCCGCGATACATGGAGCACGAAGTTCCTGCCACCAACCTCATCGAGAGAGCACGCCCCCTCATGGCCCGCGCGTGTCCACGCGAGCAGCCACTGTTCATCAACCAAATGGTCACGACAGTCCTCTAACTCTCGGACAAGAGCGTCGATGGCACCAGCTAACTGTGCACGGTTTGGGTAGAACATCTCTACAATCCGCATGGGATCGGTTCGAGCCACACGTACGCCATCACGTATCGAACCGGCTGCCAGCCTCCGCAGCAATTGACGATCCGGCACCTGGCCGACAAGGCGTCCGAGTGCTATCGCAGTGACATGGGGCAACGTCGAGATCATCGCGATAGCACGGTCGTGCTCCGCCAAAGCGATCGGTAGGACCCCGTTGCCCAACACCAGCGGAACCATCAATGCCCGAGCCAACGCCTCCGGTTCCTCTTGGCCGGACAGCACAACTGCCCAGTTGGCGCCCGCAAAAATCGTGGGGTCTGCGCTCTCGGCCCCATTCCCCTCCCTACCCGCCATCGGATGCAAACTCACATAGCGCAACGACGACGGAGGGTCCTCATGTGCCACCAATCCGCTCTTCACTGATGCGATATCACAGACGATTGGGCGGACGCCAAGCGAGATAGCCACGCCGTCGAGCTGATCGAGCGTCTCTTCGATCGACGGCGTCGGAACAGCAAGTACAATCAACTGACTCCGTCGAACAAGATCGTCGAGGGACTCGGCCGTCGTGATCGAAAACCTTTGCGCAACGGTATCCATCGACGCCGGATTCAGATCATAGCCAACCACGCCGACATTGCCAACGAGTGCTCCGGCGAGCGATGCGCCCATATGGCCTAGTCCGACGATACCTACCGGCGTAACCACCTCATTACCAATCCTCATGCACGCGTTCCTACGCCTCCGGACCGGAAGCCTCCTCATAGGAGAGTACTCCGCGAGGAAGCTGAGTCGAAGGAGTGACGACCTCTTTGGCTGTCCAACGCGGATAGCAGCCCATCAACTTGACTTGATGACCGGCCCGCAAGAGGGAACGCAGCAACGAACGCACCGGCTCCACGTTGGCATGTCCATCAGCCACAACGACAAAGCAATGGACATCTCGCTCACCCGCCAGCGGGCGCGATAGGATCGATGACATATTGACATCATGGTTTTTAAAGTGATTGGCGATCTCGCTCAGCGCGCCAACAGCGTCGAACCGGGGAACGATTGCGAGCATCGTCCGATCGGCACCCGTTGGAGCAGGTAAGGCATTCGCCACCAAGGCGTACCGGGTCCGCAACTCACTCACCTGTGCCACCTCAGTCGCCACGGCATTGAGTCCTGCCTGTGCACCGACACTCGGCGGCGCGAGCGCCATCAATCCTGGGTCTCGGGTGCTCACTACTTCATCACAGGCGGCCTTCGTGGAGACAGCATGCCGGACATGCAAGCCGCGATGACGAATGAAATCCGCACAGAGATCAAGGATCATCGAGTGAGAGATCACCGTATGAACCGATGCTTCCCCGTTGAGAGAGAATCCCCAGATCTCTTCGGCAAGAACAGCCTCGCCAATAATAAACGCATCTTCAGCATCAAAGATCAGTCGATCGAGGGTAAGCGTTAGTTCGCCCTCAGTTGAGTTCTCGATTGGAAGCACTCCGAGGAGGCCGGGTGTGGTGGATACCGTAAAGATAACCTGCTCCACTGAGGGCATGGGAAGCGGATCAAAATCGGTAAAACCAAAGAGCTCAATGACCCGATGATCAGAGCTGCCAAGCGGTCCTGCGAAACAGATCATCGGCCGTTCATGGTTCACCACCAACAAAATCCTCCTTCACACCCATCTCCTTCGCTCAAGCCTAGGACGACAACGCCCCTATCACCAACACTGACAGCCCCAACCGCCGAGGCTGTGTACCAATGCCTATCGGACGCCACCGAAGGTCAGCCACTGTTAACGACCTCAGTGACGGCCGCCACGAACCCATACCTCGTTCTTGTCGATAGTCGATCACACCACGCTTCCCTGCAATGTCGGGAATGATCACCTCCGCTGCCCATGCATGCGCGATCGATTCACCAACACGACATACGAGTGAATCCAATGGTTGAGATGGTGCAACAAGTCAGCGGTCACAACCAAGCATCATCACCGAATCGATGACCAAGTATTTCCTGGAGCTGCCAAGGGTATGGTGCGTCCGCTACCGGGGCAGTACCGCTGGTCAGCCGTCATCCCTGTCACTAAGCCGCACTCCCCGATTGTGAGCCCTCGAGAAGATTGGTGGCACGCCGAAAGAACGGTAATGGTGTTTGGCGACCCCTAACCACATGCGAACAGTAGCGGCTACTGCACCGTTCCGGCATGTCCAGTTTGGTTGTTCACGATCGCCTGCAACGTCGTTGGTCACGCGATCACGGTTGCCGCGAGACCCTAGCGATATGTACTCCTTCACACAGCGAAGGGGTCAAGACCAGGGATGGGGTGCACGCACGACGCAGTCACTGACGATGCCTTCGCAAACCTGATCGGAACACCCGCGACCAGGAACGAATCCGACCTTCGTTAGCCCGCATCGACGACGATATGAGTGACCTCGCCCACGATGCCTAGAATTAACGACGATTCTTGCGTTCTACGCTCAGCCTGGGAGAGTCCTTCGCTAGATTCAAGAAGATGACTACACATGTTGAGCTCACCACCGATGACATCAACTTCATCCACGGCCAGGAGCTCTTCTTCGTTGCGACCGCACCGCTCAGCGACCATGGCCACATCAACTGTTCGCCAAAGGGTCTGCGTGATACTCTCTATGTGCCCGATGCCCGACATATCGCGTATCTAGACTTGACTGGTTCCGGGGCAGAGACGATCGCCCATCTACGCGAGAACGGGCGGATAACGCTGATGTTCTGCTCCTTCGGTGGAGTACCGAACATCCTACGAATCTATGGCAGTGGACAACCACTCCTGCCGGGTGGATCACGGTATGATTCCTTGATCACAAAGTTTCCCGAACGAGAGGGTGCCCGTGCCATCATCTTGATCACCATTGCGAGCGTCACTAACTCCTGTGGTTATGGTGTACCGATGGCCGCCCAGATGCGCCAACGCGACCGGCTTGAAAACTGGCTTGCAGCCAAGGGCAGCGACGGTCTAAAGAACTACCGTAAGCGCCACAATGCCCGTAGTATCGATGGTCTACCGGCCATACCGTAACCTACGCAACATCTGGGCCACCAGCTCGCTTTGCTGGCTACGCCTGCGGCGCCCGGCCAAAGACGGTGACCGTTGGGCCGTGATACATCCCGTCGATAGCCTCGTTGCCTTCTAGTCTCGCCAGGATGGCCGTGCTGGTGTCAAGTTTGTCACCCCTTGACCCAGCCCCAGCGCCAGTCTGGCGGCACGAGCCCCTGGCTGACGACCCGAATACGCGGTCAAATCATTCCAGAAGATGCCCCAACCGCTGGCGAGACGCTCAGAGCGACGGCCGAGGCGAACCAGCGACTGCATCGCGACACGCGTGGCCTTGGGGTGCTCGAGTGCCACACGTTGGATCGTGTAACCGGTGGTCAAAAACTTGCGAAAATGCTGATCGATGGCGCGACGATAGGCCACATCGCCGTTGGCACCCCATCGGTCGATCACTGTCGCGCACAGCGACGCACTGGTAAGTGCCGCGGCGATCCCTTCGCCCTGGAGTGGGTTCACAAGGCCTGCTGCATCTCCCACGAGATAGACCCCCTCCGCAGCGACTCGTGTGCCAACGAGCCCCATCTTCAACCAGCCACCCATCTCCTGATGTGTCCCAACCGTGGTGATGATGTTGCGATCAACCAGATCCTGCTCATAGCGGTCTAAGAGCTCACGTGCCCCTTTTGCACGAGCCCGTTGTGCACCAACGCCGACCCCAATGCCAAGGTTCAGCTGATCGCTACCCTGATCAAAGACCCACCCGTACCCCGGAGTCACCATCTCTCGACCCTCGAGCAAAAGATCAACGCGATCCGTGAGTGTGGAACCCGATACATGTCGCCGTAAGGCAAATCCGAGGAGGACACGATCGAGATCAACCATCCCCATTGCTCGCGCAACAGCAGAGTTTGCCCCGTCAGCACCCACTACCACGTCGAACTCCTCGTCAACCCCATCAAGGTGAGCTCGCAAGCGGCTACCCCGCCGCTCAACAGCACCGACTACCCCCACGCGGCTCTCAGCCCCTTCCGAGATCGCCATGCGGTAAAGAATATCGTCAAAGTCCTTGCGTCGGATCGTCAAGCCGTAACCCCGATGACCCAACCCGGGCCGGGCTGGCATCAGCATCTCGTCGCCTTCGAACCCAAGCCACATCGACCCGATCCGATGCGCGTCCCCAGGGAGGCGCACCCCTACCTGCTCCAGCACGGAGAGAGCCAACGGACCAATCACATCCCCGCACGCCTTGTCCCTCGGAAAGGTCGACCGATCGATCAGAACGACCGTATGGCCACCCCTGGCCAGCAGGGTAGCTGTGAGCGATCCCGCAGGGCCTGCACCAACAACCAGCACCCTCATGAGAAGCTGATCTGAATGACGCGCAGTTGAAGGTCGCTGCCTACGCCCCGACTAGGAAAGGGGTCCTTGATACCCACCTCCCAGTAGAAGCCGTCGTTTCCCGCCTTGGACGCCAAGATGACATCCTGGCCCTTGGTAACGCTCGCGTTGTAGAGATGCCAACCGGCGTCCGGAAGTGCAGCCTTGAAGAAAGCGAGAATCTGACTCGGACTCATAGGAGACCGGTACAAAACGTACCCATCAAAATTCGTGCCCTGAGGGTTAAGATTCTTATAGGTCCTTGGCACCATCCCAACCGGCACCAATACTGTCTCAGCGATGTTCTTGGGAATCTCACCGTCAGGACCTAGCCGCTGCAGCTGTGGCAGCGCTGTCGTCGCAGAGCCCGGTATTGGAATTTGCGTTGGCTTCTGACCACCACTTGGAATCGCCGCCAACGTTCCAATGCTGACCACGGCGATAACCCCCACTCCGGCGCTCCAACCTATCACCTTACGTCTGTTCACGATCTATCTTGTTCCATTCTCACGGACTCAGCCAACTCGATCGGTTCAGATTGCTGTCCCGATTAGTCTCCTATAGGTTACTGGCGGTGTGGCCGAGTGGTTAGGCAGAGGCCTGCAAAGCCTTGCACAGCGGTTCGAATCCGCTCGCCGCCTCCAACATTTGGTGAGTCCGCTGACCGAGCGGCTCACCGCCCATCCGGTCGTCCACAGAGCCTTCAGTCACCGGTCGTTGCCGTCATCGCGTTTCACGCAGCACCTGTGCGTTGGAAGAGCGAGACCAACGCTGCCAACCCGATGAAGGCCCCACCAACGCCGATCGCCCCAGCAAGTCCAAAATGAGAATCGGCGATTTGACCGGTAACGAGGGGACCGAGGCTCTGTCCGACCGCAATCGCGACCGTTGCCACGCCCATCGCGCCCGTCTGTAACGATGGCGGTAGAACAACCCGCGTCACGACCCCAAAAGCGGTAGAACAACTCATGAGGGCAAGCCCAAAAAGAATGCCGGCAATTATCTCGACCCACAGTGCCGTAGAGACCAAATAGAGCACCGCCCCGAGCGCTCCCGACAGGTAGATCGACGCTGCCACAAGGCCAGGTCGGTGACCGGCGAGTGGCCGGAACCAGATGAATCCGCTGACGGCGGCGACCATACCAAAAAGCACATAGGAAAGCACCACCCTGGACGAAGGGAGTCCCTGATGACTCATAAAGGCGACCTGAAACGTCAAGAAAGCGAGGTACCCGAACCCAAACACCCCATAGGCGATGAGAGCCGGTAGCAACGGCCGGTAATGACCTAGATGGCGTTCACCTACAGAACGCACCGGCGGATCACCTACCTGTAACGATGCGAACGTAGCGCCAACCATAGCGAGCAAGGTGATGACCGCCAAAATCGACCAGTCGACCCGCCAGAGGGTCGCCGCACGCAGATGAATGGCGGGGATGATCGCGCCGCTCAAAGCGGTACCGAGACCCGCGCCTCCAAAGTAAACCCCGAGGACCACCGCCGCGCCCGACCTCGACAGACCTCGTGCAGCTTGCTGGGCGAGCGAAGAGCCAATGACAAAGATAACCGCTCCGCAGAGACCAGAGATGAGTCGCAGTGTCAAGAGCGGTACAAGGTGAGCACTCACTGGTGTCAATGCAAGTGCGACCACCATGCCAATGCCGCTAACGATAAAGGATCGCCGATTGCCAAAGCGATCCGAGATACGCGTCACAAGGAGCGCGCCTCCAAGGTAACCAACCGCATTGACCGTATTCATGGCACCAGCCGCGAAATAACTCCAATGCAACGCGGTGCGCATTGTCGGCAAGAGCAACGAATAGGCAAAACGCGCAAAACCCAGCGAGGTCGCTGCCGCCAACGATAGCCCCAGTGCCACGAGCATAACTTTTGCATCGATACGCCCAGATCCTACGACCGCGCCATCCACCACCACTCCTTACATCGGTTGACGTAGGCAAGGATAGACTGGAGACAAGAAAGATGAGGGTCACGATGTTACAATTCAGTGTTCCAACTGTCAGCTGTCATCACTGCCAAGTGGCGATCCAAGGCGAGGTGGGCAAGATCCCAGGAGTACAGTCGGTCACCGTTGATCTTGACACCAAGACGGTGACCATCGAGGGTGATGAGCTGCAAGTCGATGCGTTGATTGCCGCGATCGATGAGGCCGGCTACGATGCCGAACTCATCCAGTAAACAACTTGATCTCGAGCTCTTCGGCATGACCTGCACAAGCTGTGCCTCCCGTATCGAACGAAAGCTCAATCATCTCCCCGGAGCCACCGCCACCGTCAACTACGCCTTGGAAGAGGCAACCATCACCTTCGACCCCACCGCTCTTGACACCGACCGCATCTTGGCCGCGGTTCGCCAAGCCGGCTATGAAGCGATCGCAAAAGATCAGTCGACAGCCTCGCCAAAGCTCCAACACCAACGCTGGCCGCTCGCCATCAGCGCCGTACTAAGCGCCGTGCTCCTCGGTGCCGATCTATCGCTATGGTCGGTGTCTCGACCAGTTGCTCTGGTGCTAGCCCTTTTGGTAATCGTGCTCGTTGGTCGTGGTTTCCTTATCACCGCAGTACGCGATCTTCGACACTTAACCGGGGGGATGGACTCCCTCGTCTCCCTTGGCTTTGTCACCGCCTTTACCTGGTCAGCAGTGGTGACGATCGCGCATAAAACAGGTGAGCCGGTATTTTTCGATGCTGCAGCGATTGTGCCAACCGTCATCTACCTCGGCAGATGGATCGAGGAACGTGCCAAGGTGGTCGCACGGAGTGACCTCAATGATCTTCAGGCGAAAATCCTCGGTGATGTCACCGTGACCCGTCAGGGAGTTGCGCTGACGATACCAGCCAAAGAGATTCTTCGCGATGATCTGCTCACCATACGGCCGGGTCAAGTGGTGCCAACGGACATGACCGTTACCGCCGGCGAGTCCGCAGTCGATACCGCCATCATCACCGGAGAGTCGGACCTGACACTCGTCGCCCCGGGATCGAACCTCCTGGCCGGATCCATCAACCGTGATCAATTGCTAGAGGGTATCGCGACCACCAGTGCTCAACGTAGCTTCCTGTCGCAACTCACCCAACAGGTAGCACAGGCCCAGGCGAAGAAGGCAAATCTTGAACGCATCAGCGACCGTGTCTCTCGCGTCTTCGTGCCAGTCGTTATCCTCATTGCAATAGGCACCTTCTTCGCTTGGCTCACCCAAGGTTCCGCCGTCACGGCGCTGGTTGCGGGGATCGCCGTACTGGTAGTCGCATGTCCATGTTCACTGGGTCTTGCCACACCGATCGCCTTTCTGGTAGCCACCTCCCGAGCCGCGCGCAGCGGTATACTCATCCAGAGTCCAACCGTCCTGGAACAAGTACCGAAGATCGACACTATATTTCTCGACAAGACTGGCACACTCACCGATGCCACTCTCTCACTCGATGATCTCCCATCAGGGCTGACCGAAGAGGACAGGGTTTGCATCGCGACGGTCGCCCAATCCTCAACGCATCCCGTTGCCCGTGCACTCAGCGCCCTATCTACGATCAACGTACCCGTTGAGGCCGTACGGGAGTTGCCAGGTTCGGGTCTAGTTGGGACAGTAGACGGACACACCGTGACGATAGCGGCGCCACAATTCTTTCATTTGGAGACCACCGAAGCATCAAGAATGATCGCATGCCAAATTGATGACCGGCCACCACTCCTCTTTTCGCTACACGAGACCCTTCGAGAGGGAGCAAAAGGGTTAGTCGAGAGCCTTCACAACAGCGGCATCGAGATCATTATGCTGACCGGTGATCGGCTGAGCAACGCACAAGTCCTCGCTGCTACCCTTGGCATCACCGCAATCCGAGCTGACGTACGACCTGCGGATAAGGCTGCTGCGATCAGAGATGAACAGGCCCTCGGGAAGAGGGTTGCGATGGTTGGCGATGGCATCAATGATGCCGAAGCGCTCGCGCAGGCCGATCTCGGCATCGCCCTAGCGAGCGGCACCGACATCGCCAAAGCGAGCGCAGACATCACCATTCTCGGTGATGACATCACTAAGGTGCCTGGAGCAATCGCGCTAGCTCGCGCCACACTGCGCAACATTCATCAGAATTTTGCCTGGGCTTTTGGTTACAACGCTATTGCGATCACCCTCGCTGCCCTTGGGATCCTTAACCCGATGTTGGCAGCGGCACTCATGGCAAGTTCCTCGCTCATCGTTGTCATGAACGCGCTGCGCCTACGCAAGTGGCACCTCCAACAAATAGTCGCGCAACCCGCTGGTGCTTCGCCAAAACATTCACTCTCGCCACCGTCGGCCCACGTGCCATTACAGAACGGTTTTTGATTGGCACATAGGTCGTCGTGTCTGCCGAAGAACCGCCGCTGAGCCTCCACTCGTGTTACGGGAGTTTCGTCGAGACCGACTTGTTCCTTACGATCGAGACCACTAGACTAAAGTCGCATGAGTAAACGCCAGCTCGACCTCAAGCTTTTGTCCTTCACCTCGATCGTTGCGCTGCTCATTGAGTTCATTTTTGGCACCGCCAATGTATTGTATGTAACAATCACCCCTCATAACCCATGGGGTGCCTCGCACCCCATCGTGATCCTTTATCTTCATGTCATCATTGGCCTCGCTCTTCTCATCAATGGTGTTATGATGATCAACGCCTCCCTTGAACAACCTGCAGCCGGTGCCTTGGGTTACACGATCGTCGGCGTCCTTGGTATTGTCATTGCGATCGCCGCAGGACTTGGGTTTGTCAATGGTGGTGGCCGCTCGAACCTGCTCTCGCTAATCATGGCACTCGGGTTCACGCTTGCACTTTTTGCCTACGCATTTCTGCTCTATCATCTCAGCCGTTCATCCGCCACGAACAGCGAGCCTTGACGTTGGTCGGCCACATGACGTCCCGGTGCGATACCAGTAGTGCCACTCGATACCTTCGCATCCGGCGCGATTCCCTTTATTGACACATGAACGGACCGAGCGAGCATTCCTCGATCCGGTAGATGACGCGGACGATCGAAGAACTCACGGGAACGCGCTGTGCCCTTGGCTATACCAATGAACATCAGCAACGCCAACCGTACCAACGATCGCTTCGGGCGCAAAGATTTGACACTGTTCCAGGACGCCATCGCAGGCACACGGAATGCTGACTGGTCACCCCGCAACGAGTGAGCGAACTCCAACACAACAGAGAGGAATCGCAGGAGGAATACCAAATTGCTCCCCGCACCGCAAACAGCACGGGATTTGTTCCCTCTATCGTGGGCCGTAGAGGACTCGAACCTCTGACCCCTTGCGCGTCATGCAAGTGCGCTACCAACTGCGCCAACGGCCCGTGGGCTACACTCTATAGCGTATGGCCCCACATTCGTGCCATCGGATCCCGACCCCACGCCGTTGGCACCCATGATCACCGAGGCTAACGCCTATCAACATCGTCTCGCGACGCACGTGGGCAAGGCGGCGTGCTCTGGGAGCGTAACAGCAGGATCATTCCGACCTCTGACACCCGCAATATGTCGAGCCGAACAGCGATCACCCTGGGGTCTGCCATCGGCGCGCCCGGGAGGACTCTCAGCTACGCAAACACAATCACTGGAGAGATACCAGCAGGTTTGGACAAGGTGAGAAGAACCCGCGCCTCGAGCTCATCGAAGACAGTAAGGCAGTAGGGATTGGAATGGCTGACAGACATCCTCTTCGTGAGCACTGGATCGATCGGCGCTCCTGGTAGTCGTCATCTTGTCATGCAACCCGTAACAACGATGAGCGTTAGTTCGTTCACCTGCTCCACGAGATGGTGGTGGACGATGTCGTTCTCGCTCCAGAGCGCGAGCCGACGCCCATGCCCAATTCCAGCTACACGCGCCAGCCCGTTGTCCACCAGAATGGTACCACGATCCCCGATACCGACTGAACAACTGGCACTGGAAGGCTCGCCGTCCTTGGGCTTCCACGCACAACGGCATCCAGAGGTCGCCCTTAGCACGGTGCAGTTGCAGACGTGTCACCCCGATGATGTTGACCCTGTTGCACCGCAACCAACGGCAAGGTCGTTGCCGTGCACCAAGGACCCTGGCAATCGCTCTACCCTTCAATCCTGACCGGGGACCCTCGCACACCCGCGGAAACGGTGACTCAAGGGCGGTGAATGTTCCAGGGGCGCCACGTCTCCGGCGCGCGTTTTTAACCTGGCGACCATCGGCTGACTCACCCCGTGACTGCGACTCCCGAGTCCATCGTTCCCGGTTCTACCACAATCAAGTCCCAGCGCACGTCCATTGGTGCCACGACAATGACTCTCTTTGGATAGGGAAACTTGTACGGGCCGTCGACAACGATGGCACCACCTCCTGACGGATAACACATAGGTTGAAGCGACTCATTTCCGGGCTCTAACCTGATCTTGAGGTGCTGCGTCTTACCTGTACAGTTCGCTGAGAGTGTCACCTTGGAGTCCGGAAGATAACGCTCGAACCCTGGAGATTGAGAGCTTGTTGCGGGCCCAGGTACCATCTGTGAGCTCACAGGAACGATCTCTGAGCCTTGTCCGTGCGCTTCAACCAATACGGTCGCCCCAACCGCTGGGTAGAAGTGTCCGAGCGAAGGATTACCGGAGACATCAATGACTGCGACAGTGCCAAGGGCTAACAGCACCGCCAGACCGATCCACCAGTGCTTGCGCAAGAAATGCACTCGCCGCCCCTTCATCCCAACAGGGACAGCACCAAGCCTAAGTGTCATCTTGCTTACTCCCTTCTTGCTCGCAGTACATCGGTGCCGAGGCACCGTTTTGCTGCACCTCGTCCGCCTCGATCCTCGAAGGCGAACGAGCGTCCCGCTAACCACGGCATCGGCCACCGGCGATAAGAAGACCGGATAGCGCACGACTCCCCATGCCAGGGATCACCTGTCCTCAGAACAATGGCGGTTGCAGTGCCCGCAGCCCCCACATGCGCATGGGTCCACCTACTGCTCACTCTCAGCATCCCGTCAATCGAGTTGGCGAGAAGGGTCGCTGTGTGCCTGATAATGGTGGAAAGCGTAGCAACACTCCTGATGAAGTCGGGGTCTTCGCATGTGAGAACTTTTGAACCCACTGGCCAACAACCCAACGAACCCCGGTTGGGTTTGATCGAGAACATGCAACGGTCAGATGTTGTGAAATCCTTTGCTCGATGTGCGGAGAGGAGCCCTTCGCTCCGGCATCCTTGGCCACCGTATGGGTGTTCACCATCTGTCTAATCCTGGTCAAGACTGCAGACCATGACCGTACTTCCCGAACTGAGTTCGACACCCCTATACGCCACTATGGCAATCATCGCCACCACCATGCTTGTCAGTTGCTCCTACAAACCTAACACATCATGCCGACACTTACACGACATTAGTGATTATTTCCTAAAGTCAAGAGATCCCCTTCTCTCATCCCGACTTGCCACTATCGTTGCGGATAGACAGGCAACTGTCGGACCCACCTTGTCGATCCGGTGACCTGCACAGCTTTTGAAGTGCACGGAGTCCCCTTTTGAGCCCAAAGGGCAAACCGGACACCGATGGACATGTTCTGATGAGGTGCGCAGTGTCTGATCCCACTGCTACGGCGATCGGTCCGGACGTTCTCATACTGCCGGGATCGCGCCTATCGCACCACCACCCGAACACCCAGCCGCCAACCGCACCACTGCAACCCTGGCCACCCTCAAGTCCACGGATCAAGCATGCCGGGGCCTTCCCACTATGGAAGCCTTGCGTGGCACAAGTTTTCAGCCAATGCTCGTCACCACCTCGGGGGTTTGACCAGGTACGTCAAGGACTCCGGTCATGGGGCTCTCGGTGATGCGGGCATGTGGGCTTACCAACCAGTTATTATCTACCACGTTGAACGTGGCGGTCGCCAACGTCCAAAGACATCCAGTGCTTCCTGGAGGGCCTCAGCTTCAGCACTGCGCCCGCTGTGTCACGTCAATCACAGCGATGAGGTCGCCTTGCCGTGCTGGGGCCGCAGGCAATCACCTCCATGACCCTCTGTCAACCGCTCTACACCGCTCCTCTCAACCGAAAGGGCGTTTGCTCTCCTGCCCCGATAACGGACCTTCGCGGCCGGGAAAGGAGAAGTCTGTCTCAAGCCAGGACAACGCAAAGGACCTCACCATCCAATGCTTCAGCCAAGGACAACCGGGTCTTGGGCTTATGGTACCCACGCCTAGGATTGGGGCGTTTCGCAACCAGTCGAACCCGTCCTATCGTGGATAAGGAATGACGTGTTGATTGCCGAGCGTACACAGATGACCAAAGCGGGCTGCCAGCCGAACGACGCTTCGGTACACCACCAGACTCAGCTCACCCACGCGAAAACTCACCAGCGCCACGCATTGGGGTGCTGTTCATCGAGCGGACGACGGGATTCGAACCCGCGACCCTCACCTTGGCAAGGTGATGCTCTACCAACTGAGCCACGTCCGCGTTACGATCAACAGTATAACAGATGCCCCAAGTTCACTTGCCGTTGTATCCATGTGAGCGTGCCCGCATCCCATCTCGGGCAAGATCTGACCATGTAACCTGTGACGGGATTGTTGCCAGCTTGCCACCACTGACAGACGACTTGCGGCCAGATGTCCGAGTTCGCGCCCACAATCCGAGATGCAGGGTCGGCGAGTCCAATCTATCGCTCCAACAACCGGCGAGGTTCACCCCACCCCACCGGGAGACTCGTCAGCGATGACCAGTGTGGCCGAACCCTCCAGCTCCACGTTCCGTCTCCGTCAGTTCGGTTCGCGCCACATACTCAACATCCACGTAGGGAACCACAACCAGCTGCGCGACACGGTCTCCTGGAACGAGTTCCACCGTGTTCTCGCCAAAGTTGACCAGCAACACGCCGACCTCGCCGCGATAACCCTCATCGATGAGACCAGGGGCGTTCAATACCGTCACGCCAGAGCGCAGGGCAAGGCCGCTACGGGGCACCACCAACCCCATCGTTCCAGGCGCTAGTTCCACGGCGAGTCCCGTGTGACCGATGCCTCGAGAACCGGGGCATAGCGTCAGGTGCTCGATGAGGACAAGATCAGCCCCCGCATCACCGGCTAACTGGCGCACCGGCAGTTGCGCTCCAGGATGGAGCAACCGTACTGCAATCTCTCTCACGATGAGCGCCGGATCAGCTTCTCGAGATGATCGATCAATCGATCCTGTCGTGAACCTTGGCGCAGCCATGGAACTCTTCGACTGATCCCCCAAATCGTACAGAGCATCATCGCCTCAATCACGATATCGCTTGACATCTTCGAGCTGCCTGCACGCCGATCATGAAAGGTGATTGGAACCTCGATGATCCGGAAACCCAGCTGGGAGACAAGATAGGCCATCTCCACCTGAAATCCATAGCCATCAGCACGCACCTGATCCAGGTCAATCATCTTCAATGCATCGGCCTCATAAGCCCGAAAGCCAGCAGTGGCATCGCGAACATCGATACCGAGCATGATCGATGCATAGCGGTTCCCAAGACGAGAGATCAAGAGGCGCAGAGCCGACAAACCCTCAGACGAACCGCCGGAGATGTAACGGGAGCCGATGGCAAGACCAGCACCATCATCGAGACCGTCAAGCAACCTCGGCATGACCGCTGGGTCGTGCGAGAAATCCGCGTCGATTTCAACCAGCGCTGTTGCTCCCGCGCTCAGCGCCTCCCGGAAACCTGCCCGGTAGGCCGCACCCAACCCGGCCTTACCAGGACGACGCAGCACGCGAACGAACTGATCACCCTTGCTGAGGCTCTCGACCAGATCCGCGGTGCCATCAGGCGAGCTATCATCAACCACAAGTACCGTCGCCGCGGGAACCGCCTTGCGTATCGCCTCAACGATGTCGAGGATATTACTGGCTTCGTTATATGTTGGAACGATCACCCAGGGATACTGCGATGCCGTACGACCCATAAGCCCCTTCTTGCTCGTCTTACCTTCATGGTACCCCACTTAGCATACACAGCGAGTAACCTGGCTGTCATGTTGGCATGGATGGATCTTGAAATGACAGGGCTGCTCCCCGAGCGCCATGTCATCCTAGAAATCGCAATGATTGTTACCGACGACGACCTCAATACCGTCGAGGAGTTCGGACCGCTCGTGATTCATGCCGACGAGGACGCGTTAGGGGGTATGGAGAAGGTCGTCACGAAAATGCACGAAACCAACGGGCTCCTCGCCGACGTTCGCGCCTCCACGACCACTCTCGAAGAAGCCCACTCTGCCGCCCTCGCCTTTCTTAAACGACACTGTCCGAACGCTCGCCAGGTGCCGCTGTGCGGGAACTCTATTGGAACTGATCGTCGCTTTCTCGCCAAATATATGCCGGATCTTGAAAACTGGTTGCACTATCGCTCCGTCGATGTCTCAAGCATCAAGGAGCTTGCAAAGCGTTGGTATCCTGGCTTGGCAGAACACTTGCCCAAAAAGGACAGCTCCCATCGCGCTCTAGACGACATTCGGGATAGCATCGCTGAACTCGAGTACTACCGCGAGCATCTATTCGTCAAGACACCACGGATCATGGATGTCGACAATTCGTGACAGGCGCACCCGGTTGTAGCGTTGAACCGCTACAAACGGAACGTTCGCAAGCACGGCATAGAGCACAGGCACGACGACAAAACCTGGGCTAAGCCACAGCGCTGGCAACCACTGAATTACCAACAACCCAGTGTGCACCAACTCTGCTCGCACGGTCTCCAAATACAGTCTTACCAGTGTGCTGTGCTGACGATTGACAATTCGCCGTTTCGAGACACCACCCCCAAAGCTTCCCGCCTCAGGCAACCGATGCTTCCAGGTGTCAATGCATAGCCTTTGTCGGTACCAGCGTGCCTTTGGCCCACCCAACCACCAGGGATGACGAGCGATCGAGAGCAACACTGTTAGCGGAAGCCGTGCGCCGAGGAACCCCACCACCACGCTCGTCGCGATCCAGAATGCTACGGCAAGCGCCATGCCGACCACATTGGACACTACTCATCGCCTCGTTCTCATTGGCTGCCCTTTCCAGGTAGTTGTACCACGCAGCAGATCAACACCAGACATCACTACGATCACAAGGAACGCTGCTAAGTAGAGCACCTGGAGTACCATACTGCTCCAGGTGAAAGAACCGATACGCCGCGCTACCAGCACATTGATGAAGAACATCAACCCCACAACGGCGAGGGCTCCGACCAGCTCATGTGGCGCATCGGTAACCAGATTTGCGATCGCCGAGAGTTGTGCAACGATCATCAAGGTCGCCACCAATGCACCGATGCCGCGAACACTGATGGCGCCGATAGCGACGTTCTTGCGGAACCCCTCAAGTAACTGCCAGAACCCATCCGGGTACATCCGAAACTCAATCCAACTCCGACCCCCATAGAGGATGGTGTGCCCGCTAGTGTGCCGAAACTTTTCCCCCAGGGCTTGATCATCGAGCACCGAGTCCAGTACAGCTCCGTGTCCACCGACACTTTGGTATCGGGCTACTTGGCAACACAATACTGGACCAAAGGTAGCCGATGAGTAGGGATGACCTAGCGCCCCGAACGCCCCTGAGGCGATCAGAGCGACGAGGTTGGGGAAAAATGCGAATTGCTCGTACCAGCGCTCCATCCGATGATAAGGCTGCACACTGATGAGATCATTCGGTCGATTCCGGGCAGCGGCGACCAACCTAGCCAACGCATCAGCACCCACAAGAACAACATCAGCGTCCAAAAAGACCACCGTCTCGGTCGACTCCTTAGGGGACCAAGCGCTTAGAGCGCCTGCCTTCGGATTATTGCCCCGACGCTGGTCGAGGCGAACGACCTCGGCTCCCAGTGATCGTGCAATGGCACCAGTCCCATCGATTGAACGATCGTCGATCACAGTCACGGAGAAGATGACCCCCCTTTGGGCACTCAGGCTGGCAAGCAGCTTTGACAGTGATGTCGCCTCGTTGTGTGCAGGAATCACAACCTCCACCCTAACGACGGAAGCGCTCTCAAGCAGGGATCGATCAAACCGAGGAGGAATCAACAACTTCCATGCAAAATATACCTCCCCCACGACCACCAACAACGGCCACAGAACCGCAATGGAAAGCACCAAATCAAAGCCGATCAACCATGGAACGCAGCTGTCGGAACGAACCAATTGGATCTTTACCAATCGGGGTCACCATCAACGTAGTGACGCCGGCATGGGCAAAAGCCTCGACACGCTCCTGAACAAAACCCGCACTACCGACAAGGTTCATGCGCTCCAGCAGCTCATTCGGCACGAGTTGGGCGGCCCTTTCCCGTTCTCCGCCAAGATAGAGATCTTGAATTTGCTCCGCTAGGTCGCCATATCCATAGCGTCGGAACAGGTCGTTATAGAAGTTCTTCGTCTTTGCACCCATACCCCCAACGTAGAGTGCCACATATGGCCGCGCGAGATCAAGCAGATCCTGACTGTTGTTCTCAATAGCGAGCAAACCTCCCGCAACGATCTCAAAATCACCGAGATCAGAGTCGCGAAGACTCAGTCCCTTGCGCACCGATTCACCCCACACCGATTCCGCCTGTTCGGGAAGGTAGAAGATAGGCAACCAACCCTCCGCGAGTTCAGAGGCTAATGCCACATTCGCTGGTCCGATCGCCGCGAGGTAGATCGGTACTCGTGGCCGAACTGGCTCGGTAATCAGTTTGAGCGCTTTACCCAACCCAGTACCGCCCCGAAGCGGAATCTGGTAGATGCCATCAGACTCCAGTCGCTCACGGCGCCACACCTTCCGACAGAGCCCGATGAGCTCCCGTGTCCGAGCGATCGGTCGGTCATAGGCAACCCCATGCCAACCCTCGATTACCTGAGGACCGGAGGCTCCAAGACCAAGAACAGCACGCCCACCTGAAACGTAATCAAGTCCAGCCGCGGTCTGCGCAATCAACGCCGGCGTACGAGAGTAGATAGGAAGAATGCCAGGCCCGAGCTCGACACGTGTCGTTCTTGCCGCCAAATAGCCGAGGATAGACACGGCGTCGAATCCGTAGGCCTCGGCGACAAAGACGATATCGAGTCCGGCACTCTCGTAGCGAACGACCTCCTCAACCGTATCAAGAATATTCCCCGCATAGTTAATCTGCATCGCTAACTTCATCGTGCCTCCGTCTCCACCATGTTCCTATCTCCGCCATGCCATTATCGCTACATTGTCCCTATCACCATCATGTCCCTACCGCTGCGAACCTCTGCTCTCATCGCCCCAGTCTACGTTACCAAAGGCCACGACTTTGGTCATAGCGATGAACGCGTCACTAGGCTTGTATCGCAGGCAATATCTCCAACGGCACTCCACCATCGAAGGGCCATACAGCACGACCAGGCGACAGACAGGACAGCGATATGAAGCGAGTGGTAATAGTGGCGATGGTGCTTCTCCTCATCGCGGGCTCCTCACTCTTCCTCTTTGCCCCCACACAGTCGCCAACGTCACCACCCGTGCACGATTTGACCATTCCAGCTGGTGATCCAAACTGGGAAACAGCCTGTCATTCGGCGCTGATTCCCGACACAACACCGGCCTGCATGCAAGCCGCGCTCTTCGACCTCAACCTAGCGCGACGGACCGAGGGCCTGCCACAACTGACGCTTCCGCAAGATTTCGCCACATTCAATCAGGCTCGTCAACTCGTCTACCTGGCCAATAATGAGCGCTCGATCAGGAAACTCCCCACCGTAGTAAAGTCATCACCAAAACTTGACCACCTGGCCCGCCAGGCTGCCACCCAAGCACGAGACCCATTCATCCCGGCATCGATGAACGGAGGATCTGACTGGGCAGGCAACTTCCCGAACGCCATCGTCGTGGTTTTTATGTGGATGTACGAAGACGGATATCGCTACACCAATGGCGGAGGTGGATCTAACCTCGACTGTCAATCCCCAAAGGCAAGTGGATGTTGGGGCCATCGCGCCGTCATTCTGGAGGACTCCTCCACCAATACCCGTTATGGAGCCGCCTTCACGACGCAGCTCGCACCGTCACAAGCCCTCAAGTACGCCGACTCGTACACGCTAGAGTTCGCCGGGGCCCCTGCGCTCTTTGCACTCGGCAATACTAGTCAACTCGCATACACGATCGTCGTCATTGCGTTATTGATGATCTTGGTATCGGTGGCCTCATGGTTCGTTCGACGTCATCGCCGTCGTGATGGCCGCCATATGGGGCCTCCCTCGCCGCCTTACCTGTCTTGGTCATGATCCTCGTAAGCCCCAACGGCACACAGCAGGAGATCTCCCACCAGGAGACAGTCACTCTCGCGCAGCGATACCACCGAGGTTATCGCCCCACTCGCCAACGATAGGACCCAGAGCGGCACTCTACCCGACCCCGGACCAGATCTTGTCTCTCGCTAGTCCAAGCACCTACTGGACGACGGCCCTAGAAAATATCGACGAGGTGTCCTACCGGTCCCATCGGCCCCGGTAGGACACCTCATTATGACATTATGGCGTGGTGCGCTACAACTCGAGATCTAAGCCTTGGGATCTTTGGCAAAGCGCAGGTACGACTTCACCTCGCGAAAGCCTTCGAACTGCTTGCGTGCCGCTTCAGCACTGACAGAGTTAGCGACGATCACCTCGTCACCTGGCTTCCAATTCACCGGGGTCACTACAGGAAAAGCATCGGAGAGCTGCAACGCGTCCAAGACCCGCAGAATCTCCGCAAAGTTTCTGCCCACCGAGGCTGGGTACGTCATCTCGAGGCGTAATTTCTTGGCAGGATCGATAATGAAGACGGAGCGGACCGTGAGCGTATCAGATGCATTCGGGTGGATCATACCAAAGAGAGTCGATACCTTCCGATCAGCATCCCCGATCATCGGGAATCCAACCGCATGCCCTCGCACCTCTTCGATATCCGACTCCCACTTCAGATGACTCGCAACGTCATCGACCGAGAGACCTATCACTTTGGTGGATCGACGGTCAAACTCTGGTTGTAGACGTGCTACCTCACCCAGCTCTGTCGTGCACACCGGCGTATAGTCCTTGGGGTGGGAAAATAGAACACCCCAGGAGTCTCCAAGCCACTCATGAAACCGGATCTTCCCTACTGTCGTATCCGCCTCAAAATCTGGAACAATATCACCTAACTGGACCACCATAGCCTCACTTTCTTCTGTTGAGAGAACCCATTCAGCGCCCTCCCCTAACCGCCATCTACGCTCGGGTGACGACAAACGTGCGACCCGTGCGACTGCTATGTCGTTACCACCGATGAGCTCCGTGTCAACCGACCAACCGCCATTCCAACGACTACCATGCACATCACGGCCGTCGTCTACCACGAGCAACCCGGACTTGACCCTCTCGTATCAGACCGCACACTCCTGCTCGCCAGTCTAGTTGTTCCAGCGAGAGCAGCACTTAGCGAGGGCAGCACTTATCGGTCCACATCATGCGGTCTACATCATGGAGACGCTGGCGTTGGTGAGTTGCAGGGCTCAGTGTCCATGAGCAAACGCTAAGACTCCAGAGGCGGCCAGTTGGACTGCAATGGCGGCCAGGAGGAGGCCGAAGACCCGAGAGAGCAATTCAATACCCCCCTCGCGTAACAGGCGGCTGAGATGCACGGAGAATCGAAGCACAACAAGCAGCACCACCATCACCACAACGATCACAACCCCGAGTCCAAGCGCATTTCCCACCGAATGTACTTCACCGGCAAATACCAAGACCGTCGCGATCGCACCGGGGCCAGCGATCAAGGGCGTTGCGAGGGGAACCAGCGCCACATTGACCTTGGACTGTGCCGTGAGCTCCGCTTGCTTCCCCGTCAAAAGCTGTAACGCTACAATCAACAACAGCAGGCCACCAGAGACCTGGAGGGCGGGCAACGAGATGCCAAGATAGCTCAGGATCTCTCTGCCGAAACCGGCGAAGACGGCTAACACGGCGGTCGCCACCAACACCGCCTCGAGCGCGAGTCGTTGACGCGCCTTAGTGCCTTTACCTTGGGTCACCACAAGGAATGTTGGCACATTGCCAATCGGATCAGTAATCACGACAAGCGTGACAAAACTCTCCACCAGGAACTTCGTATCCACCGTTAAACTGCCTTTTTGAGCGCTTTTCCGACGCTACCACTCGCCGAACCAAAGTCTGAAGAAACTCTCAACCCTGCTGATACAAACCGACTACCCGTCACCCGCGTACGAACTATACTCTTGACTACTCGCTAGGGAAATCGTGGCGAGACTGGCCTGATAAAAGCTACGGCCAGGCCAGCATAGCTGCAATTCTCACGAGGAGGTGTCGATTGGCGAGTGCCAGGCATACAAGGTCGAAAGGGTCACACCGCGGCCGCAATGCTCTAGCGATCGGCGGTGGCGTCGTTGGGGGGCTGTTGATCGCCGGTGGCATCGTGATGGCAATCAACTGGCCGAAAGCATCCCTCTCTTCCTCCTACACCTCGCTCGGCAAATTGACCACTTCGGGAGCACACCAAAGCGTTCTCAGCGTCGCTGGATCCGTTGGTCAACAACCTATTCCGGTGGAGATCCAGGATGGAGAGGTCCTGCCAACCAAGCACATCTCCACTGGCGTAACGACAACGATCACGGTCACTCTGCAGCGTCCTTCTTGGATCGCTTGGATCGCTGGCAAAACCCAACGACTGACACTTACCGGCCATACCCCCCGTGCGCGCCTCCTCGATCCTGTAGCGATTGCATCTTCAGGTCAATCTGTTCAGTCTGAATTCTCGAATCCCGTCAGCGTCGTTGCCTACTCCTTCCACTCCACCACAAAGTATGTGAAGCTCAACAAGGCGACGAGCCACGTTGCCATACCTGGTTCTTCCCACAGCGCCGCCGGTTCACTGCAGGTGGCGGCTGTCCCTGACCCCTGGGAGACGCTCCCAGCAGCGTCCAACATGGTCTTCTTCCGCCAATCCGGGTCGACACCTGAGGCGATCATCAGTCCGGATCTCACCAACCTCTCCCCCGAGGCAACGATCACCATCACGCTTTCCCAACCGGTGACAAAGGTTTTTGGCAACAAGCTGCCTACCATCAGTCCCACCGTCCAGGGTGCCGACCCTGTCAAGGGGAACTGGAGTGAACCGACCCCCTACACACTCACTTTTACACCAACAACGGGTGACTTCTGGCCCTCAGAGACCTTCACCATGACGACCCCTACCTCGGTCGCTGTTGTAAGTCCAACCGGAGCCCGTGGAGCCACAGGAGCCACACTCGCGCTGAGCGGCGCACCGATGTCCATGCTCCGTTTGCAACAGGTACTAGCCCAGCTCAACTATCTCCCCGTCTCCTTCTCCTCGCCGACCACCGTTGCCTCTACCGAAGCAGCTCAGCTCAGTGCCCTCCAGTCGCCACCACAAGGCACCTTTAACTGGCGCTGGACGATGCCCACGCAGCTCACCTCCCTTTGGAGCCCAGGGAACGCCAATGTTATCACCAAGGGTGCAGTCATGGCATTCGAGGACTTCAACAGCCTCAACTACACCAACGGCAGCGGTTGGGCCAGTAACCCGTTGCTCTGGCCAACTCTGATCAAGGATGTCATCTCCAACAACGTTGACCCGCACCCCTACGCGTGGATTCAAGTGCAAAAGGCACCGCTACCTGAGACTCTTTATCTCTGGGAGAATGGCCGTGTCGTCCTGACGAGTCCGACAAACACCGGTATTGCAGGACTCAAGACTACGAATGGCACCTTCCCGATCTACCTGCGCTTCAAAGAAAATTACATGAGTGGCACCAATCCAAACGGCACCACCTATCACGATCTCGTCCATTGGATCAATTACTTCCTTGGATCAGAGGCGGTCCACGGGTTCGTGCGAGCACAATACGGCTTCCCGCAGAGTCTCGGCTGCGTCGAGCTCCCTGTACCCACGGCAGCCGTCGTCTTCCCTCAAGTTCACATTGGAACGCTCGTCACGGTAATGCCGTCGTAAACATTCGGCCAACCCGGCCGAGCGTGATCCTCCCAGGCCAATCTGATATCCTCGGGTACCTTCACTCTGGTGAGGCGAGGATGCTCCCGTAGGCACGGTGAAGAGGGCAGCGATAGACATCCTTCATTGGGAGAGCGTATTCGTTGTAGCAGTCGGGCTTGCCCCGACCTTTGGTCTTCCCGACCTGCAGCCAGTGCACCGCTCGGTAGCTCGCTCCGGTAAAGCGGGCGGATTCGACGAAGGCCGCTAAGAGTGCAGGCTGGTACCCGTTGGCGAGCTGCCAGTCGCTCCGGAGACGGCAACAGGACATGCGAGGCGAGGTTCACAACACCTACCTGAGGAAGAATGAGAAAGCGGGCGTCCCCAACCACAAGCAGTAGCAGCCGTGCTTCGCGGGTTGCTTTGTCCCAGCCGATATGGGTATCGCGCGGTATGCAGCTCCATGCTGAGGCAGCGAAGCCGATCGCGCCGATAGTCCCACCAGAAGAACATTCGGTGAGATAGCGCAGCTGTGCGCCTGCCACGGTGGTGTAGCCGAGATAGCAGTAGCTAGCGATGAGGTTGCACCAGCGCCGCGTTTTGGCTTTGGTGTTAGCGATGACGAACCTGATTGGAGCGAGACCGCCAAGCAATTCAGAATAGGCCAACGGTAGCTCAGCGAGAGGCTTTACGTCGCGGGTGATGTGGCCGTTGCGATTGCAATGCTCACTCAGACAACAAACACTGTAGCGAGCCAGGTGCCCAAGGCGGGAACCTGATACCGCGTCGACCCTTTTGGAATCGGTCCAGCTCGAGTTCGCCATCCGTCAACACTGCACACTACCGCTTCCGACTCGCTCTCCACGGCGTTAGACGAGACAACGACGAACAAAGCCACGACACCAGAGATCAAGTCCGTTGCCAGCAGGTCACACTAGCACCCCAAGAACTTCGCCGAGGGGCAATCATCACCCGTGGGTTCCGACGTCTTCGCCCCGATCACGGATACCCTCAATAAGGCGGCCCTAGACGTAGCATCGGGCCACCACCGACTGCAACGTTCACTACAACAACCCGAACCAGCCTGTTACTCCTCATTCTGCCTCGCTCCATGGCACTCCGATCGCCGGTATCGATACCAATAGCGTGGGCCGTATCTCTCCGCAGGCGCTACGCTCCCGGGTCTCCTCGCAGCAGGACGACTCCTCAATGCCTATACTATCCCGGCCCCGTCCAACGCGAAGATCATAGCTCGACTACCGTAGTACACATGGCGAAGTATGCGATAAGCGAAATCAAAGCAGATCTCAGTGCGGTGATGGGCAAGGAGGCAATACTGAACGGAGACATTCCCGAGGCCTACACCCATGACGAGGCCCTGGAGCTCGACCCTATCGATCCCCTCGGCGTGGTCTTCCCAACCTCCGCTGAGCAGGTGGCCGACCTCGTCAACTACGCATCCCACTCCAACATCGCACTCGTCGCCCGAGGCTCCGGTACTGGCCTCTCCGGAGGGGCACGACCAGTTACTGACGGACTCGTCGTGGGCTTTGAACGCATGAACCGCATCCTCTCCATCGACACCATCGACCAAACCGCGAGCGTCGAACCGGGGGTCACCCTCGCCCAACTCGAGGAGGCGCTGGCAGGAACACCCTACTTTTACCCCGTCTATCCAGGGGAGATGTCAGCCACCCTCGGCGGCAACGTCGCCACCAACGCTGGTGGGATGCGAGCTATGAAGTATGGGGTGACGCGTCACAATGTGCTTGGACTCGCATTCGTCACTGGGAGCGGAGTCAGAGCTCGGTCGGGCGGCGCGTATGTGAAGACAAGTTCGGGCTATGACCTCACCCAGCTCCTCATCGGCTCAGAGGGAACGCTCGCATTGGTCACCGAAGTCCTCGTACGCCTCAGCCTCCGTGCACACACCCGAACGCTCATCCTGGCAAGCTTTCGCAACTTCGAAGATCTCGCCAACGCGGTCGTGAGCATTCCCGAACGTGGTCTACTCCCTAGCATCTTGGAGTACGTCGAAGCAACCGGTCTCGCCGCGATGGCCGAGCACGCAGGTGTGAGCCTCGGCGTGAGCGCCAACGTCGCCGCAACTACGAGTGCCTACCTCATGATAGAGCTCGAGGCCATGAGCGATGACGATCTCTCATGGCAACTCAATGAAGTGATGGAACTGCTCGACGTTCATCATTCCACTGAACAGTACCTGCTCGATGAGGGACAACGCCAGGGTCTGATCAACGCCCGCGAAGCGGCGTTCTGGACCGTCAAGGCGCTCGGGGCAACGATCATACTCGATACGGTGGTGCCCCGTTCACAACTCGCAACACTCTTCGCGGGCGCCGCCCGCTGCGCTCGCGAACACGACACACTCCTCGTTGGCACCGGACACGTCGGTGACGGCAATGTCCACCTCTCACTCTTTGCGCCCGATCCCGTCGAGTGCCATGGCGCAGCAACCGCCATCGTAGAACTCGCGATCAGCATCGGTGGTGCCGTCTCCGGCGAGCATGGTATCGGGGTGGCCAAGCGACAGCTCTTCCTTGAACAAGAACCTCCTCCTCGCCTCGGGCTCCTCCGCTCCATCAAGTCCGTCTTTGATCCCGATAACCTACTCAACCCTGGGAAGCTACTATGACCGGAGCACAACACCTTCTCACCGGTCTGCGTGATGCTGGTGTCGAGTATCTCTTCACCAATCCGGGCACCACGGAGATCTACTTCGTCGCCGCGCTTGGACTCTCACCCACCCCGCGTCCCATACTCACCCTCTCCGAAGGTGTGGCGGCGGGAGCTGCTGATGGCGTAGCGCGGATGACCGGACGTCCTTGCGCCCTTCTCCTCCATCTCGGACCCGGCCTCGCCAACGCCATCGCCTCGCTGCATAACGCCAAGCGCGCGCACTCTCCAGTCGTCGTCATCGTCGGCGACCATAGTCCGGCGGTCGGGGTCCAGGATCCGCCACTTGCCTCCGACATCGAAGGCCTTGCTCGGACCTTCTCGAAGACGGTCCTCCGCGCGACCTCCGACCAACATCCGCGTCACATCGGAGCGTTGGCAAGTTACCTCACCCTCGAAGGCATGCCAGGGATCGTCACCGTCATCGTGCCAAGTGACCTCTCCTGGAGTGACTTTGCACAGGTGGCTCCCTTGACGGCCCGGCCATCGCCCGTGGTCGGGCTTGACACAGCGACCATCGCTCGGGCACGGGCAGCGCTCGATGACCCCACTGGGACAACCCTCATCGTCGGCGGTGACCTATTGACTCGTGACGGTCACGAAAGCCTCCACCAACTGACCAGCCGAGCAAACCTCCACCTATGGACCAACACGTTCCCCACCCGGATCGATCGTGGCGCGGGAACACCACCAATCCGGCGCCTACCCTACCTGCCAGAGATGGCGATAGCGGAGCTCGCAGATACTCGACACATCATTGTCATCGGGGGATCACCCCCTGTCCCCTTCTTCGCCTATCAACATCTTCCAGACCGTTTGGTGCCCGACGGTTGCGAGATCATCACGGTCACCACAAATCCAAGGGGAGCCCGAAGCGGAGCTGATCAGTTGCTGGCATCGAACACGGCCACATCGCATACGAGTACCGTAACTTCGAGCCCTAGCCCAGAGCCCTCCGCACCCGACCTCGCCGGTCCACTCAACGCCAGCAACTTTGCCTCGATTGTCGCGCATCTCCTTCCGGTAAGGGCGATCGTCGTCGACGAAAGCAATACCCTCGGCATCAACCTCGAAGAGGCTACTGCCGCGGCGCCAGAGCATGTGTGGCTCTCTGCACTCACCGGCGGCGCGATCGGTCACGGCCTCGGGCTCGCGATTGGGGCAGCACTCGCGGCCCCCGACCGGCAGGTGCTGGCCCTCATCGCCGATGGATCCTCGCTCTATGCGCCCCAAGCGATCTGGACCCATATCGCCCAGGGACTCAACATCGTCACCATCATACTGATCAACAGAAGCTACGGCATTCTCCACTTCGAGCTCGACCGCCTTGGCCCCCACGCCGCGAATGAGGAGACCGAAAAACTTCTCTCGCTGCATCACCCTCCTCTCGATCACGCACGACTCGCCGAGGCCTTCGGGGTACCAGCAACCACCGTGGAGAGTGCTATGGAGTTCCACGATTCCTTGCGGCGAGCACTCCAATCACGGGGTCCCTCTCTCATCGCTGCAATCTTTGCTACTTGATGGCGCGACGCCACAACCCTGCGATCACCGACTCATCAAGGCATCGCTTCCGTCAAGGATCCAACGAGCATGATGATCTCCTCCGACAGGACTACCTCACCCCAACTCTTCGCGAAAGTACTCCTCACGGAGGCTGCGTTTGAGAAGTTTCCCGGCCGCGTTGCGCGGTAGGGCCCTCCGTCGAACCTCGATGATGTCCGGAACTTGAAAGGCCGCCAGCCTCGCCGAGAGGAAGGCACGGAGCGCATCAGGATCGAAGGACGACGCCCGCGCCACCACCACCGCCGCTACGCGTTCACCGAGGATCTCATCGGGATAACCAAAGACCGCGACATCCTCCACCTCAGGATACTCAAAAATTGCATTCTCCACCTCGACGGTTGCCACATTCTCGCCCCCTCGGATGATGAGATCCTTCAGGCGATCCACAATCGTCAGGTAACCATCACTATCGATCGTCGCAATATCTCCTGTGCGGAACCAGTCCCCCTCGAAGACCGCCTGCGTCTCAGCTACCTTGCCCCAGTACTCACCAAAAACGGTCGGGCCGCGCACTAAGAGCTCACCAGCCTGACCGTCATCCAACTCGTCCCCCAGCGAGTCGACTACTTTTATGTCGGTAACCGGTACCGGCGGACCTGCCGAGCTCGGTCGCTCTTGATAGGATGTGCCATTGTTAAATGTCACCAGACCTGCAGTCTCCGTGAGGCCATAGCCATTACCAGGCATCATCTCAACAGAAGTCCGTTCGATCATTCGAACCAGTTCGGGAGCTGATGGCGCACCACCATAGCTCACCACCTTGACCGACGACAGATCGAACCGGTCACGGTCTGGATGGCGCAGAATCTGCTGGGCAACCGTGGGAACTCCACCAAAAGATGTCACCCGCTCACGCTCGATCAGCGCCAGCGCTTCGAGCGCGTCGAATCGGCGACTCAACACCAACTTCGCCCCCGTCGCGGTTCCAGGCAAAAGAATGGCCACACATCCGGTCACATGGAAAAGAGGGATACTCACCAAATTCACCGCTTGTTCTTGGTTCTCCGATAGATCACCTCCCGCTCGCAGCACGGTGCGAGCACCCAAGTAGAGGGCGTTGAAAAGCGCCTGGAAGAGGTTCTCGTGCCCCAGAACCACCCCTTTTGGTCGACCAGTGGTCCCTGATGTGTAGAAGATAGCAGCTGGCCCAGTACCTCCGACCTCGCGGATCTTCCCCTCTCGTGATGCCCCATCCCGCACTCGATCATCGAGCAGCGCCAACGACGGGCTCAGTGGCAGCTCAGTAACACCGCGTAACCATAGATTCATCGCGACCCGGTCCTGGAGCATCGTCGCACGCTCCTCATCAACGATAGCGAGCTTGGCTCCCGAATCGGTGAGGCCATAGACCAGTTCGTCCACCGACCACCAGGCGTTCAGCGGAACTGCAATCAACCCAGCGGCCGTAATGGCAAAGAAGCTAAACACCCACTCCGGAAAATTGCGCATCGCAATGGCGACGCGGTCTCCGGGCTCGAGACCCACCGCCTCGAAGGCCCTGATGATGCCAATGATGCGTTCCTTGGCCTCAGCGTAGGTGATACGTTGATCCTCAAAAACGAGGTATTCTCGCTCTCCAAAGCGATCGAAGTACTCCATGGTCGCCGCCATCGACCGCGGTGCGTGTCGATAGCGTCGCTTCCCGTTGGGGAGAACCTCGAGTTCAAATGGGGAGGACGGACGCTGCAACAACGAATCGGCGAAGTCCAAACGATACAAACCCATAACCCCAATCGTAGCCCACGCCATCGTTCTTCGAGGGATCAGGATGAGACAATATCCTCATCGGCGTGTGCCTGGACCTCTTCGATCACCTCGTGAAGAATGGAACCGAGACGATCATCGCCTTGCTGCCCGACAGAGGCAATAAAGGCATCGGGAAAGCACCAGTGTTGTAGGGCTCGCATCGTGATCTCGGTGCTCGTCTCCCCATAGTGCTCACGTTCAAAGGCCTCACGTTGCAAAGGGGGCAGCTGACGCAGCTCGACGAATCCAACTGGGTCCTGTTGGGCTATCAACACCAGCCCTAAGTTGACCACCAGTCCAGCGGCGATCGCTACCTGGGCGTCGAACCCCTCGGCCTCGGCCAGAACTCCCGCCTTGGTTGCGATCGCTTGGCTCATAAGATTGAGCTCATTGGGACAGTGTCCCCCACGCCGACCTAATTCACTGAGAGTGATGCTTCGTAGCCCGAGGACACCAACTACCGAACAGGCGAACTGCAAGGATTGTACGATGCCAGCCAACCCGTAGTAGCGAGAGTTCGCCACCCGCATCACCTCTGTCGCCAACACACTGTCACGCGTCACCAGGTCAGCGATCTCATGAAAACCAACCGACTCGTCCCCGACTGCCGCCATGATTTCAGCGAGCAACTCACCGTTGGCGACTCCCGTCAGTGCCACCTCAATACTGCGCACTACGAAGCCCTCATCTGCTTGCGGGCATACATCGCACGATCCGCTTTGCGAATCACCTCGCTTGCCGTATCCCCCGCTTCGATCGGTGTGACACCAACGGAGGTGTTCACGCTAAGCAAGGCGGTGCCGATGGCAATAGCGTTCGAGATCGTGTCCGCCAACACCATCTCGATCTCGCGAACCGATCGAGGATCCTCATCGATCAAGACAACGAACTCGTCGCCAGCAAATCGATAGGCAGCTAGGCCGGCCTCTTGGAGCCGATGCGCCACCTCGATCAGGACACGATCTCCTGCGAGATGGCCTAAGGTGTCGTTGATCAGCTTGAAGTTATCGATATCACAGAATCCAATCATGGCTCCTTGGAGCTCCCCGCTCGACAAGCGGGCCAAGCGGTCGGTGATATCGCTCTCAAGCCGTCGTCGGTTAGCCAATCCCGTCAATGCATCGTGGTCAACCTCAAAACTCAGACGAGCTTCGTTGGCGACCTGTTCGGTCACGTCTTGTATCGTGCCGATGAAGGAGACACTGGCGTCACGTGAGGTGACAGGAATCAACGCGATATCAAGTGTGCGTAGATCGATGTGTGCAGTCGAGACCACCATGGTAGTACGGACCGGGACCCCCGTCAACGCCGTGAGCGCGAGTCCCCGGAGCATCCCTCGATCCTGCTCAGCAAATGCATCCAACCAGCCCATGCCTAACATATCCGAGGGTATCAAGCCGAAGATAGTCGCCAAGGAGTTGTTCACGTAACCGATCCGCAGACCCGTCTCTGAGATAAGGATTCCGATGGGCAGGTTGTCGGCGAGCGCTTGGAGTTTACGGAAATAATCCGCGCTCTTATGATCCTCGTAGTCGGCCATGGCAAACTCCAGCATCCAAGTCGTCGTTGAAACGAGAGTCGTGGTGACCACCACATCGAGAAGGTAACCAGTCGTATGCCGGAGTGCGACCTCAGTTGAGCTACGACGGATGCGATCGAGGTTGAGTCCACCCACAATAGGAAGCGTGCTGTCGATCAGATCTTCGCGGGCCACGGCAAGCAGATCCGCTAGCGCACTGTTCGCCCATCGAACTCGGTCGGCCTCCACCAGTGCCAGCGGCCTTTGCAGTACCTCCAAGTACCGAACCAATGACTCATCCATACTGCCTTATCGGCAGAAAAGCCTGATCATTAATTGAGAAAGCCCACTCGCAAGGCATTCACAAAGGCTCGCGAGTTCCCGTGCGCAGGCGACCGGAGCGCGTTAGAGCCTCAGCCCCAACGCTATGGCCGAAAATGCAAAGATACAGGCCAACACAATCGTGATCCGATCGAGGTTCTGCTCCGCCACCGTAGATCCCGCAGCAGCCGAGCCGACACTGCCCCCCATGAGATCCGACAGCCCACCGCCCTTACCAGAGTGGAGTAGAACAAAGACGAGCATCCCCAGCGAGGACGCCACCTCAAGAACCACCAGAACCGCTGTTAACACCGAATCTCCAATCAAATCTCCACACTATCCGTCAAGCGGATGCACAACCAGCGACTACTTTGAGCTAGCCAGCCCTAGGCGAACTCGCTCTCAGTTAGCTTGCCACCTAGCAGTCTAGTCCAGCTCGCTCGCTACCTCTTGAGTTAGCAACTCTTGACCAACAGGGCAAAAGTATCTGCGTCCAGGCTAGCGCCTCCAACCAAAAGACCATCGATCGCCTCAAGGCTCATGAACTCGTGGGCATTCCCAGGATGCACCGACCCCCCATACTGGAGACGGATCTGCGCAGCCGTCGCTGATCCGACTCGCTCCGTCAGCAGTTGGCGAAGCGATCCACCGACCTCCTCGACCAACTCCGGAGAGGCCGACTCACCAGACCCTATCGCCCAGATCGGCTCGTACGCGATCACAATCCCCTCGAGAGCCTTGACTGGATAGGTGCTAAGGACCGGATCGAGTTGCTCGGTGAGCACCTGCACTGTCTGGTCTGTCCGACGTTGCTCACTCGTTTCACCGATGCAGATGATGGGACGCATCCCCATTGCTTGGACCGCAATCGCCTTACGAGCCACCTCCTCAGAGGTCTCACCAAAAAGACGACGACGTTCAGAGTGCCCGACAATGACATAACCCACACCGAGCTTGGCAAGCATCGGTGCGGATACCTCTCCGGTGAACGCACCAGAGGGTTCGTCAGCGGCGTTCTGGGCACCAAGCGTAAACGGCATTCGATCGGCTTCAAAGCTGAGCTGTAGCGAGCGCAACGAGGTAAAGGGGGGATGAATGCTGATCTCGGCATACCGAAAATCTTCGGGTCGCAACAGATGGTATAGCTTCTGCACCAGTGCGATCGCCTCAAGATGATTGAGATTCATCTTCCAATTCGCCGAGATGAGCCGTACTCGATGACTTACTGGGTCAGGGCTGGGTACGAGATCGTCATACTTGCGGCTCATCATGGCTCCCTTGAATGGCGCAAGGCGGCCAGTCCCACCAGGTCTCCGTGTTCAAGATACTCGAGCGTCGCCCCACCGCCGGTAGACAGATGTGATACGCTGTCTGCCAACCCTGCCTGATGCAGCGCGGCAACTGAGTCGCCACCACCGACGACACTGTAGGCATCGGAGCGTCCGATCGCCTCGGCAACTCCATCGGTTCCCGATCGGAATCGGGGATCTTCAAAGACCCCCATCGGCCCATTCCAGAGGATTGAACGAGCCCCGACCAGGAATTCACTAAAGCGCTCAACCGTCGCCGCGCCGATGTCAAGTCCTCGATACCCAGCGGGCACACCGAGTCCAAAGCGCTGTGCCTCGCTCGCTCCACCATTCGGTCCAAAACTGTCACTCGTCGCGAGTCCCATGACGTCGACGGGGAGTACCACCTTCCCAGTGGCCAGGAGATGCTGACATTGATCAATCATCTGCTCCTCGACCAAGGAATCGCCGACCTCAAGACCCTCGGCAGCGAGAAAGGTAAAACACATGCCGCCACCAACGAGCAGGGTGTCCACCTGTTGCACCAGCGCATTGAGCAGACCAAGCTTGTCGGAGACCTTTGCTCCACCCAACACGGCCACATAGGGACGTGCCGGCATCTCTAGCAACAGTGTCAGATGTTTGACCTCCTCCAGCAGGGTGATACCTCCGGCTGACTCCAGCAATGGTGGGACCCCGACGATCGAGGCATGACGTCGGTGAGAGACCCCGAACGCATCGTTGACATAGGCGTCGAACCCGTTGGCGAGCTGAGCCGCGAACGCGGGATCATTCGCCTCCTCTCTTGGGTCAAAGCGCAAGTTCTCCAATACCTCAACCTCTGGAAAATGTGCTGCGATAATCGCGCGCACGGGCTCCATCGTGAGCGTCGGGTCATAACCCTTGGGTCTGCCGAGATGGGAGCACACCACCACCTCCGCACCGGAGGCCCGCAACCGTTCGATCGTCGGGAGTGCGGCCTCGATCCGAAACTGATCGGTGACCACCTGGGTGCCGTCAGGTCCACTACGAAGCGGGACATTCAAGTCCGCCCGCAACAGTACCCGCTGCCCAGGGCTCAGCGTCAGATCATCGATACTTGGAATCGCCGATGGCGTCACAGGCTACCAATCCCTTTCCCTACCAACATGGCGAGATCGACCAAGCGTGACGAGTAACCCCACTCGTTGTCATACCAGCCAAAAATCTTTACCAAAGTCGTATCATTCCCGAGGTCAAGCACCTTGGTGAGCAACGAATCGAAGGTACATGAAGCGGGTGAACCGACGATATCGGTAGACACGAGCGGCTCCTCTGAGTAGACCAGCACGTTGGCGAGATCCCCATGGCGTGCCGCCTCCCCAAAGGCACGGTTCACCTCCTCCACCGTGTGGGAGCCACGCACCACCGCTGTCACGTCGGTGAGCGAACCGTCAGCCACAGGGACACGAATCGCTACCCCATCGAGCCGTCCTTGCATCGCCGGTATCACCAGGGATGTCGCTCGGGCCGCGCCAGTTGACGTTGGGACGATGTTCACCGCGGCGGCCCTCGCCCTCCGAAGATCCGCATGCGGTAGGTCCAACAGGTTCTGATCGTTGGTATAGGCGTGGACCGTCGTCATCAGGCCTTGATTCACGCCAAAGGAGTCCTCGAGCACCTTGATCATCGGCACAAAGCAGTTCGTCGTGCACGAGGCGTTCGAGATGATCTTGTGCCGCTCTGGATCATATTGAGCGTCATTCACACCCATCACAAAGGTTCCGTCAACGTTGGTGGCTGGTGCAGAGATCACCACCCGCTTGGCGCCCGCACGAAGGTGAGCGGCGGCACGCTCGCCATCGGTGAAGATGCCCGTCGACTCAATCACGCAATCGACGCCAAGATCTTCCCACGGAAGCGCGGCAGGGTCCCGCTCGCTGAGCACCCGCATCCGCTGATCGCCAGCGACCAGATCGCCACCGTCGAGGCGTACCTCCCCAGGGAAACGCCCTTGCGTCGAGTCGTGAGCCAACAGGTGCGCATTCACACTCGGCGAGGTGAGGTCATTGATCGCCACAATCTCCACCGGGTGGTGGCCTGCCACCACCGCCCTCACAAAACTACGCCCGATCCGTCCAAAACCATTAATTGCTACACGATATGCCATCAGGCCCCCTTGTCGTCTCATCGATCAGTCGTTACCAAAATTCCGCTGCACCCACCTCAGGCGACGGTCCTGTTCCTCGATCACCCCTCAACCATCTCGGTACGGGTCAACTCTAGCGGCGCTCCACCCCGCGTCGGCATTCCACAGAAGCTGCGTCGCCGTTCAGCGTTGGGCGTGGGCGGCCCAATCGAGGGCTTGTGCAAGCAAAGGCGGGGCATGCGCCACCCCATCATCGCTGAGCGGCCCCTCCCATACACGCATCACACCGTACCGAGCGAGGTCCACCGAAGAGGCCTCCGAAGGCCGAGCACGGTGGACAAGGACCACATCTGGACAGATGCCGTGATCCATAAGGGCGTGGACGGTCATCTCCTCATCGTAGTCACGCGTCTCGGCCTCTTGAGGAGCGAGGTTCGCGACAAAGACCACAACCCCTCGCGTCTCTTCGAGGGCAGCCAGAAGGCCTGGAGCCAGTGCAGTCGCCAACACACTGGTGTAGAGTGACCCCGGGCCGAGCACGACCAGATCGGCCATCATCAGCTCCTTAGTCGCCTCCGCGAGCGGAGGAACCTCTGGGACCACCCAGACCCGCGCAACCGACGGAGACCAATGGACGGCGAGTTGTCCCAGTAACGGCTGACCAGATCGGTCTACACCACGAAGCTCGAGCGCTGCATTGCTTGCAGGTAGTACGCGCTCATGAAGATTACCAAGTGATCCAAGGTATTGGAGCGCCGCATCGAGACTTCCGGTTTTCTCGAGAAGACCAAAGAGGACCAAGTTGCCGAGCGCGTGGCCAGCCAATTCCCCCGTTTGAAACCGATACTCGAGGAGCTCACCGAGTCCTGAATCGACCCCTACGAGGTTGGAGACAGTTAGGCGCGCATCACCAAGCGCAGGACAGTCGCGCCAAAGCTGGCGCAGTCGGCCGCTTGAGCCACCGTTGTCAGCGACCCCAACGATCGCCGTAACCTCGTCGGCGATCATACGCAGGGCCTCCAGCGAGACCCCGAGACCATGCCCTCCTCCCAGCGCCACGGCACGCATTACTCGCTGCGATCCAAATCCCGATGCGAGAGCAACACGGCAAAGCCGGCTTGCCCAATACGCCGAGCCACTACATCAGCTACGACAACCGAGCGATGGCGACCTCCGGTGCAACCAATAGCCACGTTGAGGTAGGCCTTTCCCTCCGTCACGAAACGCGGGAGTAAGAACTCGATAAGCGGCCAGAGGTGCTCAAGAAAGGGTTCCGTATCCGGCTGCGCCAGCACAAACGTACGCACCTCCTCATCCAGGCCGGACTTCGCTCGCAGCTGCGAATACCAGTAGGGGTTAGGGAGAAAGCGAGCGTCAAACACCAAATCGGCGTCCAGGGGGATTCCATACTTGTAGCCAAAGGAGGTCACTTGGACCTGCAGCCGCTGACGAAGGGCCGTCGGGTCAGCGAGCTCCAACGTCTGCGCACGGAGATCGTGCACACTCAGGTTGGAGGTTTCGACGATGACATCAGCGAGATTCCGCACCTTTGCGAGCGCTACTCGCTCAAGCGCGATCGCCGGTGCGAGTCCTTCCGCGGCCATCGGGTGTCGTCGTTTTGTCCCCTCAAATCGCGAGATCAGCACATCATCTCGTGCCTCAAGGAAAATCACATGGACAGCTATCGGGGCGGCCTTGAGCTCGTCGATAAGCTCAACCAGCTGGTCAAAGTTGTTGTTCGAGGGGTACCCGAGCACCAGCGCTAGTTTCTCGATACTCCCTTGTGTCCCAAGTTCAACGACCTTTGAGATCAGCGACAGGGGAAGATTATCGATGACGAACCATCCTGCATCCTCAAGTGCGGCACCAGCGGTGGAGCGCCCGGCACCCGACATCCCAGCGACGACGACAAGCTGACTCATGCGCGTCGCTCAAAGTGGAGCACCAGGAGCCGCGGATACTCCTGGACTTGGCGGTACTCTTCGGCCCTCGCAACGAAGCCGGGGGGCGGTGGCGGCTCCTCCATCCTCACCAGCATCAAACCCCGCGCACTGGCTCCATTGAGGTAGCGAGAGAGTGGCCGATGCACAAAGGGTACAAAGATCTGGGCATCGACCTCCTCCATCTGGATGTCTTCTCGCAGATAGGGGCCAAGACGCCAATACTGCTCTCCCAGATCCACGTCATCGATAAATCCCGACCCAGGTGTCTGCAAAATCGGATGATTGAGCATCAGCAGGAACCGGCCACCTGGTTCGAGTACGCGAGCTACCTCGGCGAGAACTTCATCGAGTTCCACCACATGCTCGAGTACCAAGCAGATGAGGACACCATCGAAACTGCCATCCCGAAATGGCAACGCTGCGCCGGTCGCGAGCACCACCGAGGAGCCCCGATGATGTGCCGTCTGTAGTTGGGCTACAGAACTATCGAGCACCACGGTGCTTGCGCCATCCGCGGCGAGCACCCGAGCCAACTGCCCGTCACCTCCACCGAGATCGAGGATGCGACGAGCACCGCCGAGGCCGACACGAACGATCGGCTTGATCTGTTCCTCGTATTCGGCGTCACTTCCCTCGGTAAAGCCTGCCTGCCACCAACCCGCATTGGTCTCCCATGAGTCACGCAGAATCATTGGCCACTCCGGCAGCGAACGAAACGCTTCAAGATCCACCTTTACTCCTCGCTTGAGCTGCTCTTCGTACCGTAGACTTTAGTCAGTTGCTCAAGAAGTTGCGTGGCCACCGCCGCAGGGACGATCTTGGTCGCGACAAGCTCCGCCTGCGAGGCCTGCGCGATCTCAAAAACCGAGCCGTAGTGCTCCAAGAGCCTCGCTCTACGTTTTGGCCCAAGACCAGGTATTTGGTCAAGAATCGACCGTTCCGCGGTGATCGTGCGTCGACGCCGATGATAGGTGATCGCAAAGCGGTGTGACTCGTCCCGAAGGGTCTGCAACAGGTACAGTGCCTGACTACCGCGTGGCAGACGCAGGGGCTCGCTCAACTCGGGACGGTAGACCTCCTCAAAGCTCTTGGCCAGCGAGGCAAGCTCGATCGTCTCACTCAAGCCGAGCTCTGCGAAGACTTTGCTACCAACGGAGAGCTGTCCAGCACCACCATCGAGCAAGATCAGGTTCGGTCGATAGGCGAAACGCCTACTCCGATCGAGCGTCTCGGGCTCCTCTGCGACCAGTCTTGCAAGGCGTCGACGCAAGACCTCCTCCATGGCGGCGAAGTCATCGTTCTTTGGAATGGAGACGCTAAAATGACGGTAATCCCGATTCTTCATCAGGCCATCCTCCATCACCACCATGGAGCCGACATAGTTGGTGCCCTGAAGATGACTCATGTCATAACACTCGATACGTAGCGGAGCTTCACGAAGGCCGAGTCGCTCCCGTAGATCGACGAGCGCCTCGGCACGGGCGTTATGGTCAGTCGCGCGATGCAGGCGGTGTCGTCGAAACTCCTGACGTGCATTCTCCGTCGCCGTCGCCACAAGGGCACGGGGTCGACCTCGCTTACCGGTGCTACACACCACTCTCCTACCGGCAAGCTCACTCAAGAGACGCTCAAGTCGCTCTTGATCGGCGATGGGAGCCGGGAGGATCACCCGCGACGGATAATCGAAGGCCTTCTCCGCGTAGTAAAGCTCGATCACTCGCGTGAGCATCTCCGCTTCAGTAAAGTCCTCTACCAGATCGACGACGATACCGTTGGTGCCGACGACGCGACCAGCACGAACCCGTAGCGCCTGGAGACTGACCTCGAGTTCATCGGCGTTGAATCCAAAGACATCGAGGTCACCATCGCGGCTGATCACCATCTCCTGTCGCTCGAGGACACTCGTGATCGCCTGCAGTTGGTCGCGGAATCGTGCCGCCTGTTCAAACTCAAGGTCGGCAGCCGCCTGACGCATCTTGGCCGTAATCCCCTCAGCAAGCTGTGCCCCTTGCCCCCCAAGAAACTGGGAGACCCTCTCTACCATATCGCCATACTCCGCGTGCGTCACCGCACCGATACACGGGCCAGCGCAACGACCGATGTGATAATACAGACAAGGACGCCCGTCGCGCGTATGGCGAGCTAACTTAGCGGGTGAACAGCTTCGCAATGGCAACGCTCGTAGTAGCAGTTCAAGGGTCTCCCGGGCGGCACCCGAACTCACGTAGGGACCAAAGTAGCGCACCTTTGGACGACGGGCTCCACGCACGAGCATTGCCCGCGGCCACTCCTCATTTGTGGTAACCGCAATCATCGGATAACTCTTGTCATCGCGCAATCTGATGTTATAGCGCGGCCGGTGCTCCTTGATGAGCGAGTACTCGAGCATAAACGCCTCTGCGTCAGTCGCCACCGTGATCCAGGTGACCGACTCCGCCACCGCCAACATCGCTCGCGTCTTGCCCGTCAGGCTCTGTGGGTTAACAAAGTAACTGGATACACGGGATCGGAGGGACTTTGCCTTGCCGACATAGATCACCCTTCCTTCCGCATCCCGGAACTGATACGAACCCGGCTGGTCAGGGATGGAGGACTTTTCGAGGCGCTCAATCACGATGTAACAGCGGTGCTAAAAATTGCCCTGTGTAGCTAATGGAAGAACGTGCCACCTCCTCCGGTGTCCCCGTCGCGAGCACTTGCCCTCCACGATCCCCTCCATCTGGCCCCAGATCGATAAGGTAATCAGCCGTCTTGATGACGTCAAGATTATGTTCGATCACGACAACCGTGTTACCCTGATCGACCAAGGAGTGGAGCACGACCAGGAGCTTACGGACATCCTCAAAGTGCAGTCCGGTTGTCGGCTCGTCAAGAATATAGAGGGTTTTACCCGTCGATCGTCTCGCTAGCTCGCTCGCTAGCTTCACTCTCTGGGCCTCACCTCCGGAGAGCGTCGTCGCTGGCTGTCCAAGCCGAACATAGCCCAGTCCAACCTCATCCAAGGTGATCAGATGCCGCACAATCGGCGGCTGTCGAGCGAAGAACTCACGCGCCTCCTCGATCGGCATTGCCAGCACATCTGCAATGGAGTGCTCGCGATAGGTCACCTCGAGCGTCTCTCGGTTAAAACGAGCACCATGACACGCCTCGCAGGTGACAAAGACGTCGGGCAAAAAGTTCATCTCAATGCGAATGGTGCCTTCCCCGCTACAGGCTTCACATCTTCCACCCTTGACATTGAAGGAGAAGCGACCCGGTTTGTACCCACGCGCCCGCGACTCTGGCATCTCGGCAAAGAGCTTACGGACATGGTCGAACATCCCTGTATAAGTGGCAGGATTTGATCGTGGTGTGCGACCGATCGGCGACTGGTCGATGTCGATCACCTTGTCGATCAGCTCAAGACCGGTCAGACCCTTATGCCTACCAGGGACATCACGAGAACGGTTGACCTGGGCGCGCGCAGCTTTAAAGAGGATCTCGTTCACCAGTGTCGACTTTCCAGACCCAGCCACCCCCGTCACGCAGGTAAAGAGACCGACAGGAAAGGCAACGTCGAGCTCCTTCAAGTTATGTTCGCTCGCACCGAGAACGGTAATGAAACCGCGGGCCGCCTCCCGTCGGGTTGGAGGGAGTGGAACACTCTTTTTGCCGGAAAGATAGGCACCGGTCAGCGAGGTCTTGGAACGCAGCAACTCCTTCACTCCACCCTCGAAGACGACCTCACCTCCGTGTTCGCCAGCACCCGGGCCAATATCGACGATATGATCCGCAGCTCGAATCGTATCTTCATCATGTTCAACGACAATCACCGTGTTCCCTTGATCCCGAAGTTTCAAGAGCGTATCAATGAGTCGATGGTTATCGCGTTGATGCAGACCGATCGAGGGCTCGTCAAGGACGTAGAGCACGCCAGCGAGTCCGGAGCCAATCTGGGAAGCGAGTCGAATCCGCTGCGCCTCGCCACCCGATAACGTCACCGCGCTACGCGCCAGGGTCAGGTAATCGAGGCCAACATCGACTAAGAAGCGAAGCCGCGCAATGATCTCCTTCAAGATCTGGACGGCGATCTGACGTTCGCGATCGTCGAGATCGAAACCGATCACCCGAGCCAGTGCATCGCCGATCGGCAGAGCGACCAACTGATCGATTGCGATACCACCAACGGTAACCGCACGCGCCTCGGCCTTCAATCTCGTCCCATCACAGCCCTCACACGGCACCTGTCGCATGTAGGATTCGATAATGGCCCGCGCGGTGTCCGTCTCCACCTCGCCATGACGACGTTTCAAAAAGTTGACGACGCCTTCATAGGTAAAACTATAGGAACGTTCACGACCACGCCGATCGACGTACTCATGAAGCACCTTCTCGTCGACTCCGTAGAGGATGATCCTTCGCTGCTCCTCATTGAGTGAACCCACCGGCTTGGTGAGCGGAATCTTGTAGTCCTTGGCCACTCGCTCTAGCATGTGCTCGAGGTAGTCGGCACGGAGCGCGCCGAAGGGGGCAACCGCGCCTTGCACCAGGGAACGCGAAGCATCGGGCAACACAAGTTCTTCATCGACCTCGAATCGCATGCCCAACCCCGAACAGACGGGACAGGCGCCGAAGGGAGAGTTAAAGGAGAAGTTCCTCGGTTCCAGGTGTCCCAGAGAGATGCCGCAGGCGACACAGGCCAGCTCCTCAGAGTACCGTTCTACGCGCACGACTTGACGATCTTCGCCGACTTCGAGGACGTCAACGCGGCCGTGTGCAACACCAAGCGCGGTCTCGGTCGACTCGATCAGCCTTCGTAGATCTGTTGGCGTGACCCGAAGTCGATCGACAATCACCGAGATCGAATGCGCTTCGTAGCGCTCAAGTGTGACCTGTCTGCGATCGGCCAGTTCCACAAGCTCGTCGTCGATCATCACCCGGGCGAAACCCTGTTTGGTCAGGTCATCAAGGAGCGATTGATACTCACCCTTGCGTGCCTGTACGACCGGTGCTGCGATCATGATGCGACGGTCATCAAAAGTCGACGAGATCAGGTCGACGATCTCCTGAGGGGTCTGCTGGGATACCTCCAACCCACACTGTGGACAATGTGGATGCCCAATGCGAGCGAACAGCAGTCGCAGGTAGTCATAGATCTCGGTCACTGTGGCGACGGTTGAGCGCGGGTTATGCGAGGCGGTTTTTTGGTCAATAGATATGGCCGGAGAGAGACCTTCGATGAAGTCCACATCCGGCTTCTCCATCAATCCCAAAAACTGACGAGCATAGGAAGAAAGCGACTCTACGTAGCGCCGCTGTCCCTCGGCAAAAATCGTGTCAAAGGCCAGCGAACTCTTCCCAGAGCCGGAGAGGCCTGTAAAGACCACAAGACGATCCCTCGGAATGTCCACAGAAATATTTTTGAGGTTATGCTCTCGTGCACCCCGCACCCGTAGAATGTCAGGCATACATCTCCACCCTAACGTGGATTCAAGGCACGGGTGACCACATCAAACTTGGCCTCGATCTCGGCCACCTCAGCGTCGGCTTGCGAATCAGCGACGATGCCAGCGCCGGCGACCAGCCCAAGCGTTCCCTGGCAAGCGGATGCACCCCGTATAGCCAGATACACCTCCCCGTCACCGAAAGGGTCGGTGATCCCGATAATGCCCGCGTACATCCCACGAGAAGGCTCGATCTGCGCTAACATTTCAAGAGCAGTCGTCCTCGGCACACCCGATACGGCGGCAGTCGGCGCGATAGCGAGCACCACGGACACGAGATTCGCGCCGGGTAGTAGCTGGCCCCGCATCGGGGTAGCCAAATGGATCAGTCGTCCAGCATCGAAGAGAATCGGCGCCCGCGGCATGTCAAGTTCCTTCACGTGACCGCTGAGATCATCCTGGAGCTGCTCGATCATGAGTCGATGCTCAAAAAGGTCCTTCGCAGAGTTGAGGAGCGCAACCTGACCACCTCGCAAGGCAGTACCTGCGAGTGGGCGAAGCGAGAGGAAGTGACCGGACTTGGCGGCGACAAGCTCAGGCGAGGCCCCAAAGAAGCCGTCGACGTAGTAGAGATGGCTCGCCGGGTGCGCCTTTTTTAACCGAGAGAGTGCTGCCCCAACCGAAAAACTCTCGGTCAGGGACTGGGTCGCGCGACCGGTGACGACGAGCTTTGTCAGTTGACCCTGTTCAATAGCCAGCTTTGCGAGTCGTACGCGATCGGCAGTGGCCCCAACATCGTGGGACCGTTCTCCTTGCAGCAGCGGTCCCGCGGGCGCCATCCGCACCTGAGACGCGAGTTCGAGTATACCGAGACGCATGGCGCTTCTTGGCGACGACTCATAGACATCGACCTCCAGGCGATCCTTGCCAGCTACTAACACAACCGGATACGAACGCGACGCGAAGGACTCGGTTACCGAGAACCCACTAGAGAGAAAACACGGGCCAGGCCGATCGAGTCCGGCTTCGGGCGCGCACGCCTCAGGCTGGCCGACGCCCAGGTAGAGACTGCCGGCAGCCTCAACCATCTGGAAGGGAATATGCCTCGCCTCCAGCGTCGAGATAAACCCAAAGAGGCGGCCAGACCCAAAGGACCCAACCATCGATAATCCAGAGAGGAACCTCACTCCACTCCCCGCCTCGCAATGAGAAGCTGAGCCGCCCCCAATCCGACGCTGATGCGTCGCACCTGGGTGAAACCCGACTGCTGCAGGAGTTGACGAAAACGCTCATCCGTCGGCAGGTACGCCACCGATTCAGGAAGATACCGGTAGGCACTCCTGTCAGCGGAGATCAGGCCTCCAACCAGAGGCACCATCGAGCCAAAATAGACACCGTGGAGCTCCCGCACCAGGCGACTCTTCGGCGTTGCGACCTCCAAGATGCCAAGCACGCCTCCTGGTCGCAACACCCGGTGCACCTCGGTCAGAACGGCAGCGAAGTCCGCGAAATTGCGGACCGCGAATCCCGAACTCACCGCGTCAAAGCTCGCGTCCCCAAAGGGCAGCGCCTCTCCCACACCTTGGACCAACGGTCCATACCTCTTGGCCTTCTCCAACATGCGATAAGACAGATCGAGCCCATACACCTGCATTCCCTTTGCCGACCAGGCTTTGAGAAAATCTCCGGTGCCACAGGCCAGATCGAGGACACGCGCCTTGGGATCGAGGTACATCTCGCGCACTAAGTGAGCACGCCACCCTTGATCGAGACCAAACGTCATCAGACGGTTCACCACATCATAGGTTCCCGCGATTCGATCGAACATGTCACGAACGTACGGCTGCTTCGCCCCCTCATCAGGGAGCACGCTATCGTTTTGCTTCATCGTAGCGGATCAACCCTTCACCGAATTGAACGATTCCCCGACGCTCCGCTGGAAACCAACGAAGCTCCGCAGTGCCGACAACGAGGATAGGCCGAGGACGTAGGACGCTGGCACTGTGGGCAGGAGTTCGCCCTCATCTCACCAGAGGCGACCTTGCGTATCACCGAGACTAGCATCCCCCCGATAGCTATCACGAAGAGACCCTCAAGTACATCTCGAGGTATATGGGCTAGAACGAACGCCTCTATCATCTCCGCAACTTTCTATGCGCAACTACTCCGCACACCACCTCATTCTAGTCTCCCGCCACCTCCTCAACCCGTGCTAGGGACGAGGAGAAGTTAGGCCGAACCGCTACCGCTCGGCTCCGCTGACTGTGCAGGGGAGCTTCCCATTGTTGACGCATTGAAGAGCTGGGACATAGTTGGATCGAGTGCCGCAGCGGCCTGGCTACTCTGCGAATTCGCGACAGGCGTTGGCATCAATGACGTATTGAAGAGCTGGGACATGCTTGGATCACTTCGATCCTCCCCACCCTCGCTGGCCTGGGCATCGGTCGCAGTCAAGGATGTCCCCAAGGAACTTGGAACCATCTCAGCTCGTACTCTCGGCAGTACCTCTGGGTACTGTTGCTGCAGGAAGAGAATCATCTTCTCGCGTAACTCGCACTCGAGGTTCCATGACCTTGAACTATCGGGGGAACTCATCACGAACCGGAGTTGCATCGTGGATACACCAAGCTGGGTGACCTGCATCCGAGCCACACTGCCATCCCAGTCAGGAGAGGAGGCAAGGATCGAGAGAAACTGCTCACGGATAGCCGGAACCGGGGCGGTATAGTCCAGTTCGATATGGACAATGCCAAGGATGTCGGCGGTCGTCTTCGTCCAGTTCTCGAAGGGGTTCGAGATGAAATAGGAGATAGGCAACACCAGTCGTCGCAGATCCCAGACGCGGACCACGACATAGGTGAGCGATATCTCTTCGACGCGTCCCCAGTGCCCTTGGATCACGACGACATCGTCAAGACGGATCGGCTGGGAAATGGCGATCTGGATCCCCGCGATCACATTTGACGCCACGGGCTTTGAGGCGATACCGGCGATAATCGAGATGATACCGGCCGAAGCCAACACGCCAGCGCCAGCGAGTCGGACCGATGGGAAGGAGAACAGAGCGACTGCGATAGCGATCAATGCGATCACCACGACAATAATGCGCCGAAAGACACGCACCTGGGTCTGCAGCCTCCTCGCCTTCAAGTTGTCGGCTGCATCGATGTGGTAGTAGTAGAGGATCGCATCCTCCACCGCCTCGACCAGACGCGCAAGCCCCCATGCGACCACCCCAACCAGCAGAATGGAGATCGCATGACGAATGTCCACCTCGGCAGCGACTGAAACCTTCACATAATGTAGCGACGCGAGCATCAGTAACAGCGGAACCAACGACCTTGTCGGGCCGCGTAGCCTCCGTAAGGCAGCCGTGCGCACGGAGTTCGGATGGCGCGCATTGACCCAACGGGTAAAACGGATAATCAAAAAGGCAACAGCAACCCCGAGCACGAGCGCCACTACTAGCGCCGGAAATGCCTTTAGATACTCATGAAACAAGCTATTCAACCTCTTCGAGCCCTCCTCATTTTGGCACTACTCGCCTAACAGTGTAGGGGCTGCATAAAACTGGTGCTGAGATGATGCTACGCTGAAGGCATGCCAACACCAGTTCATGGAGTCAATGGGCTCAAACAACTCGTCGGGGTCGATCTGGGGTTTACGCCCTACCGAACCATTACCCAGCAGCAGATCACAATGTTCGCCGATGCAACCGATGACCATCAGTGGATCCACGTCGATCCCGACGCCGCGAAGAATGGTCCCTTTGGGACGACTATCGCTCACGGATTCCTGACGCTCTCACTCGTGTCGGCGATGCTCCCCGAGGTGCTCCAAGTCGATGGAGTCTCCATGGGCGTCAACTACGGTACCAACCGTGTGCGCTTTCCAGCGCCAGTGCCTGTCAACGCCCGGATCCGTCTCGGAGCGAAAGTCGCTGAGGTGGCTGAGGTGGCTGGCGGCGTCCAGGTGCAGATCAACGTCACCATCGAGGTCGAGGGTGCAACGAAGCCTTCCATGGTCGGCGAGATTCTCTTTCGCTATTATTGATACTCGGCCGATCGCCACGAGTATCTTGGCACTTCCGTGCACTCCGGTCGAGACAGCCTGGCTTTGCGCTAGCCAGTCGCCAACGCACCTCACTCCTGCAGCAGTAGCGGGTTTTTCTCGCTGCTGAACTACTCACATTGACTAGCTCGCGTTGGTAGGGAGGGACAACAAGTCCCCCTCACCCAAGTCACCTGCAGGGCTCAAGAACTCCTGTACCCGACGGTATCGGGTGCACGCCGTAGGTGTCATCCAGCTTGGTAGACGCTTACCTCAAACCGCCGCCCTCTCCCCACTTGCTGGCTGGTCAATGGATGGTCACGACACCGATCGCCCACAATCCAGCGGCAACGACGAAGATCAGCAAGAGTGCCGTCGCTGCGAGTTTAAAGATCAATCGCACTCCGATCAGGACGACCACGATGACGATTAAGAACTCTGGCCAACTACTGACACCACTATGGGTAAGCTGCATGTTGCTTTCGCTCCCTCTCCTACCGACGGGCTATCTGCCGCCTTCGCCACGCCAGGACCACTCGTAGACGGCCCATAAGCCTACCGTGCATCGACACAAATTGGAGTAAGGTCACCACTATGACTACCACTCCTAGCATCAACTGGTCAAAACTCACCCGCCTCGTCCACCATCATGAGATCAACGCCAACACCTCCGCCGTACCCGGGGGGCCAGATCTTACCAAGGAGGAGGGCAAGCAGCTCCGCCACCGGAGCGTCAAGGTGCTCACAGAACTCCAGGAAGCCCTCTATGCACAAGCGTCGCACGGGGTGCTCGTGGTGCTCCAAGGTTTGGACACGGCAGGCAAAGATGGCACCATCCGAGCCATCTTTGATGGCGTCAATCCACAAGGCGTCAACGTCCACGGCTTCAAGGTCCCAACGCCATTTGAGGCAGCCCATGACTACCTCTTCCGCATTCACCAGGCGGTTCCCGGACGTGGTGAAATTGGCGTCTTCAATCGCTCACACTACGAAGACTTGATCGTTCCACTCGCCGCAACAACCATGAGCGATCAGGCATTCACCCGACGCGTTGATGAAATCCACCGCTTCGAGGAGTACCTGAGCGACCAGAGCATTGTCATCGTAAAGCTCTACCTACACGTCTCGTATGAAGTGCAGGGACAGCGGCTCTTGCGACGTCTTGACCGTCCGGAGAAACACTGGAAATTCTCCTCTGGTGACCTCGTTACCCGCGAACACTTCAACAACTTCGCACACGCGTACGGACGGGTCATTCCCGCTACCTCATTCGACGAAGCCCCGTGGCACGTCATTCCGGCGGACCGAAAGTGGTACCGAAACGCGATTGCTACCGCCATTGTCACCGAAACCCTCACCCAACTCGCGCCAAAGGCACCGAAGGTCGACATCACCCACATCGAGAAAATTCGGGCAGAGCTCAAGAAGGAACTCTCCGGACCGACGTGATCGCAGCAGCGACCCGGTGACCCTGCCACCCTCGCTCATCCGCTCAGCAAAGGGCTCTCGCGCCGCAGCCAGCGGCGATCTGAGTACGGAGGAGCACCTAACCCATTCCGCCATGCAGTGCTGTTGCCAGCACGCATCGCGAGTACCGTGACGATGGCGTACTCCTTCCAGTAAGGAGCCGCCTGGTACCGATATCTCGTCCGCCCTGTGATCACTGAGTACACAGTTAGCGGATCACACGCAAAGAGTTATCCAAATCGACCCACGAAGCCACTCCACAGCTTTTGACTGCTTCAGCGGTAGCGCAGACCGAACTCACCGATGAGCAACACATACCGGCGATTGCCAACAACCCTCGCTACTCCTATGCGAGCGAGCAAGTCGTAGGTGAGTGCGAAAGTTCTAGTGGAACCACGTCTTTGCATACATCCGTGACTGTGGATGAATAAACAAGGCAAAAAGAACAACCGTAATGATGACGTTGAGCAGCTCAGCACCGAATATCGCACTCAGGCCGACCGTGAACACGTAATAGATCAAGAGAGCTAGCGGTATGCCTGTAGCGAGTAACGCGGCATAATACCCGAGCTTTCTGGAGTTCGCAACACCATAGGCGCCGCCGATGGGAAGCAAGATATCAAGGACCAGAAACAGAAGCGACAGGCCACCACCAAACAGCACCGTCAAAAGCGCCAGCGCAGCGTTGAGGTACAACAACAACACACCAATCTGCAGCGTCTGTGGCTGAGTCCGATCGAACAACTTGAGCTCTCTCATATGCGCAGTCTATCCCAGGTCGCACGCGAAAACCCAACACAGCTCTCAGGAAGTTGCCCTACGCCGGTCGAGAGCACTACGGGGGCCACTATCTTGAGAAGGGTGGAAGCGCATCATAGTGGCCATCGCGACATCACTGGAGGCGGAGCTCGGGCAGCCGTTTTTGGTGTCTCTGATGGACTTCTCTCGAACGTTGCCCTCATCTTAGGAGTAGCAGGTGCTCATCCCGCCCCGAAGGCCGTGGTAATCGCGGGACTTGCAGGATTGGTGGCCGGCGCCTTCTCCATGGGGGTTGGTGAGTACATCTCGATGGGCGCTCAGCGCGAACTGTTTCAGCATGAACTCAACGTAGAGGCGACTGAGATTCGCGACCGTCCTGATGCCGAGACACGCGAACTCGAGGAACTCTACGTCTCCCGAGGAGTTCCCAAGGAGCTGGCATCCCAGGTCTCACGCTATCTGATGCGCGACCCGGACACCGCGCTTGAGGTGCACGCGCAAGAAGAACTCGGGATTGCACCGGGATCCGTCGGCTCACCCATCCAGGCTGCGCTAGCGTCCTTTATCTCCTTCGCAATCGGTGCGGTCATCCCGCTCATCCCCTGGTTTATCACCATCGGAACGGCTGCGGTGATCGGTTCAGCCGTCTTAGCAGGCATTGCCACGCTGATCGTTGGTGGTGGACTCGCGGCCATGACAGGAAGAAGTGTCACCAAGGGCGCTCTCCGTCAGTTCCTTCTGAGCGCGGTTGCCGCCTTGGTGACCTATGGCGTCGGCCACATTCTTGGAACTACCATCCACTGAATCCGCAGATGGACCCAGCTTCTCGTGCCGTGGCCGAACTCCTGTTGACCGTCTTGGTACATCCACCCACACGTTTCGGCTCTGACACGAATCCACCGGTCAACTAGACTTCAGTCGTGCCCTTAGCTCATGCGATAGAGACGCGCCGCGTCATCAAGTATCAAGACGGCACGATCAGCGTCTCGGTAGATTCGTTGATTCAAGAGGAACCGCTGGTGATCGACGTTGAATGGCCCGGAAGTGCCGCCACGCACTTCACGACCACAATGCGGACACCCGGCGATGATTTTGCGCTTGCCGTTGGCCTTCTCGCCACCGAGGCAGCGGTCACCAGCCAAGATGTCCGCCAAACTCGCTACTGTGTCGGTCCCGGGAATACGCAAGACTATAACAAAGTCACCGTTACGCTACGCAACGCGGTGGAGCTAACCACCTCGCCTATACGGCCGGTCTCGTGTGGCTGGTGTGGCGCTGAGGATCTCGTGGCCCGTCTTGAACCACGTAGCTCCCTTGTCGCTCAACCCTCCTACAGTTTTGACCAGATCGCCCGCCTCTTCATCGAGTTCGACCAACGGCAACGGAACTTCCACTCCACTGGCGCCTCGCACGCCGCACTGTTGCAGCCTCGTAGCGGCGAGGCGATCCTCGGGGAGGATGTGGGACGCCACAACGCACTGGACAAGGCGATCGGCCATTCCGTCCTCGACGGGGTGCCACTCGATGGTGGCATTGCACTTCTGTCAGGGAGAGCTGGATCGGACCTCGTTTTGAAGGCCGCAAGAGTCGGTCTCACCCACATCGCCTCGGTATCGGCTCCAACCGCTCTAGCGGTCAAAATCGCAAACCAGGCAGGCATCACACTCTTAGGGTTTGTCCGACCGGGTCGCTTCAACCTCTACAGCCATGCCGAAGGTATCACCGAAACCTACGACGCCACGCGCGTCCTGCGCTGAACGCGGCGAATGCGGCGAATCATCCGTCGCTCCTCCTCGTCCTTACCACCCCAGATGCCATACTCTTGATTCGTACGGAGGGCAAACTCTAGACACTCCAGTGAAACTGGACAGAGCGCACAGAACTCCTTGACACGGCGAATTTGGATCTCCGCGTCACCAGTGACCCCCACCGGAAAGAACCACCCAGGGTCAGTGTCTCGACACTTTGCATTACTGCGCCACGCCTCATAATCCCAGGTCGCTAACTTCGCTGACTCCATCGAGTACCTCCGAATTCGTTCTCCGCAACCTCGATCCCCCGAGTTCGAGCCACCAACCGAGCCGTCAAACCAACGAGCAGCGAGTCACACAACGGACCTCTTTGTCCCTCAGCTCGTCGCCCACTTGACCGGACGACATAATAAGTATAATACAAGCTTAGACGCTTCGGTATACACAAAGACGTCACTTCCTTCAACCACCGTGAGCCAATTATTATTCATTCACGCCACAAGCCGCGTTCAGCTCCGCTTGCTTCCTCATCGGTGTACAGTCTCCAAAGCATGCTTCGCACAACTTGGGCCAGCAGAATAGGCGCTGAGTGGAGCACATCATGGTCAGCTATTGGAGACACCGTCAAGGTGGCCTCCGGAAGACGATCGACGGCGTGCACCATTGCGGCCAACGGCACAACGCGATCACGCAGGCCAGCCACCACCACCGACGGACAGCGAACATTGCGTAGCTCACTCTCCACTAGACGTAGCTCGTCAAGGAGATGGCGCTGTTCCGCTAGGAAACTCCGTCGCGTACGCCCAAACTGGGAGCGGCGCGCGGGGCCAAGGCTGACCCCGGCAACGAGGGCAGATGTCATCGCTCCAAGAAAGCGTGCCGCTAGAAGACGATCGACGGCGACCAGTGAGCTTTGTGTGATCGGTGGGGCCACGAGCACGAGCCCCTTCACTCGCTCGGGATCTAGCTGTGCCGCACGCACCGCGATGGTGGCCCCCAACGAGTGCCCGATCAGAACGACCCTGGACGTCTTTAGTTGGTCCAAGACCCACGAGGCGTTCGCCTCAATCCCGATCACGCCCAGTGGATTAGCGCCCCAACCGGGGCGATCAAGACTCACCACTGGCCAGCGATGGTCCATCCATCGATAGACCGGGGCAAAGTCCTCTTTTTGACCCGGCTGTCCATGGAGAAAGATCACCTCCACTTCAGTTGCCGTCATGGTGGAGTTCGGCATCAACACGAACCTCAGAACGGGCAAGATAGATCAACGCCAGTATCTCGACAACGAGGGCTCCAAGACTCGCAAAGGTACTCGCTCCAGCCCGAAAGAGCGGCGTCTGCAACGCGAGCGCACTGATCGCAATGGCAGCAATCGGCTCACCCACGGTAACCAACGGCAAGACCCGCGCGAGGCTCTGTCGCTGAAAGGCACTCTGCACCACCAACAACGCAAGTCCCCCCACCACCACGAGCACCCAGAGTTCCCAGTGTTCTAAGGTACGCACGGCGCCCTCTTGGGTCCACAGAATCCCCACCTCACGTTCGAAGATCGAGACGACACCGAGAAGTGCTGCCCCTATCATCGCCTGTATCCGTCCATGACCTGCCAGCAGCGGGCGCAAAAGGGTGACGGTCAAGACACCAATCACGACTCCCAGCCCTCCGATCAGGATGGACGCACCGACGTAGATCGTCTCTCCACTCGCTTGTGGGCTGAGCACCAAGAAGGTGATCAACGCCCCACAGCTGACCAGCAGCGCGATCACGTCGCCAACGCCCACAGGACGCCGAGCGAGAAAATGCTCGAGAAGAATGGCGAGCACAAAGCCACTCGCCAAGATCGGCAGCACCTGGGGAACGGAACCATACTTGAGGGCGAAGAACTGGGCCACCCCACCTACGACATCGAAGATGGCCCCCAATCCAAACCGCGGATTAGCCAGTAGCCGCCATAACAGGCTAAAGCGCAGATTAAGCTCACTGGCCGACGCGGTGCTCGCTTGAAATTGCAACACTGCGGCCATCCCAAAACAAATCGCCGCCAGTAAAGATAGAAGCACTACCACGAGGTCTCTAAGTCTATGGCGAACTGGTAGAATCATCTGCAATGTCAAGCACTAAGGCACTCTTGCTCTCGGCGAGAATGGGAGGTGGCCACAACGGAGTAGCCCGGGTGATCTCGGAGGAACTCAATAGCTACGGGATTACGTGCGAAACTCGTGATTTCCTGGATGCATCTCCTCGTATGGGGCGGCTTTTAGAACGAGGTTTCAAACTTGAGGTCGAACGAGCCCCATGGGCGTATCAACTCGAATTCTGGCTTTGGAATACCTTCTCCCCGATGGCCACCATCACCCGGCGCGCGCTGCAGGCCTTCTTCCAGCGTGGTGTAGTTCGGTGGATTGAGGAGACTGAACCCGACATCATCATCGCTCTGCACCCCTTTAGTGCACAGCTGCTCGGTCAGATGAGACACCAAAAGAATCCGGTCATCTCGCATCGGCCGATTGCCACCTTCCTCACCGACTATTCCGTTCACCCACTCTGGGTGCATCCCGCCGTCGACTTACACCTATGCGTCTCTGAGACGGCAGCCATGCAGGCACGGAACCGAGCGGGTGCCAACGGAGAGATTGTGGTCACCGGACCCTTTGTTGAGGCTCGCTTCTTCCATCCTGTTGATCAGCGTGCAGCAAGGGAGGCTCTCGGCATCCCCAACGACCGCTCGATCGTGCTCATCGTCTCAGGTTCCTGGGGGGTGGGGGACATCGCCCAGACCTTCGAGCTGCTCGCCACTGAAGAGGACATCTTCCCCGTTGCTCTCTGTGGACGTAACCACGATCTTCAGGCCCAACTCGAACGCCACGGTGGCGGGCTGTCCGTCGGCTGGACCGAGGAGGTGCGCCTCTACATGGCAGCTGCCGACGTCGTCATTCAAAACGCGGGAGGATTGACCGCACTTGAGGCGATGGCGGCACAGCGACCAGTGATATCGTACCGACCAATCGCAGGACATGGGCGCGAAAATGTAGCAGCTATGGAGTCCGTCGGTGCAACGGTCTGGTGTCATAACGAGGAGCAACTCGTCCAGCAGGTACGCAACTTGCGCCTCCATCCAGCCGAACAGGTCACCAAACAACTCGATCAGTTTCAGACCGCGCCTCATCAGCCGATCCTGGAGCTACTTCATGAAGCTCGGTTGACCCCGACAACCCGCCATGGCGTTTGGGCGTTACGTCTGACAAGGACCGCCGCCATGCTGATCGTGCTCTTTGTGGTCGCCAACCTCCTCTCGGGCGTCATCGGCTATCACGGCCTCAACCTAACGAGAACTGCCAACAAATCCGACTACGTGTATCTTTCCACCCGCCTCCCCGCATCGGCGCTTGTGAACCCGGCGATCGACAGCTTGATCATCAACGAGGGCATCGGAGTTGTCGTCACCGGTCGACAGGCCATAGCTCATCCCGGCGCTGTGCGGTACGCCTTTCACCAGGGGGTTCAGCTCATCAACGGTGGTAGTGGCAACTCCTCGGACTTCAATTTCATCCTTCCCGAAAACGACCTCTCCACAGGACGCGCCGACCTGGCTCGGGTACTCGGGGTCCAGATCAACGCCTACCTCCCACAGAACACCATGAATGCCGTGGATCTCGCCTGGGCGTCACTCCATCACCAGACCATCATCCCTGCTCGCATCCTCGCCCACCACTTCGATCTGACACCGCACCCTGGCGCCATTCTCGAACTCAATCTGAGCCAGCTGTCAGCCGCCAAAGCGGAGGCTGAACTCCAGATGGAGATCAAACATCTCAACAGCGACCATCTCACTCTCGCCCCCTTTGCAACCTTGCATGGGTCCCAAGGCGTGCACGCATGAAGACCTCCACCGCCGTCCTCACCCTTGCGAGCACCAGGGTTGCTCTCCATGCTGCATCCTTTCTAGCCCACAACTGGATCCTCGCCCCCTACACCGCCCCCTGGCTTCTTGGGGATGGTCACCCCCAGTCCATTGCCTTAACCTTCGATGACGGCCCAGACCCAATCTCCACACCGCTGCTATTGGACCTTTTGGACGCGAACGATATTAAAGCGACGTTTTTTGTCCTCGGCGAGATGGTGGATCGCCAACCGGGACTCGCCCGCGACATCCTCGCGCGAGGCCACGAACTCGGCACGCATGGCTACTGGCACAAGAATCACCTGATCCGCAGTGCCCGCAGCATCCGTTACGATCTCGCTCGCGCACTCGCCACCATCGAAACCGCCACGGGGACCCGTCCCACCTGGTACCGGCCGCCCTATGGTGTCGTCACACGAGCTGATCTCACCGCCGCCCATGCGGAGGGCCTGCGCCTGGTACTTTGGGGAACTTGGGGTAGGGACTGGCGACGCCAAGCATCACCAGTATCGGTGATGGCAGATCTACGGTCACGGTTCCACCCTGGTGTCACCATACTCCTCCATGACTCCGATTGCACCTCCTATCCGGGGTCGTTTCAGGCGACGCTGCAGGCTCTTCCCCAGCTCATCGACCTCGCCCGCTCCCAGCGTTTAACCTTCGCCACCCTCTCCAACCACGGCATCTGAATCCTCAGGCCTCAGCCGCCGACGTAGCCATGGCGCGACCAGACGTCGTGCCAGCACTTGAAAACCACTGGCAATGGGGATGCCCACCAGCGCTCCGGGAACCCCTGCTAGCTGTGCTCCGATCAAAACGGCTAACAAGATCCAGAGGGGATTGAGCTGCACCGTGTGCGAAAGGATCACGGGATTGAGAAGATGATTTTCTATCTGCTGATAGACGAGAAAAACCACCAAGAGGATGATCGCCGGTAGCAGCCCATGCAATAAGGCGAGCCCAACAGCAGGAATACCTGCCAACAGACCACCCACCAGAGGAATAAGATCGACCAACCCGACCCAGACAGAGACCAGCAGTGCGAAGGGAAGCCCAAGGGAGCGAAAGGTGACATAGACAACGATACCCGCAACGATCGAAGTGGCGAGATTACCGAGCACGTAGCCGCTCACCGCCACCCCCGTCTCGTGCAGAGCGCTCCGCAGATGCTGTTGTCGTTCGGCTGGCAACATTCCAACCACCACGTCAATCCCCTTTGGGCCTTCCAGTGAGAAAAATACCGTCAACATCGCCGTGATCACCGCATCGGTTAAAAACGAGAGGACTCCCTTCGCGGCGAGGAGGGCCGGCTCTAGCGCAGTGCTGGCGAACTTCGCTAGCCCCTGGGCGGAGAGATTGAGATAGTGTTCAAGATGAAATTTATGCAACAACGACACAATGCGCGTTTTCCGATGGGTCACCGTTTGGATGAGCCCGGGAAGATCATTGGCGAGTCGCACGCCGGCCGAGTAGAGCGGGACACTGAAGATCAGCAGAAGACCGACAAGTACTGCAGCAGCCACAAAGACGGTCAGCGCGACGGCAGCCCCTCGCGGAAAGTGCAGCCTTCGCAACAGATTCACCAACGGTTCGACAATGATTGCACCGACGATCGCGACCAGAACCTCAATCGCAAGGACTTTGACGTACAGCACAAAGACCAGTGCCAGTATGACCCCGACGATGCCGATCTCTGCTAGGAAAATCTGCTTGCCCAGACCCTGGTAGCGATGGGGAGATCCCTGGGTCGTCATGGACGCCTCCTCGCGATCACATCGTACATTACCGACAGACCTCCACTCCCACCAAGCGCTGGCGGCACCCTTCGTACGCCGTACGACTCCATCCGAAAGCTCCTTGCCTGTGCCCCGTTCACCATCGCATAGCCCGACGCACGTATCGGCAACACCCATCTACGCAATCAGTAGGAAAACTCACCCTAGTCCACCTGATCATGCTTCTTGTCCATCCACAGAACCTCAACCTACACAAAGTCAGCTAGGGTGGTACTGTGAGCACTTGGCGGTCCAAGAATGGTGGGAGTCGCCGTCGGACCTCTCGTCACCTCCCTACAGAACAGTCGCGCGAGGTCATCACTGGAACCCGACGAAGTCTGGGCAAACTGATCCGCCATTTCGCGATCCGCGGAATCTGGGGGTTCGCCATCCTCCTCGTCATTGAGTACCTGGTGATTCCCCAAATCGCTGGGGCTCGCAAAACCCTGCACCTCCTCAGTCATGCGAATTACTGGCTTATTCCGCTAGCGATTCTTGCCGAAGGATTTTCCCTCTTCGCCTACGCCAAACTCACCTCAGTCGTATTACCCCATCCACAACCGTCCCTGAAATCGCTGGCAAAGGTCGATCTCTCCGGACTCGCCGTCTCCCACGTGTTGCCGGGTGGGACTGCGAGTGGTGCCGGACTCACTGTACGACTGCTGAACGGTCTCGGTGTACGGGGAACCGACGCGGGTGTCGCCTTGGCCACCCAAGGCATTGGCTCGGCCGTGGTGCTGAACCTCATGCTCTGGCTTGCCCTGATCGTCTCGCTACCCTTGTTTGGGTTCAACGTCCTCTACCTCATCGTGGCCGGGTTAGGGATTGTCCTAATGGCGGCGGTGATCGCGCTCGTACTCACCCTCACCCGAGGCAATGACCGTATGGTCTTGCTCGTGGATAGGCTGGTGAAGAAGCTTCCCTTCCTCCGACGTTTTCAAGCGCCGATACACGCAGGAATTATCCGTGCAGGCCAGCGAGTCCGTGCACTCGCAAGTGATCCACAGCTCCTCAAGCGAGCCATCACTTGGGCTGCCTGCAACTGGCTCTTTGATGCGTTGAGCCTGTGGATCATGTTGCTGGCCTTTGGCTCACTGGTCAACCCTGACGCCCTCCTCGTCAGTTACGGTATTGCCAACGTCGCCGCCGCGATCCCCATTACCCCTGGCGGACTCGGTGTTGTCGAAGGCATTATGATACCACTCATCACCGGCTTTGGCACCGCGAAGGGCATCGCGATCCTCGGGGTGCTCTCGTATCGCCTCTTCAACTTCTGGATTCCCATTCCGATCGGTGTCGGCACCTACGTCTCGCTCAAACTCAGCCGGGGAGAGGAGATTACTATGGAGCTCGACAGGATCGACCCTCCTCCCGACGACGAGGACAAGCCTAAGCGATGAGCAGCGAACAACCCAAATACAGCGCGAGGCAACGGCCAATCTTGCGATCATCGATCAATCGATGCCTGCCAGGTAGACCCGCTCCAACGCGAACCCAAGATTGGGTGGAGTACGAATCGTGAACGCACCTTGCGCGCTATGGCGAGGTGATCGGCCGTTCCTTCATCGGTGCTGTTGTACGATGATGTGCGTTGGAAGGCCCTGGGCCACCTCGGCTGCCTCAGGATACATCTCAGAAAGCGTCGGGTGCGGATGAATCGTGAGCGCGAGATCGTCGATGGTGGCACCCAACTCAATCGCGAGCGCCGCCTCACTGATGAGATTTGACGCATCAACTCCTACGATATGCACACCAAGGAGTCGCTTGGTGCTCGCAACGGCAATAAGTTTGACTTCACCGACCGACGCGCCTAAGACAATCGCACGACCGTTCGCCCGATAGGGAAACCGAGCCACGAGTACGTCGTCTCCATGCGCCGTATGCGCATCCTGCTCACCCATCCCGACGGAGGCCACCTCCGGCTCCGCAAAGATCACCGCTGGTATGACGGTCGCATCATTTCCGGCCGCATGGCCAGCGGCGACCTCTGCAGCCACCTTGGCCTCGTAATAGGCCTTATGAGCAAGCATCGGCCCAGGAACGATATCCCCAATGGCAAATACATGGGTATTCGACGTGCGCATCTGGTCATCGACGACAACGCGTCCGTCGGAGCCAAGAGCAATGCCTGCTAGTCCGAGCCCGAGATCCTCGCCCAAGTTAGGAACCCGACCGACCATGACAGCCACCGCACTCCCGCGAATCTCTTCGACTGCATCTCCCCGAAGCATCTCCACGACAACCGCATCGCCTGCGGTCTTCATGCTCTTCACCCCAACGCCCGTATAGACCTCGACACCCATCTGCTTTAGGACCGTCCTAAGGGTCCGCTGGATCTCCGGTTCGACACCCATCAAGATCTCTGGGGCTGTCTCGAGGATCGTTACCTTGGTCCCAAGCCGCGCATGGGCGCTTCCGAGCTCGATACCGATATAGCCACCCCCGACGATGATCAAGTCTCGGCGAATCACCGGTGTGAAGAGGAGGTCGGTAGAGTCCAATACCCGTTGATGATCAACGACAAAACCTTCAAGCTCGCGAGGTGACGATCCCGTTGCCAAGATGCAGTCCTTGAACTTGATTCTGCTGGTGTCGTGGCTCGCACGGATTCGAACCTCATTACGACCGACGAAACTCGCCTCGCCTTCAACGATCTCGACGTCCGCCGCCTTAAGCAGTTGACGAACCCCTGAGGTCAGCCGCTCAACGCTTGCCATCACCGTCTGTGAAAGGGCAATGGGGTCGACGTGGGCGTCCTCGGTCACCACCCCTTTTTTGGCGAGACTATCAAGCTCATGAAAACGGCTAGAAAGCTCGATCAACGCCTTCGAGGGGATACACCCGATGTTGAGGCAGACCCCACCAATCGCTCCACGCTCGACTACGGTAACCGATCGTCCAAGTTGTGACGCACGGATCGCCGCACTATAGCCACCCGGACCTCCACCGATGACGAGGAGATCCGCCTGTTCTGTGAATTCGCCGACGACCAACTACTTCATCTCCATCATCAACTGCACGGGATCACTGAGTAAGCCGATCACCCGCATCAGAAATCTCGATGCATAGCCACCATCAATAATGCGATGATCGAAGGTGAGAGAAAGCGTCATCACGTCTCCGACGCCCACGGTGTTGTCCTCAAGGACAACTGGGCGTTTGCGGATCGGACCCACCCCGAGGATTCCCACTTCGGGGTAGTTGATGATTGGCGTGGCATAGACTCCACCGATGGTGCCATAGTTGGTAATCGTAAAGGTCGAGCCTGTGAGTTCTCCCGAGGTAAGCGTGTGGCTCCTAGCGCCCTCAATCAGACGATTGAGCTCAGCCGAGACCTCAACAAGTGATTTTTCTCCGACAGCGCGCAGGACTGGAACCATGAGTCCCTGCGGGTCATCGACCGCGAAACCCAGGTGCACATCCGAGTACGTCACGATCTCGCCAGCCTCCTCGTCGAGTCGACCATTGAGATCGGGGAACTGGGCGAGGACTCCAGCCACCGCCTTCGCGATCAACGGGAGATAGCTGATACGCTCAGGCGCTAAACGTGCATTCATATCACGGCGCAAGGCCACCAACGCCGCCACATTCGCCTCTTCAAAGACCGATACTTGGACAGCATGGGACCACGAGCGAGCCATGTTCTCCGCGATCCGCTTTCGGATCCCCACCAGCGGCCGTCGTTGCTCATTGGTCAGCGCGGCGGGCACAGAAGCGGGAGCGGAGGGCGGGGCTAGCACTTGTTCACTTGCACCAGTGGTCTCCGTCGCGACAGCAGCCTGTAGGTCCTCCGCCACGACGCGACCGTCAGGACCGGTACCTCGCACCAGGTTGATATCGAGACCGAGTTCGCGAGCCAACCTACGCACCGCCGGCGTCGCCATCGCTCGCTCGCCGGTCGCTCCAACTACTTCCCGCGAGGGAACGATGGGTGGCCGCGCTGAGGCCTCAGCCCCCTTGGCAGCTGGAACAACCGGCGCAGGGCTTGCTTCATTCCGCGACGGCGACGCATCAGGCCCACCACCACTCGGTTGATCGGTCGAGAAAGCGACGACGACCTCACCAACGTTCACGGTATCGCCCTCATGAAAGAGGACCTTATCGATCGATCCCGTCACCGGGGCACCGATCGTCACCACTGCCTTATCGGTCTCAACATCGAGCAAGGGCTCATCACGCTTGACATCATCGCCTTCTTGGTGGTACCACTTGACGATCTGCGCCTCGTGCAGCCCCTCACCAACATCAGGAAACTTCCACTCCACTATCGCTTACTCCTTAAAATCGCACTGATGCCAAGGCGGCGGTGATCACCTGCGAGGTGTCAGGCAACCAGAGATCTTCAAACATTGTCATTGGGTACGGGGTGTCATAACCTGTCACTCGCAGCACTGGAGCCTCAAGATAGAGGAATGCCTTCTCCTGGATGACCGCTGCCAGCTCACCACCGAACCCGGAGGTCCGCACCGCTTCGTGCACCACGACCGCGCGTTGGGTCTTTTGGACCGAAGCCACGATCGTCTCCTCGTCGAGTGGGGTCAACGTCCGCAGGTCAATCACCTCGGGGGAGATGTCGTACTGGGCGACCAATTCGTCAGCGGCTGCGAGTATCAGTGCCATCGATGGTCCCCAGCCAATCAGCGTGACATCGGTGCCTTGACGCACCACATTGGCCTTGCCAAGCGGGACTCGATAGGCCTCCTCAGGCACCTCGTCTCGGAAGGCACGATAGAGTCGCATAGGTTCAAGGAACAGCACTGGATCAGGGTCATCGATCGCACTGAGCAAAAGACCCTTCGCATCATAGGGGTTGGAGGGCGTAACCACCTTGATGCCCGGCGTATGGGTAAACAGTGCCTCAAGTGAATCGGAGTGGATCTCCGGGGCCTTGACTCCGCCACCGAATGGTGCGCGGATCACCATCGGCGCGCCGTAACGCCCAAGCGAACGAAAACGCACGCGCGCCGCCTGGGAGGCGATCTGATCCATCGTCTCATAGATAAAGCCAAAGAATTGGATCTCCGCTACTGGCTTCATGCCGGCCATTGCGAGTCCGACAGAGGTCCCCACGATCCCTGACTCCGCTAACGGGGTGTCGATCACTCGCTCAGCACCGAACTTCTCAAAGAGACCATCGGTAATGCGAAAGACTCCACCGTCTTTGCCCACGTCTTCACCGAGAATGATGACTGCATCGTCCTCAAGTAAGGCAGCCTCCAAAGCTTGATTCAATGCCTGTGCAATCGTCAACTTTGCCATATCAAGCTCCTACCTCTTTGACTCGGGCCTCAAACTGTGCACGCTGCGACGCCAGACCAGCCGGAACGTCAGCATAAACGTTATCGAAAAGGACAAGTGGCGATATCTCGAGCGCCTCACGGAAGGTAGCGAGAATCTCCTCCACCTTGGCCTCAGAGTCACCATCCATCGCGACCAGCTCCTCATCACTGAGTAGCCCCTCACCTCGAAGCCACTTCTCAAGCCGAATCAGGGGATCGCGCCGTATCCACAGATCCTCCTCCTCGACCGCGCGATATTTGCCGGGATCATCGGCGGTGGTATGCGCCCCCAAGCGGTAGGTGACCGCCTCGACAAGGAAGGGTCCTTCGCCGTTACGAACGCGGGCCGATAGCTCGTGCATCAGATTGGCGACGGCAACATAGTCATTGCCATCGACGCGGAAACCCTCGATGCCATAGGCTACCGAGCGCTGGGCGATCGTCTCGGCATGCATCTGGCGGGACAGAGGGACCGAGATAGCCCACTGGTTGTTCTCACAGAAAAAGATCAGTGGCACCTCGAGCACAGAGGCAAAGTTCATCGCTTCATGGAAGTCACCTTGTGAGGTGGCACCATCGCCAAAAGTCACCACAGTTGCTACCCCTTCGTGACGGAGTTTGGTTGCCCATGCAACACCGACACCGTGGAGGGTTTGGGCAGCGATCACCACCTGCGCTGGCAACACTTGCTTCCCCACTGGGATATCACCCAAGCTTGGGTGACCCTTCGAGAAGAACAATGCATGCTCCATGGGGACACCACGTAGATAACTTGCTGCCCAATCACGATACGTTGGGACTAACCAGTCACGATCGTCGAGTGCGGCTACCGCTCCCATCTGAGCGGCTTCCTGCCCCTTGAAGGGGGCGTACGTCCCGATCACACCTTGGCGTTGGAGATTCCATGCTCGCTCATCAAAGGTGCGTAGAAAACGCATCGTGGTGTAGGTCTCCTTGAGATTCTCCGCGGTCAGGACTCCGAGTTCGCCGACGAGCTTTCCATCCTGATCGAGCCGCTGTATCAGCGGAAACATCTCATTACCATCGGTCACGTCAGACCACCCCCTTTCTGGGTTGCCCTCATGCATATCCGCCTATGTGCTGAGGCGACATGCTTTAGCCAGGTCGATAGCCTTGGGATCGCCAAGTCAACTAATGCCAATCTCCAATATAGTGCATCAGCGATGAACGAACCAAGACCAACCTTTCGTTAAAGGTTAGAGTTCAAACGTTACCGACTGGTTACAACTTTTAGAACTCCTCGCCACCGAGTGCACGCAACAACGCAAGCAACACACCGATCCCACGCCGCGTCGAGGGGAGTTTCATCTGCCTCGCCAGCTCCCTCCACGAGGGGACCTCGCTGGTGGCGACCTTTGTCGAAGTCGCCTGAATTCCGTTAGCGAGTCGTTCAACAAGCAGCGGCGTATAGGAGCCCGTCAACAGTGAAAGCTTGGCAATGCGAGTGATCGCAGCGCGTCCGCTGTTGGAGTCCAACCGCTCCAGCATCACGGCCAAGGCATCTGCCCCTCCATGACGCAGGGCATACACCGTCTCTTGGAGCTTCGACGACTCAAACCCAACCGCACTCGTCACTGTTGGGGTCAAGGGGGACTGGTAATCGATCGGTTCCGCCATCACTACCTCACTTTCGTTCCGTATGCATTTGCGAGGCCTCGTCGTCTACCGGGTTATGGTAATCACCCCTGGAACGCTTGGCCCCGATGTTGACACCGCGCTGTGGGGTGCGATGTCCATAGCGAAAATTATGCTTTGGGAGCGCCCGGCGTGGTTTGTCGTCGAGCACCTCCAGCTTGGCTGCCAACTCCTTGTAGGCCGGTGTATGGGTAGCCCCATCGACCTCTGAAGAGGTGAGGAAATTCACCGCCATCTCGTTGTGCTGGGCATTCATCGGCAGGTAGACCTGATTGCCTTGGACCCGGTCCGTAATCACCGCACGCACCTTGACCGATCCCCGGCGAGAGGTCAGCCGAAGGAACGAACCATCAACCACCCCTCGTTGTTCAGCCAACTCTGGCGAGACTTCAACAAAGGGTTCCGGTGTCATCTGTGAGATCCCTGGCACTCGATATGTCATATTGCCCTCATGAAAGTGTTCCAAAAGCCGACCATTGTTGACGTGAATATCGAACTCCTCATCAACCTCGTCGGTAGGAGTCGAGTACCCAACAGGGTAGAAGCGCGCCTTCCCGGAGGGAAAGTGAAAACGATCGAGATACAGCGTTGGCGTGTCGGTTCCGTCCTCGGCGACCGGCCACTGCAGCGATCGATAGCCCTCTAGTCGCTCGTAGCTGACGCCAGCGAAAATCTCTGCGAGACTCGCCGCCTCTGCCATAATATCGGAGGGGTGCTCATAGGACCATGGGGCACCCATCGCTCGTGCAATACCTTGGGTGATCTGCCAGTCGGGCCGTGCCTCACCAAGCGGATCAAGCACCCGGTACAGACGCTGAAGGCGCCTCTCCGTACTGGTAAAGGTGCCTTCCTTCTCCAATGACGGTGCCGCAGGCAACACGACATTGGCAAACCGAGCCGTGTGCGAGAAAAAGATATCCTGGACGACAAAGAACTCAAGTTTGCGAAAGGCATCCTGTACGACGGTGGAGTTTGCGTCTACCAGACCCATCTCCTCGCCGGTCAGGAGAAGAGCCTTCAACGTTCCGGAGTGAATTGCATCCACCATCTCGTGATTGTCCAGCCCCCGGGTCGTTGGCATCGTCTTTCCCCACGCTGCCTCGTACTTGGCCACCACTTTGGGATCATCAACCAACTCATACCCAGGAAAATAGGTCGGCATCGCACCAAAGTCACTCGCCCCTTGCACGTTGTTGTGACCGCGCAACGGGTACGCTCCGCATCCCGGCTTCCCGAAGTTACCAGAGACTAACAGCAAGTTTGCGATGGCCGTCGAGGTATCAGAGCCTGCGCTATGTTGGGTCACTCCCATCGCCCAGAGCACGGCAATAGAGTCCGCGTGGGCAAGCGTCTCAAAGACGGTGATCAGCGTCTCCTCGGCGACGCCCGTGACTCCGGCAGCATAGGCGACCGTGAATGGTTCTAGCGAGGTTACGAAGTCGGCGAGGTTCTCAACCTTGTCAGCGATGAACTTCTCGTCATGATATCCATGGTCGATCAGGTACCGACTCGCGGCCGACAACCAAACCAGGTCGGTGCCTGGACGGGGTGCAAACCAGATATCGGCACGCTCCGCCATCTCATGCTTGCGCAGATCGGCAACGATGAGCTTTTGACCTCGCGACTTGTGGGCCCGTTTCACTCTGGTCGCGATGACTGGATGGCTCTCGGCGGTATTCGAACCCACGATCAAGACAAGATCGCTCGCTTCGATATCGGTCGCCGAACCCGAGTCACCACCATAGCCAACCGTTCGCCACAGTCCCATCGTTGCTGGTGACTGGCAATAGCGTGAGCAGTTGTCCACATTGTGAGTTCCAATGACGGCCCGTGCTAGTTTTTGAGCGAGGAACGCCTCCTCATTGGTGCACTTCGAAGAGGCGATGACCCCGACGGCGTCAGGACCATCACGCTCAACGATGGCTTTGATTGAATCAGCGATAAAGACAAACGCCTCATCCCACGTCGCCTGACGAAAGTGGTCACCATCGCGAATTAGCGGATGTTCTAGACGATCAGCACTGTTGACATAGTCCCAGCCGAACTTACCCTTCACACAGGTCGAGATGCCGTTCATCGGGCCATGTTCCGGATGAACCTTGAGTATGGTGCGCCCCTTGGTCCAGAGGTCGAAGGAGCACCCGACGCCACAGTAGGTGCAGACCGTCTTCGTCTTCTTGACGAGCTGTCGCCGGAGTCGCTCCTCCATCTCGGAGAGCATAAAGATGGGTTTGAGTCCAATCGCCGGTTCGAGCGCTTTGGTGAGGTTGATCATCGGCTCGCGCACCTTTGGCTTGATGTTGGTGGCGATGCCTGCCCTACCAATCATCGACTTCTCCATCAACGCATTGCAGGGACAGACCGTCACACAGTGTCCACAGCTCACACAACTGGACTCGCCTGCCGGGACACCGCCATCAAAGACAACACGGGGAATCGGCAAGGACCAGTCGATCGACAACGTCTCGTTGACCTGGACCTCTTGACAAGCTTGCACACACCGCCCACACAGGATGCATTGCGACGGATCATAGCGATAGAAAGGGTGGCTATCGTCAACAGCATAAGGTTTTGGTCGAAACGGCTCGGGCTGATCGTTGATGCCCATGTCGCGAATGCTGTTATGCAGGACGCAGTCCGAGTTGTTGTTATCGCAAATAGTGCAGTAGAGGTCATGGTTAACAAGTAAGCGTTGTGCACCAGCAACACGCTCACGGGCGACGCTCTGCAACCGCACCACCTCGCCACCAGCGACAGTGTACTCACAGGCTCGCCGGGTGCGCCCATCAACCGTGACCAGGCACAGATCACAGGTTCCGATGGTTCCAAGTGCCGGGTGGTAGCAGACCTGTGGAACGCCGATCTCAGCCCGATTGAGCACCTCTATGAGCAACTCCCCTAAGCTCGCCGAATATGTGGTCCCACTAACCGTAATCTCAATTGCTTCGCCCAACAGAACCTCCCCTCAGAGCTACAGTAGCATAGACTCGACGAGCTGCGGCGTGGATCCCTGGCCTCGATGGTACGACGGCACCCGATAAGCACCCGATTCTTCGATGGTACGCCCCCTGTTTTCACCACGCTCACTAGCCTGTCAAGGGTGATTGATCTCAACGAACCAGTGACCGTCGACTACCATTTTGACATTCTCTGCCCATTTGCCTATATGACCTCCAAGTGGATCCGCCAGGTTCGCGAGCAAGTTCCATTGACGATCAACTGGAGGTTCTTCAGTCTTGAGGAGGTCAATCGGGAGGACAGAAAGCGCCATCCCTGGGAACGTTCATGGTCCTATGGTTGGTCCATGCTTCGCATAGCCGCGCTCCTTCGACGCCAGGATCCCATACTCGTCGACCGATGGTATGCCATTGCCGGCTTTGCCCTTCACGAAGCCGGTCAAAAACCCCACGATCCGTCAGTGGCGCGCAAGCTCTTGACGGAGTTGGATCTGGACCCGAGCTTGGTCGAAGCGTCGATGGATGATCCGACCCTCGATGACGAGATCCGGTACGACCATGAAAGAGTACTGGCCGCGGGAGGTTTTGGGGTACCGACGCTGATCTTTGACAACGACCAGACCCTCTTTGGCCCGGTCCTCATCGATCCACCGTCTGGAGAACAGGCGCTTGAGCTATGGACGATGGTCCTTACTGCATCGCGACATGCAAACTTCTTCGAACTCCAACAGCCCAAGGGACCAACGCAACGCAATGCCATCGCCAGTGCACTGGAGCCCTACCTCCAAGGGCGTGACTGGAAAAGTATCAATCGAGGTAAAGAGGTGACCTTCGGCGAAGCCATCGACACAACCAGCGCAGGCCTGCCGGCTGCGCCAGCAACGAATTCAGGCGAATAGCTCGTGGATCCCGTCGTCACAACGCTCATAGCAGAGTGGGACGCCCTCAGTCTGTTCATCGCTCAGATCACCGAGGATCAATGGTTACAACCATCGATCCTTCCACACTGGACAAGCTTCGACATTCTTGCTCACATCGTCGGCACGGAGCTCTTCTTGAGTGGTGCATCGCCCTTCGACGGGCCGCTTCCCACAGATCGCCACTACGCCAACGAAATCGCCGAGCTCAACGACCGTTGGCTAGTCACATTACGTCAACTATCGGTCAACGAACTCCTGGTCAGCTACCACAACACCATTACCCAACGCACCCATGTGCTGTCGACCCTCACCGACGCAGAACTCGATGTCACGGGTTGGACACCCATTGGACAAGCACCGTTCCGGCGGTTTCTTCAGATTCGCATCTTCGACTGCTGGGTCCATGAGCAGGATCTACGTCGTTCTCTTGATCTACCTGGTCATGAATCTGGAGCAGTCGTGGAGGCGAGTATCGACGAGGTGGAGCGCGCCATCGGTTATATCATCGGCAAGCAGGCCCACCTTCCCAAAGGGAGTACCGTGGTCGTATCCCTCACCGGCGGAGCGCCAAGAACCTGGAACATCGAGGTGGGAGAACGAGCACGGCTTGTGCCCTCAATCGAGACACCCTCCTGTCGGTTACAGATAGACTCCACCCTCTTTATGGCACTTGCTTGTGGGAGAGTCGACCCGCATCAGACCGACGACTCCATCATGATCGAGGGGGATCAGGCGATTGCAAACCAGATCGTCACCAACCTCGCCTTTACTATCTAATCACCTTGAGGGGACGCTCATCTCTGGTGAAACGGAAGTTACGAATGCTGGAGTTCTTGGCCCGCGACCTTGAATTGATAGGTACCCGCGACAAGAGACTGCTGTAGCCGACCCTGGATCGCGAGGAGTTCGAGATGATATTTGGTCTCCATCACCGCTAACATCTGATTGAACGGGTCAAGTTCTACCAAGTGGCGTCGCCGTCGCGTCCAACGGAGAACGCTCGCGACTTCGTAAGGACTTGATGCCCCCGCGATCACCGCAGCCTCGGTGGCCCCCAGCCGCTCATCGTGATGAGCAAGCAACTCATCGACCCTACGATAGAATCCGGGTGCAGGCATCCCGTGGGCTGGAAGCAGATGGCCCTCGGGAAGATGTCGTACGCGTCGCAGCGAACGTAGGTAGTTGCCGAGCGGATCCGGATATACCAGTGGTTCGAATCCGATGGATGGGGTGATGTGTGGAAGCACATGATCTCCAGCGAACAACAATCGATTGCTGTCGTCATAAAAGATGACATGTCCTCGTGTATGTCCAGGGGTTGCGATGACCCGCAACTGCCGATTCGCAAGCTCGATCGTCTCCTCCTGGAGCCAATCATCGGGCTCTTCATAGAGTGAGCCAGCAATATCTTCGGTGTCAGACGAGGGCTTGATGTTTGCCACCAGTGCGTTCGCCCCACAGCGCTCCAGTTCGACCAGCTGATCGTGCAGGGGATTGCCGGTGGGATGGGAGGCATGGTTCATCGACTCGCGTTCTCCGGCGCCAAGATAGATCCGATTCCCAAACTCGCGCCGAACAGCGACTGCCTGCGTGTAATGATCACGATGGATATGGGTGACGAAAAACGTACTGATGTCGCCGAGGGATGCGTTCAGACTTCTGAGTGCCAGTTCAAGAGCGGACCGCGCCACCACAAGCTGTTGGCCAGAGTCGATCAGT